>CANQNY010000178.1 GCA_947625335.1 uncultured Clostridia bacterium | reverse complement strand
CCTGCTTTGCGGTGTTTCTCACCACGTCAAGCATTACCCCTCTGCCCTCGTAGGAAGCCGTTATGTCGTAGAAAACAATCTCGTCCGCGCCCTGCCTGTTGTATTCGACAGCAAGCTCCACAGGGTCTCCGACGTCCTTCACGCCCTCAAAATTCACGCCCTTTACAACCTTTCCGTTTCTAACGTCCAGGCAAGGGATTATTCTCTTCGCAAGCATATTTCCTCCTTACTCCCGCGAAAGCCTTACAGCCTCTGCGAGGTCAAGATTTCCCGAATAAAGCGACTTTCCGCAAATCGCGCCGTAAAGTGCCAGTTTTTTACAGATTTTTATATCCTCAATAGACCGCACCCCGCCGCTTGCAATGATATTCGCGGGGCAGCTTGTGTTTATCTGCTCAAGCTGCTCGGCGTTTACCCCCGACAGAGTTCCGTCTTTGGAAATATCTGTAAAAATGATGTACTGAACGCCAATCCTGCTCATTTCCCGCGCGAGAATTGTAAAATAAACGTCCGAGGTCTCCAGCCAGCCCTCCGTTGCGACATAGCCGTTTTTAGCGTCAATTCCGACCGCAATTCTGTCCTTGAATTCTTTTACAGCGTCTTTTACAAGCTGCGGATTTTTCACGGCGGCAGAACCTATTATTACCCGCGAAATGCCGTTTTTGAGGTACATTTCCACCGTATTGAGAGAACGAATTCCGCCGCCGACTTCGACCTTCAATCCCGTGTTTTTTGCAACGTCAATGAAGATGTCCTTGTTCTGCTGAGTCGCGTCCTTTGCGCCGTCAAGATCGACCATATGTATCCATTCCGCGCCCGCGTTTTCAAACGCACGAGCGGTGTCCATATAGCTGTCCGCGACCTTCTCTACGGTGCTGTAATCGCCCTTGAAAAGCCTTACGCATTGCCCGTCCTTTATGTCTATAGCGGGTAAAATGACCATTTTTTCTCCCCCGTTCAACTCGTTAAATTATGAAATATCGGCTGTCTTATTGCTGCAATTGCGTAAAACTAAACTTTTACGCCATAGCACTATCAAAATTCACCAAAATCACAAACTGCAAAACGACTTTAGAATTTCAAGCCCGACGTCGCCGCTTTTTTCGGGGTGAAACTGCGCTCCGTAGACGTTCCCCGAAAAGACCAGCGCAGGCACTTTCATTCCGTAATCGCAGTACGCCGCGACGTTTTTGCTCGGGCAGTCAGCCGCGTAGGAATGCACAAAATACACATAATCGCCGTTTTTGCAATTCGCAAGCAGCCTGCACGGCTCGTTGAATTCAAGCGAATTCCAGCCTATCTGCGGGATCGGAAGATTTTCGGGGGTCATAAGTTTCACGCTGCCCTCGATTAAACCCAACCCCTCCGTTTCGCCGAACTCGTAGCCTTTTTGAAACAAAAGCTGCATACCAAGACAAATTCCCAGCAGCGGCTTTTTCGCAGCCTCTTCTTTTATTGTGCCGATAAGCCCGCTTGTTTCAAGCATCTTCATAGCGTCGGGAAACGCCCCCACTCCCGGAAGAATGAGCTTGTCCGCCGCTTTCAGATCCTCGGCTTTATCGGTAATTTTATTCTCAATGCCCAGAAAATCCAGAGCGTTTTTCACGCTGAAAAGGTTTCCCGCTCCGTAATCGATAACCGCTATCATTTACAGAACCCCTTTCGTTGACACGACCGAGCCGTCGGAATTCTTCCGAACAGCGTTTTTCAAAGCGTAAGCCAGCGCCTTGAACATAGCCTCTATCTTGTGGTGGTCGTTCGCGCCGTATTCCGCGCGCAGGTGCAGGGTTATCCCCGCGTTGAACGCGAACGCCCGCATAAATTCCTCGGTAAGGCAGGTGTCAAACTCCCCTACCCTTTCATTGGAAAATTCCGCGTCAAACACCAAAAACGGTCTCGCGCTTATATCCAGCGCGCAGAACCCTAACGCCTCGTCCATGGGAATATACGCGCTTCCAAAACGCGCTATCCCCGACTTGTCGCCGAGAGCCTCTTTAAACGCCATGCCAAGCACTATTCCGACGTCCTCGGCGGTGTGATGCCCGTCTACGTTAAGATCGCCTTTCGCACTAAGAACAAGTCCAAACCCGCCGTGTACGCCGAGCGCCGTCAGCATATGGTCGAGAAAGCCTATCCCCGTGTCTATTTTCACCTCGCCGCCGTCAAGCGACAGCTCGGCGGTGATGTCAGTCTCCTTAGTTTTTCTGGTGATCTGCGCAGTTCTGTTCATTATTGTTCCTCCTTGCGAACCTTTATCGAATTCGCGTGCGCCGTAAGCTGTTCGCGCTCGGCAATCAGAATAATATCGTCCGCAGCGTCAAGCAAAGCGTCTTTTGTGTAATAAATATAACTTGAACGCTTTACAAAGCTTTCTACGCCAAGCGGAGAATAAAATCTCGCCGTTCCCGAAGTCGGAAGAACGTGGTTGGGTCCTGCGTAATAGTCCCCAAGCGGCTCGGGGGAATACTGTCCCAAAAACAGCGAACCGACGTTATCCAGTTTACCTATGTATTCAAGCGGGTTTTCAGCCACGACTTCAAGGTGTTCGGGAGCGATTTTATTCGCAATTTCCACAGCCTTGTCCATATTATCG
>CANQNY010000177.1 GCA_947625335.1 uncultured Clostridia bacterium | reverse complement strand
ATCCCGCCCAGCAGCACTATCACTATCAAAAATGTCAGCGAAAGCGAACATACCCTTGCTATCACCTTGCGGCGGCGAATTTTCTTTTCAAGCGGCGTATTGTGCTTTTCAAGCTGCCTTACCACCGCGCTGTCCCCTACCGAGGAGTCGTGCAGCTTGCGGATTACGATATTCTCTTTCGGAGGAGTCTGCGCTTTCCACTTGCGGAACAATTTGTTTTCGATATACACCATAAGCGGATTGAGAATATACGCGATAACAATGCCGCAGATTATCGGCGCGGCGACAGACCCCACCCACGAAAACGTTTTTGCAAAGCTTTCAAATCTGAAAACAAACACGACAAACAGCACCGCGAGAATTATCACAAGCAGCGAATATACCGCGATAGTTGTGTATTTTCTGTTCCAATTGACTTTCATAATATCACCTGCTTTGAAGTTGATATAAAATCGGCGTATGTGAGAATTATTCCCACAAACACGCAATATCGCACTTTCTTTAGTTTTATCGCATTTTCCTATTTCATTTTAACACATTTTCCCTCTCTTGTCAACCCTTGTACAAAACAAAAGAACGGAAAGACGTGCTTTCCGCTCCCGGTTTGTATAAAAAGTGAAACTTAGGCTGTGGAGAAAGTCCCGGACGCCGCATTATGCGCTTGCGCGCAAAACGCCGCATTATCCGCCTGCGCGCAAAACGCTGCGGGGCTTTATCTACAGCCTAAGAACGGAAAGACGCGCTTTCCGCTCCCGGTTTGTATAAAAAGTGAAACTCAGGCTGTGGAGAAAGTCCCGGACGCCGCATTATCCGCCTGCGCGCAAAACGCTGCGGGGCTTTATCTACAGCCTAAGAACGGAAAGACGCGCTTTCCGCTCCCGGTTTGTATAAAAAGTGAAACTCAGGCTGTGGAGAAAGTCCCGGACGCCGCATTATCCGCCTGCGCGCAAAACGCCGCATTATGCGCTTGCGCGCAAAACGCTGCGGGGCTTTATCTACAGCCTAAGAACGGAAAGACGCGCTTTCCGCTCCGTGTTTTATATACTGTAGGTTTTTAAAATATCCTCCGCTACTTGCCGCTGCGTGCGGCGGGTGTCCATAGCGAGCTTTTGCATATGCTTGTGAGCCTGCTGCTCGGTCATATTGAGATATTGTATAAGACAGCACTTAGCGCGGTTTATTATCTTCGCGTCGTCAAGCTGCCCCAAAAGAGCCGTTTTCTCCTGCTCTAAGCGGTTGATGTTTTCTTTAGCGATTTTCGCCATATGGATCGTCTGCAACAGCGTGCCTCTGGAAAACGGTTTTGCCAGCACAAACGCCCCCGTAAAGCGAATTCTGCTTTGAACGTCCTCCGCAATATCCGCGCGCGCTAAAACCACTATCGGAGACTGCGTTTTTTTTGCGGTCTCGGCGACGTAATTCAGCCCGAATTCGCTGCGCAGCGGCAGCGAAACGATTATAACGTCCGCCGCCGAATAATCCGCCGCCGCGGCTTTTTCGTCGTCGCTGCATAACTCGAACCGGAACTCCTCCGACGCCCCGCAAAGAGCCTGCTTTACGCTCTCGCAAAGCTCGTTTGTTTTCGCGTTGACAAATATTCTCATTGCTCCCTGCCCATGTTTCTCTTTATCTGTTAGTTATTGACGTAAAGCTGTCTGTACGGCGACGCGGAATTCGGCGTAAGCTTGAAAAACGTGCCGCTTAAGAGGTCGTCCGTGTCGTTCCCGAAATGCTTTACAAAACGCTCGATATAACGGCGGATAGTCTGCTTTTCCTCATCGGTTGCCTTCGTGCAGCACACCTGAACGGGAAGTCCCGCGGGCGCGGTTTCACTTCTGATAAACATCTCGCCGCCGTGCATTCCCGTGCCGCAGAAACTGCCTACGGGACAGCCCTCGACGCCTATGCCGAGGACGATTATAATGCCGCCCGCCTGATATTCTCCCAGAAAATCGCCGACCTTGCCGCCGACCACGATTATCGGGTACAGATCCTGATAGCTTTTCATATGAATTCCTACCCTGTAGCCCGCGTTGCCTTTGACGTAAATCTCACCCGACCGCATAGCGTAACCCGTGGTATCGCCGCAGTTTCCGTGAACGATTATCGCGCCGTCGTTCATGGTGTCTCCGATAGCGTCCTGAGCGTTTCCGTGAACGATTATTTTAGAGCCGTTGAGATACGCTCCCAAAGCGTTTCCGGGAGTGCCCTCAATCATAATTTCCTTGCCCGAAAGACCCGCGCCGATATACCTCTGTCCGAGGACGTTCACAAGCTGAAATTTCTCGTCTGCGCTGGCTCTTATAACCCTGTTAAGTTCGGTATATCCGTGATTTCTCGCGTCAATTCTCATCTTACAATACCTCCCAGCTTTTCCTCGCGCCGAGCCTTGCCGAACATCATCATCTGCGGCTTTTGTTTGAGCAGCTCAACGTCCACTTCGCCGAGGTCGATCTGTTCCTTTATCATCGAGGTGTAAATTCCCGCGCGCGCAACGTCTCCCATAAGAATATAGCCTACCAGCTTATTATCGCGGAAAACCAGCTTTTTATATGTATTCTCGGTCTCCTCGACATATTCCTCGCCGTCGTCTGTGCTGCCCTCGATCCCGATCACCGTAAATCGGGGTTTCATGACCTTCAA
>CANQNY010000176.1 GCA_947625335.1 uncultured Clostridia bacterium | reverse complement strand
CCGCCGAGAACAGGCTTTTTATTTCAATCCACGCTCCGCGCGAGGCGGAGCGACACAAGCGGTATATATCGCTGTACAAAGCGATTAAATTTCAATCCACGCTCCGCGCGAGGCGGAGCGACCAAATACAAATCATTTACCGCCGAAACAAAAAAAATTTCAATCCACGCTCCGCGCGAGGCGGAGCGACTCGGCAGGCTTTACCGAGCAGATAGAGCGCAACATTTCAATCCACGCTCCGCGCGAGGCGGAGCGACTCAAGCGTTCCCGTTTCGGTTTTTTCGGAATTGTGATTTCAATCCACGCTCCGCGCGAGGCGGAGCGACTAAGGGACGGTGTTTTCCCGTGGGGTTATGCGGTATTTCAATCCACGCTCCGCGCGAGGCGGAGCGACCGGCGCGGGGATTGACTATCCTAACTATTTAGCGGCATTTCAATCCACGCTCCGCGCGAGGCGGAGCGACCCACCAAAAATTTAACCTCAATTGTCTTCATCTTTATTTCAATCCACGCTCCGCGCGAGGCGGAGCGACGGTTTCATGCTGAATCAGCGCCATAACAAAGGTATTTCAATCCACGCTCCGCGCGAGGCGGAGCGACACGCCGGACGTGTTTCGCTTTGGTCGGATATTGTATTTCAATCCACGCTCCGCGCGAGGCGGAGCGACATTCATCTTCCAACGTGTATGGCTGGGTTGACAAGGATTTCAATCCACGCTCCGCGCGAGGCGGAGCGACCGGCAAGTACTATGTAAAGGAAATCTCCACTGATATTTCAATCCACGCTCCGCGCGAGGCGGAGCGACTCGTCGCCCTGTTCATCCTCGGTGATTTTCGAGTATTTCAATCCACGCTCCGCGCGAGGCGGAGCGACGTCGCTGTCTTTAATTGTAAGTGATGATAAATTATTTCAATCCACGCTCCGCGCGAGGCGGAGCGACTGAGGGAGATATATTAGAAAACGCATTTGGTTTTATTTCAATCCACGCTCCGCGCGAGGCGGAGCGACATATTAAGCGTCATTTTTATCACCTCAATTTTATATTTCAATCCACGCTCCGCGCGAGGCGGAGCGACAGGCTATAAGCTTCATTTCCGAGCCTAAGACTTTATTTCAATCCACGCTCCGCGCGAGGCGGAGCGACTTGTGGCGGTGCTTGTCACAGTCGGAATGCTTCTCATTTCAATCCACGCTCCGCGCGAGGCGGAGCGACAATTTCATGTTGCAGTCCGATTTCGGCAGGTTGTATTTCAATCCACGCTCCGCGCGAGGCGGAGCGACAGAAAGCGGTTATTACGGTAGTTGCGGGTTTTCTTATTTCAATCCACGCTCCGCGCGAGGCGGAGCGACAGAGTTCGCACAGTCGTTTTCAAGGTCGGAGGTATTTCAATCCACGCTCCGCGCGAGGCGGAGCGACCTTATAAATGTCAGCATTCCGACAAATGATGACGATTTCAATCCACGCTCCGCGCGAGGCGGAGCGACCCTAATTTTGAGCAAAAAAATAACCACCTTAGAATTTCAATCCACGCTCCGCGCGAGGCGGAGCGACTCGGCGACATAACGCTCTAAGCGGTTCCGCTCGTATTTCAATCCACGCTCCGCGCGAGGCGGAGCGACCCTTTCCGCAGCTAAAAGCAATATACGGAGATTTTATTTCAATCCACGCTCCGCGCGAGGCGGAGCGACTTATGTGCTTGAATTAAGTTTCCTGCATGGCAAATTTCAATCCACGCTCCGCGCGAGGCGGAGCGACCTTTGCAAAGTTCGTCAGTTTTTTGTATCCCGGATTTCAATCCACGCTCCGCGCGAGGCGGAGCGACGGCGGTTCGGACAGTGATATATTGATTGATTTGATTATTTCAATCCACGCTCCGCGCGAGGCGGAGCGACGCTAAAAATAGTGCAAGGGCAGACAACAGGCGGATTTATTTCAATCCACGCTCCGCGCGAGGCGGAGCGACGCAGCGGGAGCGGCTAACTCCGCAGCGTCCGCAGCATTTCAATCCACGCTCCGCGCGAGGCGGAGCGACTGGTCGGACAGGGTGGCATTGTTGTTTGCGAAAAGATTTCAATCCACGCTCCGCGCGAGGCGGAGCGACTTAAGTTCTTTGCCTGCCTTATCATACAGTCGCCATTTCAATCCACGCTCCGCGCGAGGCGGAGCGACACGCGCGCAGAGAAATTTTGTGCAAGGATTTCGGATTTCAATCCACGCTCCGCGCGAGGCGGAGCGACAAAGTAACGGTTGGCGCATTTGTGGATTTGGAAATTTCAATCCACGCTCCGCGCGAGGCGGAGCGACCTTGGTGCAATTCGAAATTAAAAATGTCAGCAATATTTCAATCCACGCTCCGCGCGAGGCGGAGCGACGAAAAGATAGTATGGCTTGCCTTGGAGCTATAGAATTTCAATCCACGCTCCGCGCGAGGCGGAGCGACGCGCTGTCAATGCCTTTACCTGCACTCACTCTAATATTTCAATCCACGCTCCGCGCGAGGCGGAGCGACTTAAGGTTATTGAGAAAAAATTATCCTGATTTATGGATTTCAATCCACGCTCCGCGCGAGGCGGAGCGACGACAATCTTGAAGACGCTGAATGCTGGCTTGATACTATTTCAATCCACGCTCCGCACGAGGCGGAG
>CANQNY010000175.1 GCA_947625335.1 uncultured Clostridia bacterium | reverse complement strand
GGACGGCGTCGATCCTGTCGCGGGAAAGACGGTCCGTCTGGCGACAGTCCCGCCGAGCGCAGACTTGCCACCGTATCGGTCATTTTCCCGCAAAAACCGGGTTTCTTCGCGATATTTGCAAGCGCCGACAGCTCGTCCTTGCAGTCGTTCACCGCCTTGTGCATGATAACGTTTTTGATTGTTTCGTCGGCGCGCGGACGGTTGTCGCCGCCTTTTCGGAGAATTTCCGATGCGAGTTTCGAGAAAGTTGTGATCTTCACCTCGCGGCTGCGTTTGAGAAGTCCGTTTTCTTTCATCATTCTGTAAACCGCGCGTTCGGTCTCGTATTCAAATTGTTCGGGAACGATAAACACGATGTTAAGCGTTTGCGTATGTGCTTTCGCAAGTTCGCAGATTTCCCTGCGAATTTCCCCCGAAATGTCAAAATTCGCCTTTCCGACAATGAATTTAACCAATTTTCACACTCCCTCGCACACATTGCTTAAAGCATACACATTTTCTTTCCCGCGCTTTCCGATTTTCCCGATAACTCCCGCTCCGCACAAAACCTCTGCTCGTTTGGAGTTCGCGCTCTCGCCCGCGCATTTTGACAGTTCTTTTTTAGTGAACGTCCCGGGCAGCCCCTCCGACAAGGAATTTCGCTGCTTTCACACTTCCGGCGCATTTGTGAGACTTTGGGCGTCGGCGCGTCCGTGCGCCGGTTTCGTCAGCTCACATTTTGACGTCATTTCAAAGCATACACATTTTCTTTCCCGCGTTTCCCGATTTTCTCGATAACTCCCGCTCCGCACAAAACCTCTGCTCGTTTGGAGTTCGCGCTCTCGCCCGCGCATTTCGACAGTTCTTTTTTAGTGAACGTCCCGGGCAGCCCCTCCGGCAGAAAAATCCTGTAATCCTCCGCGTTTTGCAGCACTATTTCCTCAAGAAGTTCAAGCGGGAATTTCTCGATATAACACTTTTTTCTCATCCGTTTGTCGCGGATATCGGGAATTTTTTCCCCGCGAAAATACACTCTCCGCTCGACGTTTAGCCTGACCGCGATAATCCTCACATTTTCGCGCGATAGGTAATTTTTAATCGGATAAAGCTCCTCGAAAAGCTTAATCAGCGAGCGCATGTGCCTTAAAGGCGTTTCTTGTCGGACTTCACCGCTGTCCGCGTCGATAAAAATCGTTCTGTACTCAGCCGTCACGGGGTACACCACCGTGACCCGCGAAAATTCCGCAAAAGCGTCCAGCTTTTTCCGCAGCCTGTACAGCGCCGCCGATTGTATCTCGAAAATTCCGTCCTCGCTTACCGCGTCGGCGATAAACCCGCCAATTCGTATTTCCTGCTCGTCCGAAAACGGCGCATAGTAGTTTTTCAAAGCCGCATGGATAAGCCGTTCGTTCTGCGTTCCGATCGACCCGTGAATGCCCTTTTCGCGCGCCGCCGCTTTCTCGACCGCGCTCTTAAATCTCTCGTTTACGCCGTTCATGCCGTTCAATAAAATCCGCCACCCCACCGACTTCTATAACAAAATCCGCGCAGCTTTTCAGCTCCCCGCAGGCGTTTTCCACGGCAACTCCCACGTCCGCCGCCTCAATCATCGGAATATCGTTGACGTTGTCCCCAAAACACACAAGTTCCTCCGCGCCTAAAAGCTCTTTCAGCCGCCGCGCCGCCGCCGCTTTCGAGCAGCCTCCGTCGTAAATTTCGTGCCAAATGCTGTTGTCGTAGGTGTCTTTTTGCACGTTTATGGAAAAATCCTCGTTCTCTCCGAAAGTGCTGCATATTATCGGCAGCTTTTCCTCGCGGATTACCGTAAAATAAAAAATTTCCCCCTCGAAAAGCTCGTCAATATCCCGCGCTTTACGCATTCTCGGATCGCCCTCGTGAGCGGAGATATACGCCTGCACGGCGGGAGAACTGCTTTCAATATAGGAAATTTTGTATTCACCGTTTATAAACGAGTAGACGATCGGTAAAATTTTCTCCCGCGTGAAAAAATCCCTCGCAAACCCCGCAGCATTCTCGGAAAAACCGCGCCCGTACAGCCGCTCGCCGCTTTTCGGGTCGATAATAAACACCCCGTTGTACACCGCGCACGGGCAGGAGAAGCGGACGTTACGCAAAAGCGGCGCGGCGCTGTTGAAAGAACGCGCCGTGGCATAGCTTATTTTAACGCCGTTTGCAATCAGCGAATTCAGCGTTTTCGCCGCATGCTCCGGAACTCTCTTGTCGTTGTCAAGCAGCGTCCCGTCAAGGTCCGTAATGTACAACGTGTTCAAAAATCTTTGCACCCCTCCGCGGCGGTTTTGCGATCAATTTCGCCCTTGCCTAAATACTTTTTCGCAGGCACAAATTTTGTACCCCCGCGGCAAATTCGCCTTGCCTAAAATGCTTTTCAAAGGCTGCAAAGCATTAAAACTCCTTGCAGCCCTCCACGGCGAACCTGTGCGAGAGCATGTATTCTCTAAGCTCCTCCATAGTCGGAAAAGCCCGCTTGTCGTCCTTTGATTGGATAGCAATACACCCGCAGGCGTTTGCTCTTACCACCGCCTCGCCAAGGGGAATATCCTCGGTAATTCCGCTTATCAGCCCCACCGCGAAAGCCGCTCCCGCGCCCGAGGTATCAACGACTTTATCCGCGCGGAAAGTCGGCGCGAAACCGCTTTCTTTCGCACTTTTGTAGTACGA
>CANQNY010000174.1 GCA_947625335.1 uncultured Clostridia bacterium | reverse complement strand
CACCTTGATGAAAGCACGCCGCATTTGCACATAGATTTTGTTCCGATAGCGCGAAAATCCGAGCGTGGACTTTCGGTTAAGGTGTCAATGAAGGGCGCACTTCGTGAGCAAGGTTTCACTTCGGCGAACCGATTTCAGAATGAGTGGGCGGCGTGGTCGGAGAGCGAGCGCAAGGTTATGGAGCAGATTTTGATTGAACACAAATTATCGCGTGACAATAAAAACGTTCACCGTGAGCATTTGTCGGTTGATGAGTACAAAAAGGTTGCGGCTACTAAGGAAAAAATCCGTGAAATCAACGCCCACATCAACGAACTGAAAAAGAAATCTTCGAGAGAATTAACTGCGGACGATTTTGAACAGCTTAATAATCAGAACGATTTTCTCCGCACGGAAATTCAGAAACGCGAGAAACAAATTTCCGAATTGACGGGCAAGGCAAACGCGAAATTTGTGCCGCTGGAAATCTTCTCCGAGGAGAAGTTGCAATTCGTTGGGGACGAGCTGACAAAACTTCAAGTGCCTTTCGTCGAGGAAAACAACACGGTTTACACACCCGAATACGCGCAAAAAGCTACGCTTGCGATTGCCGATAGTTTCCGACCCGCGAAGTCCGAAGGCGTGAGGGAGAAAATTCGGCTCGACATTGACAGGCTCGTTTACTCGTCCGCGAATTTTGAGGATTTGCTCCGAAAATTGCAAGAGCGCGGGTACGAAGTCAAGCGCGGGAAATACCTTGCGGTCAAATCGCCGACAGCCGAGAGGTTTGTAAGGCTGAAAACTTTGGGTGAGGATTACACCCCGAATTGCCTTGAAAAGCGCATAGCCGACCGCGAAAAATTCCCGAACGCCGTTCGCGAGAAACTGAACACGGCGAACGCGATTGAAAGAAAATTCCACGCTACAATTCTGAATTTGACCGTGGAAATCTCGCGGTTTAGGTTGTCACCGAAAAAGAGCGTTCCGCAGAAAATCTACACGTTTCAGAACGACGCGAACATCAACTATCTTGCCGAACAGCTAAAGACCATTTCGGAGTTTGGGTTCTCTTTGAGGGAGCAGATTTACGCAAAAGCTGAGGAGTTGCAAGTCGATAAAACCGCATTACAGCGCGTCATAACGCTGATTAAGGCGTACGAGGAAATTGTTGACGGGAACTATATAGACAACCTTGTTAGGGCGCAGGCTGAACAGCGGCAATTTGCCACCAAAAAACTGACGAAATGACAAAGCGATACCCCCCCCTTGACAACTACGCTTTAAAGTGGTAAAATATAAGCGTAAGGGGTCGCGGTCTGACAGGAGGTACAGACTATGGCTACAATCAGAAAACGCGGAAATTCCTATCAAATCCGCGTAAGCACAGGCTATGACGCGAACGGAAATCAGGTTGTCCGCACAACGCCTGTTGGCAGTTTACAGGATATAGTTTATAGTGAACAGTAAGCGGTTTGTTCGCTTGCGCGAACGATTTTGATTGTCACAAAAGAGGGAAGTTGACGAGTAACTTCACAATTATGACAAATTATTGTCAACTTAACCGCCGTACAGAATTTTGCGTTTGAAAAGAGCCGCCTATGCTGGAAAATGGTCAACGCATTATCCGCTCCGCAGATAACGCTGGCATTGCCCTTGATTTGTCGCTGAACGGAAAAAATGTCAAGACAGGCTCTCCGCTCTCGCGAAAGACAGTCGTTCATCATCTCAACCTCATCTCGGACGTGTTCAATTGTAACACAAGATGACATTGCAAGGTATCATTCCGGAGAAATCATTCAAATTCAGATTAGAATACCTAACAAACAAGCATATAATGTTTTCATTCTATTGAACTGTAAATCGATCCGCGTTAATTATTAAAAAAGAATTTAGCCCAATAGTTCCAGCCACGCAAAAAAGTGAAAGCAAAAAAGAATGTATGCACATTTTATGGCGAAGAAAAATATGAATATAGCAGATCAAAAAAACAATGCTTAAAATTATATGGAAATACGTTAATTTTAATATGCAGTAATAACCTAATGGAATCACATAGACAATAAGTGGGTAAAATTGATTAACATACCCTAGATTCGGCGAATTCAGCATAATAAATACCGGCAAAATAAAAACTATATTTAAAATTAGATAAGTTATAGAATGCTTCTGAAATAGTGATTGTTTCTTCATAATTGTTACTCCTCCCACTTATACGGCATTATAATGTGTTACATGTTTTCTACAATTCCGGCGTATTCGGATATTTTTTCCTCTACACTATCTACATTAGATGTATAACCTTTACGATAAAAGATTTCCCCGAAGTCGAGAGCGGCTCGAATCGAGCCTAACAAAACGTCCCGTAGTTACCTACGAGACGTAATTATTCATTGCCATCGAGTCCTCGTCCGCCCCACCGCCGTACAGAAAAGGGCGGCTGAAATAGAGCCGCCTATGCCGGTAAATAGTCAACGTATAACCTCTCTTTAAGCCTACATCTACATTATGTACAGAAAACAACGTTCCCGGCAGAGCAACCTGCGCCGGGAGATGGTCAACGCATAAACTCTCTTTAAACTATTGTCCACATAATTGCCGTACAGAGATTAACGTTCGATAAGGTCTACATATTGTTGGGAAATGGTCAAGGGCATTGCCCTTGTGTCTAACCTTTACAAAAAAGATTTACGTGATAGCCGTACAGAAAACAACAAACCCGGCAGAGCAACCCCTGCTGGGAAATGGTCAACGCATAAACTCTCTTTAAACTATTGTCCACATAATTGCCGTACAGAGATTAACGTTCGATAAGGTCTAC
>CANQNY010000173.1 GCA_947625335.1 uncultured Clostridia bacterium | reverse complement strand
ATTAAACCCTCCCGGAACGTGAATTGAACGTATCACACCGGGACACGGACGGAAATTATGGAGCGGGTCTTCGGCGTTTATCCTGCACTCAATCGCGTGACCGTTAAGTTTAACATCGTTCTGTGAGAACCATAGCCTTTCCCCCGCCGCAATGCGGATTTGCGCCTTTACAAGGTCTATCCCCGTCACAAACTCCGTCACGGGGTGTTCAACCTGAATTCGGGTGTTCATTTCCATAAAATAGAAATTTCTATCCTTATCGACAAGGAACTCAATCGTTCCCGCGTTGCGGTAGCCGCTCGCCTTAGCCGCGCTTACCGCCGCAGCGCCCATTTTCGCGCGCAGCTCCTCCGTCATAATCGGCGAGGGGCTTTCCTCCAGAACTTTCTGGTTTCTTCTCTGAAGTGAACAATCCCTCTCGCCCAGATGCACGACATTACCGTAATTGTCCGCCAAAAGCTGTATTTCAATATGGCGCGGGTCTACAACGAACTTTTCGATGTACACATCGCCGTTGCCAAAGCAGGACAAAGCCTCCTGCTGCGCCGACAAGAAATTGCTTTCAAGCTCTTCTTCGCTCTCAACTCGGCGAATTCCTCTCCCGCCGCCGCCGGCAGTCGCTTTCACCATAACGGGATAGCCTATCTCGCGGCAAATGCGTTTTGCGCTCTCCAAATCGGGCACAATTCCGTCCGACCCCGGAATAACAGGCACTCCCGCGTCTATCATGGTTTTTCTTGCGTGAGCCTTATCGCCCATTTCGTCCATAACCTGCGGCGTAGGACCGATAAAAGTTATCCCGCAGGTGTCGCAAAGCCTTGCAAAGCCCGCGTTCTCCGACAAAAAACCAAAACCGGGGTGAATAGCCGTCGCCCCCGTCACCTCGCACGCCGCAATAATCGCTTTTGTGTTGAGATAACTGTCCTTCGAGGGCGCGGGACCTATGCAAATTGCCTCGTCTGCAATCTGCGCGTGCAGCGCCGACTTATCCGCCGTCGAATACACCGCCACGGTCTTTATCCCAAGCTCGCGGCACGCGCGCATAACGCGGATTGCTATTTCTCCTCTGTTTGCAATAAGTATTTTATCAAACATTTTCCTCTCCAATTATAAAAAAGGCTTTCTATACAGTCTGAAATTTGACCTTTTATACACGCTCTTATTACTACTCCTTCGGCTCTGCAACCGCGAAAGAAATCTCCGCCGTCACGACCTTCTTCCCGTTCACGGTAGCCACCGCCTTCCCGAAGCCTATCGGACCTTTTTTCTCGGTCATCACAACCGACAGCTCCAGCGTGTCCCCCGGCAGCACCTGCCCGCGAAAACGAGCCTTGTCTATCCCCGCGAAAAACGCGATTTTGCCCTTGTTTTCGGGCAGCGACAGCGCGCACACAGCTCCCGCCTGCGCAAGCATCTCAATCATCAGCACGCCCGGAGTCACGGGCTGTCCCGGAAAATGCCCCTTAAACCAGTAATCCTCAGCTTTTAAGTGTTTTACCGCCTTAACCGACACCCCCGGCTCTAACTCCGTCACCTCGTCAATCAGAAGAAACGGGTCGCGGTGGGGAATAATCTCTTTAATCTGCTCTAAATTAAGCGTCATACCTTTGTCCTTTCGCCTTCTTTATTCAATCCGCATAATTTTCTGCCCGTACTCGACGGGATCGCCGTTGTTGACATAAATTTCGGCAACCTTGCCCGAAAACTCGCTGTTGATTTCGTTCATAAGTTTCATACTCTCGATAATGCACACAACGTCCCCCGCGTTTACATTATCCCCCACCCGCACAAACGGCGGTTTTTCGGGAGACGGCGACGAATAAAACGTGCCGATTATCGGAGAAGTGATTATATTCCCCGAAACTGCCGCAGCCGCGGGAGCGGGGTTCTGAGCGGTTGCCGAAACAGCTGGCGCAGGCATTACCGCGGGAGCTGCCATAGGCGGCGGGCAGCGTTTTCCCTCAACGACGATTTCGAGGTCCTCGCTGCTTATTTTAATACGTCCGAGGTCGTTTTCCCTGACAATCTTCGCCAGAGCCTCAATGCACTCCACGGTGTCCTCAATAGGGGTAATTTTGTTATCCTTCAACATTGTTCTTCCTTTCAGTCAACAGGCTTAAAGCACAAACAGCCGTTATGTCCGCCAAATCCCAGAGAGTTTGAGAGTGCCGCCGTAATCTTAAGCTCCCTCGCGCCCTCCGTCACATAGTCAAGATCGCACTCGGGGTCGGGAATTTTATATCCAAGGGTCTTGTGAATTTTCCCGTTCTTTATCGACAGCGCGGTAACGACAGCCTCCACGCCGCCTGCCGCACCCAGCAGATGCCCCGTCATGGACTTGGTGGAATTCACCGCGATTTTCTTCGCGTGCTCGCCGAACGTAAGCTTGATAGCCGCAGTTTCGGTAGCGTCGTTCATATGCGTGGACGTTCCGTGAGCGTTGATGTAATTTACCTGCTCGAACGGAATTCCCGCCTCCCGCACCGCAAGCTCCATAGCCTTCGCGCCGCCGCGCCCTTCCGGATCGGGACTTGTCTCGTGATAAGCGTCGCAGGTAGAGCCGTAGCCGCAGATTTCCGCGTAAATCTTAGCGTTTCTTGCCTTTGCGTGCTCGTATTCTTCCAAAACCAGAATGCCGCACCCGTCGCCGAGCACAAACC
Organism: uncultured Clostridia bacterium; assembly: GCA_947625335.1. Taxonomy (GTDB): domain Bacteria; phylum Bacillota; class Clostridia; order Oscillospirales; family Ruminococcaceae; genus CAG-115. The sequence continues at coordinate 176 of CANQNY010000173.1, read as the reverse complement.
CGTTTCTCTCCGCGTCAAACGGTATAGACGCGCGGTCAACGTCCTGCGAACGGGTAATAGCCTTCATATTGTTAAATCCCGCATAGCAGAACCCTATATCCGAATGCTCCGTGCCGCCCGCGATCGCCGCGTCAAGATACCCGTGCTTTATAAGCCGAAAAGCCTCTCCGATGGAC
>CANQNY010000172.1 GCA_947625335.1 uncultured Clostridia bacterium | reverse complement strand
GGCGGGTCTCGCGTTCGGGCAGCCTGCGCGGCGGGTGACAGCGGGTCTCGCGTTCGGGCAGCCTGCGCGGCGGGGTGACGGTGGGTCTCGCGTCAGCGTTATTCACAGGGATATTAACAGGAAAAAGGGATAAAATGTCATTTTCATCTGATATAAAACGGGAGCTTTGCAGCGTGCAGCTGCCGGAAAAACAGCTCCCCGCAATGCTTTACGGAATGTTTTACGCGGGGAAAATGTGCGAAAAAAAGCCCGTTATACGAACGGAACTTTTCGAGGTGTTTATGCTTGCAAAAACGCTTTGCGAGAGGGTTTTCCCGAACGAGAAAATCAAGCTTACAAAGCTTGTGAACAGCGGCGGCGCGCTGTATACCGTCGGGCTGCACTCGCGGGGCGTGACGGCGCGGTTCGGGGATTTTTCGCATGTCGCGCCCGAAATTGTTTCGGGGAATGATGACGATTCAGCGGCGTTTTTGAGGGGAATTTTTGTGTCCTGCGGCAGCGTTACCGACCCCGAAAAAGAATATCATTTAGAGATAAGACTCCCCGAAAACGACCGCACCGCGCCCCTTTGCGAGTTTATCCGTGAACACGGTTTTCCGATAAAACAGACCCGCCGCTCTAAATGCGAGATTTTGTATTTCAAGACAAGCGAGGCTATCGAGGATTTTTTGACGTATATCGGCGCGGGACTTCGTGCGCTTGAAATAATGCAGGTTAAAATCGAAAAGGATATCCGCAACCGCGCAAACCGCGTTGTCAACTGCGATAACGCAAACCTTGACAAAACCGTTGCGGCAAGCGAAAAAAGCCGCCGCGACATCGAGCTTGTTTTAGCCGCACTCGGCTCGGACAAGCTATCTCCCGAACTTCGCGAAACGGCAATGCTCAGACTTCAAAATCCCGAAAGTTCGCTGTCGGAGCTTTGCGCCTTGCACGAAAAACCGATTTCCCGCAGCGGTCTAAATCACCGATTGAAAAAGCTCGCGAAAATAGCGGAGGACATCAGAAATTCGGAGGACAAAATTGAAACTGAAGGCATTTAAAGCCGCGTTCCCGAAAACTATCCCGATTATGACGGGATTTTTGTTTCTCGGCGCGGCATACGGTATTTATGCGCGGACTTCGGGACTTCCCGCGGCTGTTCCGATAATAATGGCGGCGGTAGTGTTTGCGGGGTCGATGGAATTTGTGGCGGTGGATATGCTGTGCGGCGGGTTCGACCCCGTCGGCGCGCTGGTTATGGCTCTTATGGTGAACGCTCGGCATTTGTTTTACGGGTTGTCAATGCTGACGAAATATAAAGGCGTCGGAGCAAAAAAGTGGTATCTGATTTTCGGATTGTGCGACGAAAGCTTTTCGATAAACTGCACCGCGGACGTCCCCGAAGGCGTGGACAAGGGCTGGTTTTACTTCTGGGTGACGCTCCTCAACCAATGCTACTGGGTGACGGGAGCGAGCGTGGGCGCGCTTGCGGGCTCGTTTATCAAAATCGAGCTTCCGGGGCTGGAGTTTGTTATGACGGCGCTGCTGGTGGTGATTTTCCTTGACAACTGGCTGAAAGAGAAGTCGCACAGTTCGTCTTTAATCGGGCTTGCGGCGGCGTTTTGCTGTCTGTTGTTTTTCGGAAGCGGCGGCTTTATAATCCCGTCCATGGCGGTGATAATACTTATTCTCACCTTGTTCAGAAGAAAGATAGAGGTGAGATTATGAACCCTTTGAACATTTGGCAAATAGCGGTTATGATAGGCGCGGTAACGCTGGGTACAATGCTTACAAGGTTCACGCCGTTTCTGGTATTCGGCGGGGAAAAGAGAGTTCCGAAATATGTTGAATATCTCGGAAAAGCTCTTCCGGGGGCGGCGTTGGGGCTGCTGGTGATTTACAGCTTTAAGGACGTGAATGTGCTGGCGGGAAGTCACGGATTGCCGGAACTGATTTCCCTCGCCGCGATAGTTGCCCTGCACCTCTGGAAGAAAAATATGCTGCTGTCAATAGCAGCAGGGACGGCGGTGTATATGTTGTTAGTAAATTTTGTTTTCTAGCAGGCTGCCGATAAAGCCCCATCTACTTCGTCAGTGCCGCTGTGACAGCCACAAAGGCTAGCTCACAGCGGCACTTCCTCGTATCCGAAGCTTTCTCGACAGCCTGAAATATATGCAAAAAAACAGGCTCTCCCCAAAAGAGAGCCTGCTTTTTTTATTGTATGTGGATAACTTCAACAGGACACGATTCCGCCGCCTCTTTTACGCCGTCCTCGTGACCGTCCGCGGGCGCTATAACCTCCGACAACCCGTCCTCCGCGATTTTGAACACGTCGGGGCAGATGTCCGCGCAAACTCCGCAGCCGATACAGCCGTCACGGTCTACTTCTGCTTTCATAATATCCCTCCTCCGGGAATATTTTTCACGCAGAACGGCGATTTATTCACAAGCGTATAAAATTCGTCCGGAATTCGTGTTCCTGTTCGGGGAACTTCACCCCGACGGCTCTGCCTGCCTCAATGCATTTCAGCAGCCACGCCATATTCCGCCCGAGATTTCGCATAGTCTGAAGACCCTCGGTATCCTGCAAAACCTCGGCGGGAGTGTTCCCGTGGACCTGATTCCAATATGTGGAAGATACAACGGGCATGGAGCAAATCCCAAGAAACTTGTTCATAAAATCAAAGGTTGACGACGCACCGCCGCGGCGACAGCTTGCAACGCAGGCGGCAGGTTTGCCCTCAAACGCCGATTTCCCCGAATAAAACGCGCGGTCAAGAAACGAGATAACCGAGCCGTTCGGCGCGGAATAGTACACGGGCGTTCCGAACACAAATCCGTCCGCCACGCGCGCTTTTTCCACAAATTGGAAAAAGCGCGCGTGGCGGACGGATTTG
>CANQNY010000171.1 GCA_947625335.1 uncultured Clostridia bacterium | reverse complement strand
ATAATTTGCCTCCATTGTTAGAACGGATAGGGGTCTCCCGTTATCGGATTTACATTAGGAGCGGCAGGAGTTGCCGCGGGTGCGCCGTAGTTGTATTGCGGGTATGCCGCACCGGGCGTTGCGGGAATTGCCGCGCCATAATTCGGGGTAGCCGCGCCTATGCCCTCAAAGTCTGACGCCGCCGACGCTCCGCCGCCCAAAGGCTCTCCATCACGGATTTTAAGGACGTTGCCCAGACCGCACCCAACGCCTTTATTCCCCGCCGTGTCAAACGGGAAAAAGTTCAGCGTTACGCGGGCGTACATACCAGAATAAATATCCTGCGGTGCAAGCTCGCAATTGATGTTGTCGACACCTACAACCTGCGGTTTGGTATAGCTGCTCGCCGTAATTACCCAACAGCCCTTACACTCGTCGCCAAACGGCACACCCGACGGGCGCAGACCGTCGCCGTCGTGTACAATGCTTTTGGGCGTGGGGTGTGCGCCGTTCCACTTTTTGGAAACGCCCTCGTTATATGCCGCTAAAATCGCTGCGTCGATGTCCGCTTTAGTAGCAACGTCGGTTTTGGGGATAAGCAGGGTAACGCTGTACCGCTCTTTCTGCCCCTGTTGGGACGCCCGCGGCGTAACCAAATTCACATAAGACAAACGAACCTCGTTTGTCAAAACCTTTGTCGGAATATTCTGATACATAAAAATACCTCCTAAAATTACTTAAAGTATCTGCAATAAATCTCATTTTGCAACATTTTTGAAATCAGCGGCGGCGGAGTTGTAAGGCGGGCGCGCGTCGCTTTCGGGCGCAAGAGCGGGTTTCCCCAAAGGCTTAACAACATACTTTCCGCATATTCTGTTAAATTCAGATTTGCCCATCAGCTTTTCAAGTTCCGCCAAACTTTTTGCTTTGCGCTCGTATACAATTGCCTCGTCATATCCCGCTGAAATAACCGCCGAAACAGCCTCTTCGGCGTTTGAGAACGCGCGGTTGCTCTTTCCCGCAACGGCTTTCCAACCGGGGATTTTACCGCCGTCAAGCAAAGTTTTAAGCGCGTATGCTTGCAAATCCTCAAACCAAGCCGCAAGCCCCGCCGCTTTAACAAGCAGTTCACCGATTTCCTCGTTCGAGAGCGTAGTCTCGCCGTCCGACTGCTTTTTGTTCGGGACGCAGTCCTTGAAATCCTCAAAAGCGGAATACTTTTCCGCGCGGGCTTTGCAAACGGCTTTCCCGCGGCAAAAACGGCAGTGCTCGCCCGGATTAAATTCTCCCGCTCCGGTGAATGCCTTTTGCGCTATCGGTTTAATGCTTTCGCCCCACGCTAACAGTTCCTCGTGGGTAATTTCTTCAACGCTCGGCTCACTTTGTGCGCGCGGCTGAAAAATCGTCATACGAATGCGCTTTATGCTGTTGCCAAAAATCGGCGCGTACCGTTTTAATGCGCCAAGTGCATAAAGCCTCATTTGCGGATTTTCAGCGGCTGATACAACAACGCCTTTTCCGTGTTTGTAGTCGGTAATATCGAGCATATCGCCGCCTATCATCACGCAGTCGCAGGTTCCGAACCCGTCGGGGACATAGTCCGAAAAATCAACTTTAATTTCTGGCATAACCGAGGGTGGGGAATTGTATTCCATAGCCTTTTCGGTCAAATGCTCGATATACGCGTCCGAGGTCTTGTCCATTTCATCAAGGTAATGCGGGTCGGCTTTCAGCTTTTTCAGTTGAGCATTATATGACCGAGTGTCAAGCTGTAAGAATTTGCGCCGTATTTTCAGCTCGCAAAAGCTGTGTGCGAGTGTACCCTCCGCCGCATACTCGCTGTTCTCTTCGGGAAATTGTTCCTCGAAACGCGGCGCGGCGGTGCATTTTAACCAACGGTGCGCCGCTGATGCAGAAACAACCGCGTGTTTTTCGGGAGCAGGCATATTTTGCGCCTCCTCATATCTGCGCGCCGAGCGCACGCAGTTCCATAGCGACCGCGCCGTATTCTTCGGGTTTAATCTGCGTGATAGCCTGGGCTCCGTGACGCGCGAGCAACGCCATTAAATCGTTCATTTTGCCCATGTCAATCAGCGTTGTACCTGCGCGCGAAATCTGTTCAAGCGTGTATGTTGGCGTGCTTGTAGGTACAGCAGTAGTCGAAACAGGCGGCGCGGTCTGAACGGGTTGTACGGGCGCGGCAGTCCCGACCGGAACGCGCGGCGCAATTTGTGCAGTCGGAACAGGCGTAGTTGTTTGGACAGGCGCAACAACGGCGTTGGAATTAGCGGGAACGCCGTGCGCTGTAAGAGCATTCGCGAGAGTGTTTATTGCCGCGGTAAGCGCGGGGTCGATTGTAACGGTAATTCCACCGCCGATTTTAATTTCAAACATTGTGATAATCCTCCTTGATTTCGGTTTCGGTATCTTCTTTTTCTTTGTATTGCTTGATACCCTCGCCGACAAGCGGCACTTGCAATACAAGTCCTACTGCGATACGAATGTAATCGCCGGTGGAAAACCCGCCGTAAAAATCGGCGTTTCCGACCGCGCCCAGCAGGAAAAGCGCACCGACTGCCGCCAGAATTACGGCGGCGATCTCAAGCTTTCTTTTCGTTGTTTTGCCTCTCTTTCTGCCACTGCTCAAAGCGGCGTTGATTTTCGGGGTCTTTGAAATGCTCCAGTATGGCGGGCAAAAGGGCGGCGCAAAGCAGGTCCATTTTAGTTTTTGGGACTGTTTCGAGGTCAATTTCAACCCTGTTGTTATCCATAACGCTCCTCCAGTCTGTCAAGCACCGCAATCATGGCGTTATAGCGGTCGGGGCGCGGAAAACGCCGCCCTGTAAGATACGACCGCGCAACTTCGGTGCTCATTCCGAGTTTGTCTGCAAGCTGGGCGAGCGAC
>CANQNY010000170.1 GCA_947625335.1 uncultured Clostridia bacterium | reverse complement strand
ATTGACTCAATACGAAAAAATGATAAACACGCCGATTTCAAAGCTGATTTTGACGCTTTCTGTGCCGACGGTTTTATCAATGCTGGTCACAAACATCTACAACCTTGTAGACACCGCGTTTGTAGGAAAGCTCGGAAACAGCGCGAGCGGAGCGGTTGGCGTGGTTTTCGGGTTTATGGCGATAATATAGGCGTTCGGGTTTATGTTCGGGCAAGGCACGGGCAGCATTATCTCCCGCGCGCTCGGTCATAAGGACAACAAATCCGCGTCGGAACACGCGTCGCTGGGATTTGTTTCCTCGTTTCTGGGAGGACTGCTGATAACCATTGTCGGATTTTTGTTTCTGGACGACATTGTTATGTTCCTTGGGAGTACGGAAACCATTGCCCCGTTTGCCGAGATTTATATAACCTACATTCTGTTCGCTGCGCCGTTTATGAGCTCCTGCCTTACGCTTAACAATATCCTCCGCTATGAGGGGAGAGCCTATCTCGGAATGATAGGTCTTATGACGGGCGCGGTTTTGAATATCGTCGGAGACCCTATTTTTATGTTCGCGCTGAAAATGGATATAGCGGGCGCGGGGCTTTCGACTGCGTTGTCGCAAATTATAAGCTGGTGTATTCTGGTAGCGATGTTTTTAAGCGGAAAAACCGACTCGAAACTGTCGTTTTCGCACCTAAAAAACGGGACTGCGAAAATGCTGTTCAACATCATGTCAACGGGTTTTCCGAGCCTTTTGCGGCAAGGACTCAACAGCCTTACCACCGTGCTTTTAAACGCCTGCTGCGCGGTATACGGGGACGCTGCGGTCGCGGCGATGAGCATTGTAACAAGGATAATTTTCTTCGCGTTCTCGGTAGCTCTCGGCATAGGGCAGGGATTTCAGCCTGTCGCGGGGTTCAACTACGGCGCGGGAAAATATGCAAGGCTTAAAAAAGCGTTTTTCTTTACGCTTGCCGCTGCGGAGAGCATTATAATAATCGGCTGCGCGGTGCTTATTATTTTCTCAGGCAGCCTTATCGGGATTTTCCGAGACGACGCGCAGGTTATCGAAATAGGCGTGAGAGCGTTGAGATTACAGGCTTTGTCGCAGCTGGTGCTGCCCGTGTGTATGACGATTGAGATGCTGTTTCAGAGTACGGGAAAGCGTTTGGGCGCGTCTATTCTCTCGTCCCTTAGGAGCGGAGTGCTGTTTATCCCCGCGCTGCTGATTTTGTCGAATATTCGGGGACTTTCGGGAATTCAGGAAGCGCAGCCCTTATCGCTGCTTATCTCGCTGCCGATTTCCGTGCCGTTCGGGATAATGTTCTTTAAAAAGCTGCCGAAAGAGGACGAAAAGCAACAACAACAATAAAATGTTGACAGCCTTTCCCCTTTGTGACAATCTGAAAATGTTCGCGCAAGCGAACACCATATACTGTGCACTTTACGCTGTACCCTGTAAACCGAAAAAAGCTCCCATAAGGGAGCTTTTTTCGCTACAGGCTGGCTATTCCGCATTCCAGAGTTACTTTCCCGTCGGGGTAAAGCTTGCCGAAATTCTCGGTGATACGCTCGCGGACCATGTCGCAATTCTCGGTTGTAACGTCCATAAGAATAACGACAACCTGCCGCCCGGAATAGCGGGTTGAAATATCCGAACGCCGCAGACATGTGAAAATAGCCTGCTCGAGAAGTCCCACCGCCTGTTCAAGCTCCTCTTCCTCGGGCTCGCCGCCGTTTTCGCCGTTTATCGTGAACAGAAGTATCTGAACGTCCTTATGTCCGCGCTCCACAAATCGGCGAATGAAGTTGTAAACATGGTGGAAACTGTCAAATTCGAGCTGATACGAGCCGTTGCCGCCGTCCTCGCGGTTCATAATCTCCCTAAGATATTTTATGTCGATAATATGCCCGCTGCGATCCGATTCTGCGGCAAGGCGGTCGCTGAAAAAGTGATAGGAATTCTTTCCGTTCTGCTTTACGTAATAAAGAGCCTTATCCGCAGAATTATACAGCGACGCGAAATCCGTCCCGTCGTCCGGGGTCTTGGCTATACCAATCGACACAGAAGTGTCGGTTTCAAAACCGCATTCTCCGATTTTGCGGCAAATATCGCTGATAATATCCGCGGCGCGGCGGCTAAGCTCGGAATTTGACGGCGTACCCTTAACAAACACGACAAACTCGTCGCCGCCTATCCTGCACAAAACATCGCCCTCGACGGAATACTCCCGCAAGGTGTCCGCGAACATCTTAAGCGTTTTATCGCCCGCGATATGACCGTAATTGTCATTGATAAGCTTGAAATTATCCATATCAATCATCATAACCGCGCCGCCCGTGCCGCTTTGCAGCATGGAATTTACGGCGTCCTCGGTGTATTCGCGGTTCCAAAGCCCCGTAAGAGCGTCGCGCCCCGTGCGGCTCTTGATGTCGGACACCTCACGGATCTTCTGTTCAAGCCTGTTTGCAAGACCGCGCCGCAGCTCGTCAAGTTCGAGAATTCTGCCTATTCTGTGGAGCATTACGGCAGGCACAAAAGGCTTTGCGATAAAATCTATTGCGCCCTCTTTAAAGCACCGCGCCTCGGTCTCGGAATCGGTGTCGCCCGTAAGGAAAATCACGGGAATGTCCTTGCATTTGTCCATTTGGCGAATTCTCCGCATAACCTCAAATCCGTCCATTTCGGGCATATTTATATCAAGGAGAATAACATCGCATTCGCCGTTTTCAAGATACGACAACGCCTGCTGACCCTTTTTCACGAGAATGACCTTATATGTTCCGCTTAAAACTTCACGCGTTGTGGCGAGATTTACGTTGTCGTCGTCGACCGCCAGAACTGTTTTCATAAACGTCTCCCCTTTACTCAAGTATCGCTTCGGTTATGCCGAATGCGTCGGCAAGCTCC
>CANQNY010000169.1 GCA_947625335.1 uncultured Clostridia bacterium | reverse complement strand
AAACCTCACCGCGCGGTTTTCCGCACGGAAAAGAAAGACAAGGTTTTAATAAGGAGTGAATTTGATGTTACAGAGAGAGGGAGAAACGAGGATTCCCGCGGGCTGCGCTATTTCGGGATTTATCAACCGCAGCGGCAAACGCACAAACGGCGGCGTTATCGTGAATTCCATTGCGTGCATGCACGAGCGGTCGAACGGTTTGGGCGGCGGCTATGCGGGCTACGGCATCTACCCCGAGTACAAGGACCAGTATGCGCTGCATGTGTTCTACGATTCGGGCGAGGCGAGGGTGAAAGCGGAGGCGTTTCTTGACAGGCATTTCGATGTGGTGAATTTGTCGAGAATTCCCGTCCGCAAGAACCCGAATATCACCGACGAGCCGCTTATCTGGCGGTATTTCGTAAATCCTTTGCCCACAAAGCTTGCGGACAGCCAGCTTGACGAGCGCACATATGTTGCAAGATGCGTTATTAAAATCAACGACAAAATCGATGGCGCGTATGTGTTCTCAAGCGGCAAGAACATGGGCGTTTTCAAGGCGGTAGGCTATCCCGAAGACGTCGGCGATTTCTACCGTCTGGAGGAATACGACGGCTGGGCGTGGACGGTTCACGGGCGTTATCCGACGAATACCCCCGGCTGGTGGGGCGGCGCGCACCCGTTCTCTCTGCTGGATTATACAATCGTTCATAACGGCGAAATATCGTCCTACGACGCAAACCGCCGTTTTATAGAGATGTTCGGCTATAAGTGCAATCTGCTTACCGACACCGAGGTTATTACATATATAATCGATTATCTTCACAGAAGGCTTAATATGCCGCTGGAGGACGTTGCAAAGGTAATAGCGTCGCCGTTCTGGAGCGAGCTTGAAAGCGGGAAATTCTCCCCCGAAGACACCGAGAAATACCGTCATTTCAGGAATGTTTTTTCAAGCCTGCTTATAACGGGTCCGTTTTCGATAATTTTAGGCTTCAACAACGGGCTTATGGCGCTTAACGACCGCTTGAAACTGCGTTCTATGGTGGCTGCGGAAAAGGGCGACACGGTTTACATTTCGTCCGAAGAATGTTCTATAAGAACAATGTGTCCCGATGTTGACAGAATTTGGAGTCCGCGCGGCGGAGAACCTATTATTGTAACGCTTGATAAAGACGCTGAAAGGGGGAACAAGTAATGCCGATAAATTATATGAACCCTCTTTTCGAGGTCGTAAGAAATCCCGACAGGTGCATTAAATGCCGCGTATGCGAACGCCAGTGCGCGAACGAGGTACATAAATACGACGCGGAGCTTGACCGAATGGTGGCTGACGAGATGAACTGCGTAGACTGCCAGAGATGCGTTTGCCTGTGTCCCGTGAACGCGCTTAAAATTCGTCCTAATGAAAATCATTTCCGCGATAATGCAAACTGGAATCAGCAGATAATGACCGAGGTCTACAAGCAGGCGAACAGCGGCGGCGTTTTGCTTTCCGCAATGGGTACTCCGAAAGAATACCCCGTTTACTGGGATAAAATTCTGTTAAACGCGTCGCAGGTTACAAACCCGCCGATAGACCCCCTGCGCGAGCCTATGGAAACCAAAACTTTCCTCGGCAAGAAGTCGCAGAATATCTCCTACGATGAGAGCGGCAAGGCGCATTACGAAAAAACGCCGTATCTGGAGCTTGATGTGCCGATAATGTTTTCGGCGATGTCGTTCGGTTCGATTTCCAAAAACGCTCACGAGAGCTTAGCGCGCGCCGCAACGGAGCTCGGAACGTATTACAACACGGGCGAGGGCGGTCTTCACGAGGATTTCTACAAGTACGGCAAAAATACGATTTGTCAGGTAGCGTCGGGACGTTTCGGCGTGTTTAAGGGATACCTTGACGCGGGCGCGGCTATCGAAATCAAGATGGGTCAGGGCGCAAAGCCGGGTATCGGCGGTCATCTGCCGGGAATGAAGATTAACGACGAGATTTCCAAGACCCGTATGATCCCGAAAGGCACGGACGCTATCTCTCCCGCTCCGCATCACGATATTTATTCGATCGAGGATCTGCGGCAGCTTGTATTTTCGCTCAAAGAGGCTACAAACTGGGAAAAACCCGTTATCGTAAAAATCGCGGCGGTGCATAACGTCGCGGCAATCGCGTCGGGCGTGGCGCGTTCGGGCGCGGATATTATCGCTATCGACGGTTTCCGCGGCGGCACGGGAGCAGCTCCGACGAGAATTCGCGATAACGTCGGAATTCCGATTGAACTCGCGCTTGCAAGCGTGGATTCAAGGCTGCGCGACGAGGGCATAAGAAACGATGTTTCTATCGTGGTGGGCGGTTCTATCCGCTCGGCGGCGGACGTTGTAAAGGCGGTGGCTCTGGGCGCGGACGCTTGTTATATCGCGTCAGCGGCGCTGCTGGCGCTCGGCTGTCATCTTTGCCGTTCCTGCAATACCGGCAAGTGCAACTGGGGCATTGCAACGCAGAGAGCCGACCTTGTAAAGCGTCTTAACCCCGACGTCGGGTACAAGCGTCTTGTAAACCTCGTTACCGCGTGGAATCACGAGATAAAAGAGATGATGGGCGGTATGGGTATAAACTCCATCGAGGCTCTTCGCGGCAACAGACTTATGCTGCGCGGCGTGGGACTTAATTCCAAAGAGCTTGAAATTCTCGGAATTCAGCATGCGGGCGAATAAGGAGGGGAGTTTGCGATGAAAAAAGTTTATGTAAACGAGGACTGGTGTCTGGCGTGTCATTTGTGCGAATATTACTGCGCTGCCGCGAACAGCGGAGCTCCCGATATGATCTCGGCGTTCAGAAACGGCAAAAAGCCGATTTCCCGTATTCAGGTTGAGGAAGGCGACAAGGTTAATTTCGCGGTGCAGTGCCGTCATTGCGACGGAAAACCCTGCGTGCGTAGGTGCATTGCGGGGG
>CANQNY010000168.1 GCA_947625335.1 uncultured Clostridia bacterium | reverse complement strand
TGGAGCTGGTGGACGGACTTGAACCCCCGACCTGCTGATTACAAATCAGCTGCTCTACCAACTGAGCTACACCAGCATTTCGCGAACCCAATTCGTCCCGCGACTTATACATTATACCACATTATTTCCCCCTTGTCAAGGGGTTTTCAGAAATTTTTTTAATTTTTCGCAAAATCACGCTATCGAGTTCAGGAAATCGGCGAGAGCCTGCTGTTGTTTCGGGGTGAGCTTTTTAAGAGAGGTGAGGAGCGCGGGGTCAAGTTCCTGCTTTTCCTCGCGGAAGAATTCTTCGAGGCTTATTCCCAGAGCGTCGCAAAAGTATGAAAGCGTTTCAACAGTCGGGTTTCGCGTGCCGAGTTCGATTTCGCGCAGGTGGCTTTGCGAAATTCCCGCGAGATTTGCGAGTTTGTTGGTGGTAATGCCGCGGCGTTCGCGCAGCTCTACAAGCCTTTGTGCAACATTCATAAAATCCCTCCCCGAAATTTATTATAAACTATTTTAATATAACAAATTACATTTATACGCTTGACAACTTAAAGCTATAGTGATATAATGTTATTGTAATAGAGATAATTCTCTGTTAGGGAATGATTATTTTGGAGGAAAATTAAGTATGAATATCAGAAATTTGGCAGTTAAAATCCTTTCGGTAATCGCCGCGGCTGTTATGGTGATGACAACAAGCGGTTGTATCTATATCACCAACAGAGATGATGATGATAAGTCATCTTCGTCAACAAAGTCGTCAAAATCATCGAAATCGTCAAAATCTACAAAGAAAGAACCCGAAGAGCCCGAGGAATCCGAAGAATCCGAGAAATCGGAAGAAACGGAAGAGCTTACGGAAATGGACTGGAATTTTGTGTATGGCAGTGATGTATACAAAGGAACATATAAAGGATACGCCTTGTCGGGCGACCCAAAGGGCGAGGGCACTTTCACGGGAACGTCCGACAGCGGAGAGATCATGGTGTCGGGAAATTTTGAGGAAGTCGGCATACTGGGGATTACGGTAACGGGCGCGAAGGTTGACATTACATATGACAGCTACGCGGCGAAAACAAAGGGCTATAATCGCCTGATTAAGGAGGGCGATATGATTGACGGTATTTTTGAAGGCGAAACCACAATAACCTATTATTATAACGGTGCCGGTGCGGTTGAAGACGTGGATTACGTTGTAATCGAGGGGACTATGGTGGACGGCGATCTTCAGGGAGAGGGCAAGCAAACGGTATACTATACCGATGAATTTTGCGCTGAGAACAGCGTGACCCACCTCGTGGCAACGGGCAATTTCGTCGACGGCAGGCTTGCTTCTCCTTATGATTATGTGTATTTTAACGGAAAAATTGTCGTTGACTACGGTACTGCATAAAAAGCATTTCATACTCACCTTAGGGCTGCCCTCGCGCAGCCCGTTTTTTTGCAGAATGCTCCCCGAAATCGTTATTTTTTTAACCATGTAACGCATTACACGGGTTTTAATACAAAATATTGTATATTTTGCAAAAAAATTTTAAAAAATTTTAAAAAACATCTAGCAATTTTTTCTTAATTCTGTTATAATAGATGTTAGGGAACAGATTCTGTTCTCCGAATATTTATTATAGGGAAACATCTGCTTGTTTTCCGATAACAACAGGAGGAACAATCCAATGGCTAAAAAATGGGTCTACACCTTCAAGGAAGGTAACATGACAATGCGTAACCTGCTTGGCGGCAAGGGCGCAAACCTCGCGGAAATGACCGAGATAGGACTCCCCGTACCGCAGGGTTTCACTATCACGACCGAGGCTTGCACTCAATATTACGAGGACGGCAGAAAGATCAACGATGAGATTATGGCGCAGGCAATGGAAGGCGTTGCTTGGATGGAAAAGGAAAACGGCAAGAAATTCGGCGATCTTAAAAACCCGCTGCTGGTTTCCGTGCGTTCGGGTGCAAGAGCGTCTATGCCGGGCATGATGGACACAATTCTTAACCTTGGTCTTAACGACGATGTTGTTGCCGCTATGATCGCGGGCAACCCCGACCCCAAGTTTGAAAGATTTGTTTACGACAGCTACAGAAGATTTATCCAGATGTTCTCCGACGTTGTTATGGAAGTCGGAAAGAAGTATTTTGAACAGCTTATCGACGAGATGAAAGAGAAGAAAGGCGTTAAGTTCGACGTTGACCTTACCGCTGCCGATCTTAAGGAGCTTGCGTCCCAGTTTAAGGCTGAATATAAGAAACAGCTCGGCAAGGACTTCCCGTCCGACCCCGTAGAGCAGCTGAAACTTGCAATCGAGGCTGTTTTCCGTTCGTGGGATAACCCCAGAGCTAACGTTTACCGCCGCGACAACGATATTCCGTATAGCTGGGGTACCGCTGTAAACGTAATGCCGATGGTATTCGGCAACCTTAACGACAACTCCGGTACGGGCGTTGCGTTCACGCGCGATCCCGCGACGGGCGAGAAGAAGCTTATGGGCGAGTTTTTGTTCAACGCGCAGGGCGAGGACGTTGTTGCGGGCGTTCGCACTCCTATGCCTATAGCGCAGATGGCGGACAAGTTCCCTGAGGCTTATAAAGAGTTCGTAAAGGTTTGCGGAATTCTTGAAGATCACTACAGAGATATGCAGGATATGGAGTTCACCGTTGAAAACGGAAAGCTTTATATGCTCCAGTGCCGCAACGGTAAGAGAACCGCTCAGGCGGCTCTGAAGATCGCGTGCGATCTTGTTGACGAGGGTATGATCGACGAGAAGAAAGCGGTTTCCATGATTGAGCCGCGCAACCTTGACACATTGCTCCACCCGCAGTTCGACCAGAAGGCTCTTAAGGCGGCAACTCCCGTCGGAAAGGGCTTGGGCGCGTCTCCGGGAGCGGCTTGCGGTAAGATAGTATTCAGCGCGGAGGACGCTGTTGAGTGGAAAAAGCGCGGCGAGAAA
>CANQNY010000167.1 GCA_947625335.1 uncultured Clostridia bacterium | reverse complement strand
GACGAAATTCCATCAGATACCGATTTCCTCCGCCATACCCGCAATATCCTCGGGAGTAGTCTCGTTATTGTACTTCTCCCAAAGAGCCTTGTCCCAGATCTCGGCGCGGCCCACAAGCCCCACGACCACGACCTCGGACGTAATTTCCGCGTAAGCCCTGAGCGCGGGCGCGATTGCAATTCTGCCCTGCTTGTCCGGCTCCGCCTCGCACGCGCTGCCGAATAAAAATCTCTCAATAGGCAACGCAATCTTCGACGGCTTATCCTTCAGATTTTCTCTAAGCTTGTTCCAGCTTTCCTCGGTATAGACCGTCAGGCACTTTTCATTAAAGCTCTTGGCAATGAAGAAATGTTCGCCGAATTCCTCGCGCAGCTTTGCCGGGAAGTTCATACGTCCCTTTGCGTCCACGGTATGCTCGTATTCGCCGTACATTTCTGTCCCCCCTTTTGCCACCCCTTTGAGCTTACGAAAAGTTTCGCCGTCCTCCTCAGACGGCATCTCCGTAGTGTGTATATATTTTCCTCTTTCGGGTTTTGGCGGTGAATTTTATTTTTAGTAAACTTTTCACCAATTTAGTGAAAAATCTCACCACTTTTCCCCACAATCATATTATAACCCACTCCGAGAATTTTTTCAAGAGCATTTTACAAACTTTTTCCCAAAAAGAAAGATAAACTTTTGTTCATATTTTTGTGCAATTTTAACAAAAAAATGTTGATAAAAATTCATCAAACGGCTATTTTTCTGTGAAAAATCACAACATCTAGTCACCTGTAGGGGGAGATTGAACTACATCTTGGGATTTGTCGGCAATTGTTCACGACTCGCATTGTTGAGGAAAAAGTATACAGTAAAAAGTATACAGTATACAGTAGTCGGTATCCGCGGAGCGGATTTTATAGATTGTCTGAAAGCTTATCGGCAATTGCCCCTCTTTAAGACAATCAAAAAAAGCGTTCGCCTAAGCGAACGCTCCCTATACTATTCACTATTAACTGTTAACTGTAAACTGTTCTAAACGCTGCCAACAAAATTCTCGGAACGTGAGAAAAAGAACCGCGCCAGCTCCCCGCCGACGAATTCGGCAGCGACAAACGTCCGAAATTCCTCCGAAAAATTGACGGAATACTCGCGCCTGAGCGACGGGTTGCAGGATATTTTTTCCAAATCCACCATATTTTCCCGAAGCAATTTCACCGCAAGCTCCGGGTCTTCCACGACCTGCGCTCCCGGCTCTTTAAGCAGCCGCCCGCAAATCATAACCTTGAAAATCTCGCTTAACGTGTCGTCCGACGGCAGTATCTGCGCCTGTTCGGGAGTTACCGCCAACAGGAAAATGCCGGGGTCTTTGGACTCGCAGTCCGACACCGCAAGCTGATACTCCCCAATTCTGCCAATAATTGTCAAATTCAGCGCGCGGTTGTCGCCGTAACGGAACACGCGCTCGGACATAATGTTCGGGTGAAGGAGTTTCACGCTGTCGGAAAGCCTGTTTACCGACATATAACCGTATTTTTTGAGAAATTTTCTAAGCACCTGCGGCGTAAAAATCCCGCGGGTATGCTCGTTTTTCTCAAAATCTTCCTCCGGAAAACCGTCCTCCGCGCCCTGATAAATTATCTCCAGCGCGTCAAACGGGTCCATATTATACAGTACAGCCAATCTATCACCCCTAGCACCTGCTTTTAAAATCCTCGTAACCGAATTTTTTGAGAAGTTCCAACCCGCCGTCCGCTTTAAGCAGATAAATCGACGGCAGCGGCATTCCGTTAAACGTGTTGTTTTTGCACATGGAATAAATTGCCATATCCTCAAAAACCAGCCTGTCGCCCGCTTTAAGCTCCCTGTCAAACGAATAATCGCCGATAATATCTCCCGCAAGGCAGGTGTTCCCGCCAAGGCGGCAGGTGAACGGCTTTTCGAGCGGCAGCCCCGCGCCGATTATGTTCGGGCGGTAGGGCATTTCGAGAACATCGGGCATATGGCACTCCGCCGACGCATCCGTTATCGCGATTTTAACGCCGTTTTCGGTCACATCAAGCACGCTTGTGACGAGATACCCCGCGTTCAGCGCGACAGCCTCTCCCGGCTCAAGATACACCTCCAAGCCGTATTTTTCGCGGAAATCCTTGATTGTCTTTATCAAAAGCTCAACGTCGTAATCCGCCCGTGTTATGTGATGCCCGCCGCCGAAGTTCACCCACTTGATTTTGCTGAACATAAAGCCGAATTTTTCCACAAAATGCGGGAGCGTCCGAGCGAGGACATCTGCGCCCTGTTCGCACATTGTGTGAAAATGCAGCCCGTCAATCCCGTCGCAGAGCGAAATCTCCTCTTTAAAGCGCGAAACTGTCGTGCCGAGCCTTGACCCCGCAAAACACGGGTTGTAAATATCCGTTTCTATCTCGCTGTATTCGGGATTTACGCGGATTGCCGTTTGTATATACCGCTCGGAACTGCGCGTTTTTTCGCGGAATTTTGCCCATTGCCGCGGAGAGTTGAACACGATATGCGTGCAGATTTTGAGAATTTCATCAAAATCCCGCTCGGTATAAGCGGGCGAAAAAACGTGATTTTCCTTTTTGAACTCCTCAAAACCGAGTTTCGCCTCAAAAAGCCCGCTTGCCGTGCAGCCATCGAGATAACGCGCAATCAGCGGGTAGGTCTGATACACCGAATACGCCTTTTGCGCCAGCAGGATTTTACACCCCGCGCGTTCTTTCACATCTTGGAGAATTTCAAGGTTTTCCGTAAGTTTCCGCTCGTCAATGACGTAGCAGGGAGTTTCGACTTTGTTTATCCAACTCATTTGAGCCTGTTCACCTAATTCTTTTTACTCAGCGCAATGCTTGATACTATCGCGTAAATCACCGCTCCCGCTATTGCGGGTATCAGCAGATAAAACACATTATTATTTTTCATAAGACAGCCTAAAG
>CANQNY010000166.1 GCA_947625335.1 uncultured Clostridia bacterium | reverse complement strand
GCCCTTTCTGCCGCAGGAACATTGTCTCCCGCCGAACTCGATTACCGTGTGTCCAAGCTCCGCGCCGCAGAAATTAAAGCCCGTGTAAATCTTGCCGTCGATGATAATGCCTCCCCCCACGCCCGTTCCGAGCGTTACGACGACCACGTCCTTATAACCCTTTCCCGCCCCCGCGAGAACCTCTCCGAACGCCGCCGCGTTCGCGTCGTTTTCGACATAAGTAGGCAGGTCAAGCCTTGCTTTCAGCAACTTTCTGAGGTCGGTGTTGTTGAACCCCAGATTGCAGGAATACAGCACCACGCCGCTGTTTCGGTTGGCAACTCCGGGAGTCCCGATGCCGATAGACTTGACTTCCCCGATAGTAACCTTTGCTTCTCCCAGAACTTTCCAGATAAGCTCCACAATCGACGCGCAGATGTCCTCCGCAGGACGCGGCAAATTCGTCTTTGCAGTAGCCTTTGACACGATATTGTATTTGTCGTCCACCAAACCCACCTTGATATTCGTACCACCCAAATCAATGCCTATATTATACATTCTGTAATCTCCCTTACAAATATTACAAATTCAAATCCGACATAATATCCTCGCTGTCGGAGTCCATTCCGAGCTGCCGCAGCAGGTCTTTCGCGGCATTGTAGCCCATCTTCTTCTGACGGTTGTTCATAGCCGCAACTTCTAAAATAACCGCGAGATTGCGCCCCGGCTTTACGGGGATATTCAGCAGCGGCACTTTAACGCCCAAAATCGTCATATAATGCGTATCCACGCCCATTCTGTCGTAGGTCTTTTCGGGGTTCCAGAGTTCCATTTCCACGACCATATCTATCTTCTCGGACATCTTAACCGAGCCGATACCGAAAAGCTGTCTTGCGTTTACGATACCTATGCCGCGAAGTTCCAGAAAATGTCGGATATTATCGGGCGACGACCCGACAAGCGTGATATTGGACGCCTTTCTTATCTCAACCGCGTCGTCCGCAATCAGCCTATGCCCACGCTTTACAAGCTCCACGGCGGTTTCCGACTTACCAACGCCGCTTTCGCCCATAATCATAACGCCCTCGCCGTAAATCTCGATAAGAACGCCGTGACGGGTAATACGCGGTGCAAGCTCAAGCTGCAAAAACGCCATAAGTTTTGCGATAAAAACGGAAGTGCTTTCATCGGTGCGGAGAATGGGAACTTCGTAGTTCGGGGCAAGCTCCAGCATTTCGGGAAAAGCCTCTTGACTGCGCGTTATAACCAGCGCGGGAAATCTGTACGACAGAAAATCCTCTATGCGCTTTCTGCGAACATCGGGCTCCAGCCCCATAAGATACGAGGTCTCCATTTTACCCATGACCTGCACGCGCTTGTTGTCAAAATACTCGTAAAAGCCCGCAAACTGAAGTCCCGGGCGGTTGGTATCATTGCTTGAAATAAGGGAGTTTTCGCCGTTTTCGGGCAGATAAATAACCTCAAGCTTAAGCTCGTCGATCATTTTCTTAATAGTTGTCGAAAATTCCCGTGTGATTTCTTCAAGGGGCATACAACATCCTCCATTTACACTTATTACATTTATTATACAGCATTTTTATAAATTTTGCAAGTATTTTTTTAGTTTCAAGCGTTATTTTTGTATATTTTTTTGCCCATAGTCAATAATTACACCGACAACATTAGTTTATGACGAAAAGGAGTACTTATGAAAAACAAACTGACGGTAATTTTGCTGACTTTGGGGATAATCGCAACACTTTTACTCGGCAGCTTTTCGGTATTTGCAGAGCGCTGCGAGCGGGTGCAAAGCGAGGTTTTGCGGCTGCATATTCCTGCAAATTCCGACTCGGACGATGATCAGGCGATAAAGCTGCGGCTGCGGGATTATGTGCTGGAAAATTTTTCGGACGAGCTGTCCGAATGCGAGAGCCTGTCCGACGCTGAAACCCGCGCCGAAACGCTCCTGCCCGAAATCGAGCGCGAATGCAGCGAATTTCTTCGCGCGAACGGCTTTTCCTACGGCGCGCGCGCCGAAATATGCGAGATGTATTTCCCGACGCGCGAATACGACCGCCTGATACTCCCCGCGGGGCGTTACACCGCGCTTAGGATAACGCTCGGCGAGGGCGCGGGTCACAACTGGTGGTGCGTTATTTTCCCGCAGCTGTGCCTGCCCGCGGTCTCGGACAGCGAAACCTCCGAGGACATTCTCTCCTCTTTCGGCAAGCCCCAACCTATAAAAGTGAAATTCGCCGTGTATGAATGGATAACGAGTATCCTGCAAAAATAGCCGACTATAGCGCGCCCTTAGACCCCCGTTCTCCGAAGTCCAAATTCGCGCTCAGCTGCCCGCGGTCTCGGAAAACAACGACGCCTCCGCGGAGGAAATTCTTTCATCTTTCGGCAAGCCCCAGCCTATAAAGGTGAAATTCGCCGTGTATGAATGGATAACGGGTATCCTGCAAAAATAGCCGCCTACAGCGCGCCCTTAGACCCCCGTTCTCCGAAGTCCAAATTCGCGCGCGGCTGCCCGCGGTCTCGGAAAACAACGACGCCTCCGCGGAGGACATTCTCTCCTCTTTCGGCAAGCCCCAGCCGATAAAGGTGAAATTTGCCGTGTATGAATGGATAACGGGTATCCTGCAAAAATAGCCGTTATTTCCCGCCCTCAAATTCCCCGTGAGTAAACTGCTGAACGGCTTAAACCCAAACACAAAAAGCCTCCCGATTGCTCGGAAGGCTTTTCTTATTCTGATTAGTGCAAATTAAGCGTTGATCTTGGTAACAACGCCAGAGCCTACGGTCTTGCCGCCCTCGCGGATTGCGAAACGCAGACCTTCCTCGATTGCAATAGGAGTGATAAGCTCAACGTCCATTACAACGTTGTCGCCGGGCATGCACATTTCCTTATCAGCGGGAAGAGTGATAACGCCCGTAACGTCGGTGGTTCTGAAGAAGAACTGCGGACGGTAGTTGGAAACGAACGGAGTGTGACGACCGCCCTC
>CANQNY010000165.1 GCA_947625335.1 uncultured Clostridia bacterium | reverse complement strand
GAGCGGCTCGCCGTTCTTTTCGGATTGCTCGTAAAGCTCGGCGAAACTCTCTTTCTCGGCATATACACCTCTCCGCGGACTTCAAGCAGCGGGAGCTTTTCGGGGAGCGTCAACGGTATAGAGCGGATTGTTTTCAAATTCGGCGTAATATCCTCGCCTATAAAGCCGTCGCCGCGCGTTGAACCTATCGCCAATACCCCGTCGTGATACTCCAGCGACACCGAAAGCCCGTCGATCTTCGGCTCTACGGTGAATTCCTTCGCGCCCTGTGCGCTTACACGCTCGACAAAAGCGCGGACCTGCTCCACATCAAAAACGTCCTGCAGCGAGCCCATCTGCACCTCGTGCCGAACCTTATTAAACGTGCTTTGCGCCGAACCGCCGACCCTCTGCGACGGAGAATCAGACGTTAAAAGCTCGGGAAATTCATTTTCGATAGAACGAAGTTCCCGCATTAGAGCGTCGTACTCGTCGTCTTCAAGTTTTGGCGCGTCAAGATCGTAATAATCGTGATTTGCTTTCTCAATAACGACTTTAAGCTCACTTATGCGATTTTTTGCTTTATTTAAATCCATAATTTTCTCCAATTTACGGAACTTACGCCCCGTAGTCGTTTATAATTCCTTCAACATCGCCGTCGCCCGAATCGGTGATAACGTGCGTGTACGCCTCGGGCACTCTCCCGACAATTACCGTTTCGGCGGCAACTATCGAGGTCGAAACAGGCACTCTCGTCGACAGCCCCGGTATCACCGCGTCAACCTCCGCGTCTATTTCTATAACTATCCTGTGCAAAGTCTGATTTATCCCCGCCTCGGAAAACTCGCTTATTATCGAAGTGTTGGCATACCCCAGCGGCACAACGCTCATTCCCACGTTGAAACCCTTGCCGTTTAAAAACTGCACGCCCGTAAGAGTGCCTATCGGTATGTCGATGTCAACCCCCGCCAGACGCTCAATCTCGCGCTCCACGCGGTCGGCTATCGCGGTTTTGAGCCTGTTTATATTCAAAACATTGCTTTCCACCGAGATAACCTCGCCCTCGCTGTTGGTGGAAAGAGTTACCAGCTTTGAATAATCCGTACCCTCGCGTTCAAGCTCCGCCATAACCGCGCTGTTTATTATATCCGAGACTGCCTCGTGACAGCGATAGCCGTTTATCGTCTCCACCACGGGACGAAAACTCATATCCGCTAAAATAAGCAATCCAAGCAGCACCATGCCCAATGCGCCGAGTTTCAAAAACACCCGCCCGAAAAATCCGCGAATTTTCCGTTTCATAGCCGTTCACCCCCTGCATTATATGTTTATTTGGGAAAACGGTGAAATATGGCTTTGTCCGAAATTAACCGCCGATAAACGCGCAAAAAGCTTTATACGCCGAGTAAATATCGGTTTTGGCGGTAATCTCAAACGGAGCGTGCATCGACATTACCGGCACGCCCACGTCTATGGTGTCGATATTGAGATTTGCGATATAAGCCGCGACCGTACCGCCGCCGCCTATATCCACCTTTCCAAGCTCGCCTGTCTGCCAGATAACGTCCTTTTTATCAAGAAGAGCGCGAACTTCCCCGACAAACTCCGCAGACGCGTCCGAAGTGCCGCTCTTTCCTCTTGACCCCGTAAACTTGGTCACGCACACGCCGCCGTTTAACACGCAGGCGTTATTTTTCTCGAATACATCGGGGAAAGTCGGGTCAAACGCCGCGTTTACGTCAGCAGAAAGGCATCTTGACGCCGAAAGAACATCCCGTCCGCACGCGCCGAAAGTTTTCGCAAGATCGGCGATAAAATATTTGAGATACGCCGAACGAAGTCCCGTATTTCCGTCCGAACCGGTTTCCTCCTTATCGGTAAGCACCGCAACAGCTGTTTTTTTGAGATTTTTTGCCTCAAGAATTGCCATAAGCTCGGTATACGCGCAAACTCTGTCGTCCTGACCGTAACCGCCGACAAGACTTCTGTCAAAGCCGATGTCGCGCGCCTTGAACGCGGGCACAGCCTCAAGCTCCGCCGACAGGAAATCAGCCTCGGTAATACCGTACTTTTCATTCAGCAGCATTAAAATATTAAGCTTTACAGCCTCGCTTGCCTCGTCGTCCTTAAACGGGCGCGAACCTATGATAAGATTAAGCTCCTCGCCTTTAACTATCTCGGTGGCGCTGCGTTTCATCTGCGTTGCTGCCAAATGCGGCAAAAGATCCGACACGCAAAAAACAGGGTCGTTCTCGTCCTCGCCGATGTTG
Source organism: uncultured Clostridia bacterium (assembly GCA_947625335.1). Lineage (GTDB taxonomy): Bacteria > Bacillota > Clostridia > Oscillospirales > Ruminococcaceae > CAG-115. The sequence continues at coordinate 842 of CANQNY010000165.1, read as the reverse complement.
ACGGAGATTTTCGTCATATCGGACTTTACAATCACGCCGTGGAGCGACAGCGGAACGGTCGTCCACTGATATTTCTTAATTCCGCCGTAATAATGAGTTTTAAAATAGCCCAGCTCGTCTTTCTCGTAAAGCGGATTTTGTTTCATATCAAGTCTCGGAGAGTCAATATGCGCCGCGATGAGATTTACGCCGCGCTCAATCGGCTCTTTTCCGATAACCGCAAGCAATACCGCCTTTTCGCGGTTTACGCGGTAAACTTTATCGCCGGGTTTATAGGTCTTGTTTTTGTCGAACTCGACAAATCCCGCCGCCTTCGCCGCGCGTTCGATAAATCCCGCTGCCTCGCGCTCGGTCTTTGCCGCGTCGAGGAAACGCTTGTATCCCTCGCAGAATTTATCGCATTTTTCGAAATCCGCGTCGCTTAGGTGAAAATAAGCGTTCTTTTTCTTAAGAAACAGCTTTTCTTTAAGCTCCTTTGCGGTTTTCGAGCCCTTTTCGCTTTTTTCGCTCTTTACGGTCTTTTCGGTTTTTTCGGTTTTGGACATTGAAATAACTTCCTTTCATAGGTTTTTATTTGTTGTAAAGCCTTAAATAGGTATCAAAGGCTTTTGTGATTTTTGAAACATAATGCGCGGTGTCCTCCGTGGGAATAACATCGAGATGAACGCCGTCTGCGGAATATCTGCTGTCGGAAAGCCACTCGTTTACCTGACCGCGCCCCGCATGATACGCCGCGGCGACAGCCTCAAGATTGCCGAACTCTTCGCAAAGATAACCGAGAAACCAGCACCCGTACTTGATATTCGTCTCGGGGTCGAACATATCGTAATAAACGCTTTCAT
>CANQNY010000164.1 GCA_947625335.1 uncultured Clostridia bacterium | reverse complement strand
GCTGTCGAATTTTATGATTTGGCAGGCGGCGTATTCCGAGTTTGTTTTTATGGACACGCTTTGGCCCGATTTTACAAAGAAAGACCTCGAACGCGCAATAAAAGAGTTTCAGACAAGAGACCGCAGGTTCGGCGGGGTTTAGCGTTCGGCGGAAAGGCAATGTTATGCTGAAAAGAATTGTATCGGCGTTTATCGGAATAATTATCGGCGTTGCTGTACTTATTTTCGATAATAAGATCTTGTATACCGCGGTGCTTACCGTTATAGGCACAATCGGGGTGTGGGAGCTTATTCATGCTGTAAAGTGCGATAAACACAAGGGGTTGTGCTGGTTTTGCGTTGTGTTTTCCGCTGTTGTGCCGACGCTTTTGAATTTGTCGTCAGAGTTCAGGTTTAAAAAGAGCATTATCGTTTTCGCGTATCTTGCGTTTGTGTTCGCGCTGCTTTTGATAATGCTTTTCGACCACAAGAGAATAAGGCTTGAAAATATCGCGATGTGCGGGAGCGCGGCGCTTATAATCCCTGCTTCGCTTAGCTGTATACTTTACGTTCGATATATGCCGTGGTATGTTGAGGGCGGGTATCTGCCGGGCGTGTTTATGATAGTATACCTGCTGTTTTGCGCGTGGTTCGGCGATTCGGGAGCTTATTTCGTGGGGACTTTCCTCGGAAAACACAAGCTTTGCCCCGAAATAAGCCCGAAAAAGACGGTGGAGGGCTTTATCGGCGGTATTTTTACGGTGGGAATTGTTGTGGCGATACAATGCCTTGTATACAATCTGATACTTCCGAGCGAGATGAAGATGAACTACGCGGTGATTATTCCCGTGGGAATGTGCGCGTCAATTGCGGGAGTGCTGGGAGACCTTACGGCGTCGGTGATAAAGCGGCAGTACGACGTAAAGGATTTCGGCAATCTGATGCCGGGACACGGCGGCGTTCTGGACAGGTTTGACAGCGTTTTGTTCGTCGCACCGTTTATGTTTGTGGTGTTCAGCTTTTTGTCTCCGATAATGCAATAATAGAAATCCCCATTCGTCCCTGAATGGGTGATTTTGTTAAAGGACATAATAATCATGGGGAAAAGGTTACAATAATGGATAACATAGTTTTGCTGGGAGCTACGGGCTCTATCGGCACGCAGACATTGGACGTCTGCCGTGTGCATAATATTAAGGTGAAAGCGTTGTCCGCGGGGAAAAATACCGCTCTTCTGGAACGGCAGGCGAGAGAATTTTCGCCCGAATGCGTTGCTGTAGCGGACGAGGGAGCGTATAAAGACATCAAAACGCGCCTTGCAGATACGGATATAAAGATATTCGCGGGGGAAGAAAGCATAAGAGAGCTTGCCGCGATGAGGTGCGGCAGAGTGGTGAATTCCGTGGTCGGTATGGCGGGACTTTTGCCGACACTCTCGGCGATTGAGGCAGGGAATGACGTTGCTCTCGCAAATAAGGAGACCCTTGTCACGGGCGGGAAGATAGTGACCGATCTGGCAAAGTCAAAAAACGTGAAGATTTTCCCGATAGACAGCGAACATTCAGCTATTTTCCAATGCCTTATGGGGGCTTGCGGGAACGAGATCTTCAAGATAATCCTTACGGCGTCGGGAGGACCGTTTTTCGGGAAAAAGCGTGATGAACTCGCAGACGTTACAAAAGAGCAGGCTTTGCGGCACCCGAATTGGAGTATGGGCGCGAAGATAACGATTGACAGCGCGACGCTTATGAATAAAGGCTTGGAACTTATCGAGGCGGTGTGGCTGTTCGGGGTAGAGCCGCGGCAGGTGGAGATTGTGGTGCAGCGGCAGAGCGTTATTCATTCGGCGGTCGAGTTTCGGGACGGCGCTGTTATAGCGCAGCTTGGAAGTGCGGATATGCGGCTGCCTATACAGCTTGCGCTTACATACCCCGAAAGGCTGCCTTGCCCCGCAAAAAGACTTTCTTTGTTTGACGTGGGAGAACTTACGTTCGCGCGCGCGGACGAGGATACTTTCGTGTGTTTGGCGGCGGCGAAAAAGGCTGTACTGCTTTCCGGAAACGCTCCCTGCATAGTAAACTGTGCGAACGAAGCGGCTGTAGAGCTGTTTTTGCAGGATAAAATTCGCTTTCTCGACATCGGCGAGGCGGTCGTGTCTGCGCTGTCAGCGGTGCATTTTGTCAAAGAACCGTCGCTTTCGGATCTTCTTGATACCAAAAGCGCGGCGGAGCGGTATGTTTTGGAAAAGTTCGGATAATTAGGAGGAAATATGCCGATATTTATAGCAATTCTGGTGTTTTGCGCGATAATACTTATTCACGAGTTCGGGCATTTTTTCGCGGCGAAGGCGTGCGGTATATACGTTCGTGAATTCGCGCTGGGAATGGGACCTGTTGTCTTCCGAAAAAAGGGCAAGGAGACGGAATATGTTATCCGTGCGCTGCCTATAGGCGGCTCGTGTTCGTTTGAGGGCGAGGACGGCGGCTATGAGGACGAAGAATTCCGCGACCCCCGCGCGTTTAACTCAAAACCCGTCTGGCAGAGAATGCTGGTAATTCTGGCGGGACCCGTTATGAACTTGGTTTTGGGGTATATCGTCGTAATAATTTCGCTTATCACATCGCCCGCTATCGCGTCCAAGACTATCGCCGAGTTTCAGACTCAGAGCGTTTCAAGCGCGTATCTTAGGGTAAACGATGAGATTTTAAGCGTTGACGGGCTGCCGATATTCTCGGTGTCGGACGTGATTTACAAGCTGCAGAGCAGCGACAGAAAGAACTCTCGGGGAAATCTCGTGTATGACATAACCGTTCGCAGAAACGGCGAAAAAATGACTCTTAAAGACGTGGAGTTTATGACTATCCCGAACGAGGACGGTACAAACGGCGTTTACTTCGATTTTGTGGTGTACAGAGTGGAAAAGAATTTCCCGAATATCATAAAAGAGGGCTTTCTGGAAAGCTGTTCCACCGCGCGGCTGATAATTATGACGCTTGTGGACCTTATTCGCGGAAAATACGGCTTAAACGACCTTTCGGGTCCTATCGGCGTGGGAACGGTGATTACGGAGGCTGTTAAAAAGTACACATTCGCGGATTTTATGAACGTCGTATCGCTTATAA
>CANQNY010000163.1 GCA_947625335.1 uncultured Clostridia bacterium | reverse complement strand
AATTGCGGCGGTGAATTCACCACCATTTCAGCCTGTATAAAAGTCAAGTCTCAGGCTGTAGAGAAAGCCCCAGATGCAAGAAAGCGGTGCTGCGGCTAGGCTTTGTGCCTGCCGCAGTGCCGCCGCATTATGCGCTTGCGCGCAAAACGCTACACAGCAGATGGGGCTTTATCTACAGTCTAGAACGGCGGTGTTAGTTTCACCGCCGTTTTTAATTCACAAAGCTCTTGAAAAATATATAAAAAAGGTGTATAATAAAAGTAACGGTTTTTGACGGTGAAAGGAGTTTATTATGTCTGATTATTTCGGAAAAGATACGGGAAAACTCGGTTTTGGACTTATGCGGCTGCCGCGAAAGGGAATTGCAATCGATGTCGAGCAGACCAAGAAAATGGTTGATATGTTTATGGAGGCGGGATTTACATATTTCGACACCGCTTTTGTCTATCCCGGAAGTGAGGCGGCGACAAAAAAGGCGTTGGTTGACCGCTATCCGCGCGAAAGCTATACGCTTGCGACAAAAATAAACGCTTTTCTGCTCGCTCCCACCGAGAAAGCCGCAAAACAGCAGTTTTACACCAGCCTTGAGCGCACGGGGGCGGGGTATTTCGATTATTACCTGCTCCACGCGCTTATGGAAAATAATTACAAGAAATATGAAAAGTTCCATATCTGGGATTTTGTCAGGGAACTTAAGGAAAAAGGGCTTATAAAGCATTTCGGGTTTTCGTATCATTCGGGTCCGCAGCTTTTGGATAAATTGCTTACCGAACACACAGAGGTCGATTTTATTCAACTTCAGATAAATTACGCCGATTGGGAGCGCAAGAGCGTAACATCGCGCGAAAATTACGAAACCGCGCGCCGTCACGGGGTATCTATCGTTGTTATGGAACCCGTAAAGGGCGGAGCTTTGGCAAATCCGCCGTCAGCGGTGAAAAAGCTGTTCTCGGAGTACGCGCCGAACGCGTCCTATGCGTCGTGGGCAATCCGTTTTGCGGCGTCGCTTGATGGGATAATCACGGTGCTTTCGGGAATGTCGAATATCGAGCAAATGCGGGATAATTTGAGCTATATGAAAGACTTCAAGCCGCTGAACGCCGAGGAGCAGGCGATTATCCGCAAAGCGCAGGAGATTATCGGAAAATCGGCGGCGATACCGTGTACGGCGTGCCATTATTGCGTTGAGGGCTGCCCTAAGCGGATACCCATTCCCGAGATATTCACCGCCGCGAATAAGCAGCTTGTAAGCGGGCAGATGAAAGAGGCGGGCGAGGCTTATGCGGCGGCGGTAAAAGACGCGGGCAAGGCGTCGGAGTGCATAAAATGCGGTCAATGCGAGCGCGCCTGTCCCCAGCACCTGAAAGTTACCGAGTATTTAAAGCAGTGCGCGGATATGTTTGAATAAGTTGTCGGGTAAATTAGGATTTGGGGAGGTTATCGAAATGAAATGTAACAGTTTAGAGGAAGTACGTTCAAACATAGACAGAATTGATAATGAGATTATCAAATTGATAGCTGAGAGAACAGACTATGTAAAGCAAGCGTCATCATTTAAGAAAAGCGAAGATGGAGTTAAATCGCCTAAACGTGTTGAGGCAGTTATTCAAAAAGTTAGAGAAAAAGCGGCAGAATATGGTGCAGATTTGGATATGGTTGAAGTGTTGTATAGAGAAATGATTTCAAGATTTGTCAGCATGGAAATGGACGAATTTAAGAAAAGTAAATAACATACATTCCTCTTTCCAATCCGAGAATTTTATCCTCGCGCCAAAATAATCAAGGGGGTGACAATATGGAGTTTTTTATAACCGAAAGCCAAAGGAAAGAGCTTTGCAGCACCTGTTATTTTGAGTTCCAAAAAGGGCAAAAAGGTCAAATTGAGGATTATCAGCAGGTTTTCTGGCGGGAAGATTCGCTGCTGCTGCATGCGGATATTGCCGATGAAATTGAGCTGTATAAAATTATCCCGAATTTCGATTATTATTCCACAACCTTTGTAGATAAGCAAAGCTGGTCGGACATTTTGCAAAATGCCGAAAATCGTGGCGGCAAAATTTTGCAAGTTATCCGCGAGGCGTTGCCTTGGGCTGAGGATAATTTCAGAGAGTTCGATTATTTTGTCATTTGCGGAATATAAATTTTTAAGGAGGACCTTATGATTTACAGACAATTCAAGGATAAAAAGCTGTCGCTGCTTGGTTTCGGGACAATGCGCCTGCCGCTGCTCGAAAACGGCGAAGTTGATGAAGAACAGGTGTCGCGTATGGTGAAATACGCCGCAGACCACGGCGTGAATTATTACGACACAGCCTACCCTTATCACAATTGCAAGTCGGAAGTGATAATCGGAAAAGCGCTGAAACAGCTCCCGCGCGAGAGCTTTTACCTCGCGACAAAATACCCCGGTCATCAGATAGCGTCAAGCTACGACCCTGCGGGCGTTTTTGAGGAGCAGCTGCAAAAATGCGGCGTTGATTATTTCGATTTTTACCTCTTACATAATATCTATGAAAATTCTCTTAAAACCTATACCGACCCGCGCTGGGGGATTGTCGATTATTTTGTTGAGCAGCGCAAAAAAGGCAGGATAAAGCACCTCGGTTTTTCCTGCCACGGAATGTTGGACACGATGAAAACGTTTTTGGACCTCTACGGCAGCGAAATGGAGTTTTGTCAGATACAGCTAAACTACCTTGACTGGACCTTGCAAAACGGAAAAGAGAAGTATGAGCTGCTTACCGAGCGGAAAATCCCCGTGTGGGTAATGGAACCCGTCCGCGGCGGAAAACTCGCGAAAATTCCCGCTGATGAACGCCTGAAAGGCGGTTCCGGTGCGTCGTGGGCGTTCCGTTTTCTGGAGGAGCTGCCGAATGTCACGATGATTTTGTCGGGAATGTCGAATATGGCGCAAATGGAGGACAACATCAAAACGCTCTCCGCTCCCGCGCCGCTTACGGACACCGAGAGAGCCGCGCTTTTCGAGATAGCTGAGGGGCTTAAGAACTCAGTTCCGTGTACAGCCTGCGGCTATTGCCGTGCAGATTGCCCGAAAAAGCTTGACATTCCGAAACTGCTCTCGCTGTACAATGATATGAAATTCTCCCCGTCAAACAACGTCGGAATGGCGATAGACAGCC
>CANQNY010000162.1 GCA_947625335.1 uncultured Clostridia bacterium | reverse complement strand
TAACTCTGCGTTTTTAAGCGGCATTACATTTCCTTTAGTAATGCGGGTTCGCGACCATATCCCTTAGATGTCCCCCTATGCCGCGGCGCTTGATTTTTTAGCGGTAAAGGGTCAGATTTCGTCGTCAAATTCATCGTCGTTGAAGTCAAGCTCCCGCTTGTCCGGGAATTAGTCTTTCCGACGAGAAAATACGCCGCGGTACTGCCGCGGCGCTTGATTTTTTAGCGGAAAAGGGTCAGATTTCGTCGTCGAATTCGTCGTCGTTGAAGTCAAGCTCCCACTTGTACGGGAATTAGTCTTTCCCACGAGAAAATACGCCGCGGTACTGCCGCGGCGCTTGATTTTTAGCGGAAAAGGGTCAGATTTCGTCGTCGAATTCGTCGTCGTTGAAGTCAAGCTCCCACTTGTCAAGCAAATTTGTCTTTCCCACGAGAAAATACGCCACCGCGGCAGCCGCAAGCGCCGCCAGAGCGATAATTCCCGAAATGATAACAAGTTTCTTGGTCATATTTTTTCCTCCTCAAAATGTTGTAATTTTATATTTTCCGCGCCTGCGGATTTTTCCGTTTTCGGACAAGCATTATTGAAAACGCGCAGCCATTTCGCCGATGCCGTTGTCGTCGGTAGGCTCTCCCACCGCGCCGAACTTCCACTCGCCCTTGTAGCGGTATACCTCGCCGAAAATCATGGCGGTTTTGCCGTCGTAGTTTTCCGACAGGTTGTATTTGCACAGCTCCTCGCCGTTGTCCGCGTTGACAATTCTGATAAACGCGTTTTTAATCATGCCGAATTGCTGTTTTCGCTCTTTAGCCTGGTAAATTGTAACTACAAACACAAGTTTTGAGTATTTTTCGGGAACTTTCCCAAGCTCCACGATAATCTGTTCGTCGTCGCCGTCGCCCTTGCCCGTAAGGTTGTCGCCGCAGTGCCGCACAGCGCCGCTCTGGTGGGTGAGGTTGCCGTAATACACCACGTCGGCGGGACCCGCAAGTTTTTCGGTGCTTTCGGTGATAAGGAGGACCGACGCGTCGCAGTCAATGTCCGCGCGGGGTGAAAACAGCGAGAATTTTCTCGGCGCCTCGTCCCAGCCCAGTCCCACGATAAGGGTTTTAAGCCCCGCGTTCTTTTTTGTAAGGTCAACTTTCTGTCCTTTCTGAAGATTTACAGACATAACTACCTCGTTTCTTACATCCTACATCTTACTTCTTACCTCTATTATACCATATATTTCTCTAAAATGCAACCCCTCGGAAAAATTTCATTCTAAAAGCTAAAATACTTGAAATTTGCGCTTGAATGTGTTAGAATAGTATGTGTGTGCTTTTGGGAGGCGGTTTTTTTGAAGGATTTGACAAAAGGCAGACCGATAAAGCTTATCTTTTTCTTTGCTTTGCCTATTTTGCTTGGAAATTTGTTCCAGCAGACTTATAATCTCGCGGATATAATCATAATCGGGCATAATCTCGGAAATAATTCGATAGCGGCTGTGGGGGCGACCGCGCCCGTCGTGTCGCTGCTGTTCAGCATTATAAACGGATTGGTGACGGGCTTTGCTATAGTGATAGCGGAGAACTTCGGCGCGGGAGATCACGCGGAAATGCGCCGTAGTGCTGCAAGAACGCTTGCGTTTTCGGCGGCGGCGACTTTGGTTATAATAGTGGGGATAGCGGTGTTTATTGAGCCGTTGCTCCGCGCGCTGAACGTCTCCGATTCGATTTTCGGCGAGGCGCGCGATTATCTGTTTATAATAGATCTCGGTCTTGCGGTGACATTGCTTTATAATTACGAGGCGGGCATTCTCCGCGCGGTCGGGGACAGCGTTGTCCCGCTGATAATTCTGATTATTTCGACTTTTCTGAATATCGGTCTCGATTTGCTTTTGGTAAGCGTCTTACATATGGGCGTTGTGGGCGCGGCAGTCGCTACCGTTGCGGCGCAGGCAATTTCCGCGGCGGTGTGCCTTGTGTATCTTATAAAAAAACGCCCTTACCTCGTGGTTCGCCCGAAAGATTTCAAGTTCACAAAAGACAGCTCCGCAAAGCTCCTTGCGGCGGGTTTCGGAATGGCTTTAATGTATTCGATAGTCGATATAGGCTCTATAGTTCTCCAGAACGGCATTAACGGTTTCGGGGACGATATAATCACCGCTCACACCGCCGCCCGCAAGCTGTTCAGTTTTACGGTAATGCCGTATTCGGCGGTTTGCGCGACGCTTGTGACGTTCTGTTCGCAAAACCGAGGCGCGGGGAAGTACACCCGAATACGCCGCGGCATTCTGGACGGATTGCTGATAATGTCAATCTGGAGCGTTACGGCGATAATTCTCGTGTACACGGCGGGGGAATTTGTGCTGGGACTAATCGTCACCGACACCGATACCGCCGAGGGCGCGGCGATACTCAAAACCGCTCTGCTTTATATGAAGTGGAACGTCCCGTTTTATTTCTGCCTTGAGGTGCTTTTGGGACTTAGAAGTTCCTTGCAGGGGCTGGGCAGGAGTCTTGTGCCGATTTTGTGCAGTATAATAGAGCTTTCGTGGAAAATCGTCACCGTGGCTGTTATGATACCGTTAATCGGCGGGAAAGACCGCGCGGGAGCGGCAGGCGCGACGATAAAGGAGATAGGCGGCTATTTCGCGGTGGTTATCTCCGAGCCGATAATCTGGACGGTTTGCGCCGTGATGATAGGCATTATCGCGCTAAACGAACTGCGCCGTCTGCCGCGCGAGGACCGCGAGGATATTGACCCTCAAAAGGAAAAAATTGCTTTGGGAGAGAATTTATGACATTCAGGGAACTTTTGGAAAACGACGGGTATATTTTGCTGGACGGAGCTATGGGAACGATGCTCCAGAAAAGCGGCCTGAAAATCGGGGGTATTCCCGAAGAGCTTAATTTCACCGATCCGGAGCTTATCGAGAGCATTCACAGACAGTATATCGACGCGGGGGCTATGGCTGTTTACACAAACACTTTCGGCGCAAACCGCCATAAATTGCAGGGAGCTCCTCATACGGTTGAGCAGACCGTGCGCGAGGCTGTAAAAATCGCTAAAAGAGCCGCAGGGGATAAGGCTCTTGTGGGGCTGGACGTCGGTTCTCTTGGGAGAATGCTGCGCCCGACGGGCGATTTGCCCGTAGACGAGGCTTACGATATGTTCAAGGAGATAATGACGGCGGGGCAGGACGCGGATTTTATCGTG
>CANQNY010000161.1 GCA_947625335.1 uncultured Clostridia bacterium | reverse complement strand
TGACGCTTTGCGACAATAACGCCCTCTTTAATGGTAACCTCTCCCGCAGGACCTTTAAGCGTGCAGCCCGGAGTTCCGTCAAGCTTTCCGCTCTCGCGGATAGCGATGTCAAGCCCGATAGAACGTGCGTCGGTAGCCGAAAGCTCTACCTGATCCGCATTGCGGCACGGACCGAGAATACTTACGTTTGCAAGTTCCTTTTTCGGACCTACAACAGTCACTCTCTGTTCGCTTGCGAACTGTCCCGGCTGGGAAAGATCCTTTTTCTTGGTGAGAGCAGCCCCCTTGCCGAACAGAACCTCAAGAGTTTCCTGCGTAACGTGAACGTGACGCGCCGATGTTTCGATAAGTACTTCTGCCATTGGTATTTCCTCCATTTTAACGGGCAATGCCCAAAATTTACTTACATATACATTATACATCACTTTCAAAAAAAAATCAATAAATTTCCCAAAAAACTATTGCAATTTTGATAAAAATATGTTATAATTTGAAATTGATAATCATTATCATTTTTTTGGAGTTGCTATGGATAAAAATAATTACAATACGAAACAGCGCGATGAAATCGTCGAATTTTTCAACCGTCACCGCGGAAAATGCTTTACGGCAAAGGAGCTTATAAAAAGCGGGGAAGTGTCCTCGGGAGAGGCGACGGTTTACAGAACGCTGTCAAGGCTTACGCAGCAGGGGATACTAAAGCGTTTTACCGACGAAGACGCGTCCTGCTATCAGCTTAACGAAAGCGAGGAATGTGCAAAGCATTTTCACCTCAAATGTGAAAAATGCGGGAAACTTATTCACATGGACTGCGATTTTATGGCGGATATGAAACGACATATCGAAAACGCCCATTGTTTTATTGTAGATATAGGAAAAACCGTTATCTACGGCTTGTGCGAGGAATGTTCAAAAGGGAGAAAAGAGGGAACGGAGGAGATGACGGGTGAAGACGCTTAAACGTGCCGTTTTTTTCGTTCTGCTGGCGGGAATTTTGCTGTTGTGCGGGTGTTCGGGGAATTCGGCGAATATTTTCGACGGAAAACTTCGCGTTGTGACAACGATTTTCCCCGCGTATGACCTTGCAAGAGAGATTTTCGGAGACACGGCGGAGGTCACTCTCCTGTTAAAGCCCGGAACGGAAAGCCACAGCTATGACCCAAGCGCGCGGGATATTGTGCGAATTGACGGGTGCGATTTGTTTATCTATAACGGGGGAGAGTCGGACGCATGGGTGGAAAATGTTCTTAAATCGACCGAGAATGTGAATTCTCTGCGTATGATGAACGAAGTTGAGGCTTTTTTGGAAGAAAATGACAATATCACGCAAGCTTACGACCATGACGAACACGAAGAACCCGACGAATACGACGAGCATATCTGGACTTCCCCGAAAAACGCCGCTTTGATAGCCGAAAGCATAAAACGCGCGGCGGTAAAACTTGCTCCCGAAAACAAAACGCTTTACGAAAACAACGCAAACCGCCTTATTTCGCAGTTAAACGACCTTGACGGGCGATTTTCGGAGCTTTTTGCGGGGGAGGAGCGTTATTTTATCTTTGCGGACAGATTTCCGCTGTTGTATTTTTTTAAGGAATACGGGCTGAAATATTACGCGGCGTTTCCGGGCTGCGGCAGCGAAACCGAGCCTTCTGCGCAGACGATTGCGTTTCTTGACGCGAAATTGTCCGAGGAGGACACCGTAAAGGCGGTTTTTTGCATCGAGCTTTCAAACCGAAAGCTTGCCGAAACTCTTGCCGCCGAAAACGGGGTAGGGGTTTACGAATTCCACAGCTGCCACAATATCTCCGCGGACGATTTTGCGGCAGGGGAGAGCTATTTGTCGCTCATGGAGAGAAATTACAGAATGCTGGAGGAAGTGCTGAAACAGTAATGTCACTTATCAAAACGGAAAATCTCACGCTGTCATACGAGAATATGACGGTGATAAGCGGTCTTGATTTTGAAGTAAGCGGCGGCGATTATTTATGCATTGTCGGGGAAAACGGCTCCGGCAAAAGTACGCTTGTAAAGGCTCTGCTGTCGCTTAAAAAGCCCGTTTTGGGGAACATCTCTTTCGGGGATGGACTTCTCAAAAAGGAAATAGGCTATCTGCCGCAGCAGACAAACGCCCAGCGCGATTTTCCCGCAAGCGTTTTCGAGGTCGTTATTTCGGGTTGTTTGAATTCGCGGGGAATTCGCCCGTTTTATTCCGCGAAAGAACGCGCAATTGCCGCCGAAAATATGAAACGTCTCGGAATTTACGAGTTACGTCAGCGCAGTTACCGCGAACTTTCGGGCGGTCAACAGCAGAGAGTGCTTTTGGCGCGCGCGCTTTGCGCTACTAAAAAGCTGCTTTTGCTGGACGAGCCTGTGTCGGGGCTTGACCCTATGGTTACGGCGGAGTTGTACGAGCTTATTGCGAATATCAACAAAAGCGGTGTTACCGTGATAATGGTAACTCACGACATGAACGCGGCTTTAAAATACGCGAATAAAATTCTTTGTATGCGCGAAAACGATTATTTTTTCGGGACGGTCGATGAATTCCGAAAAAGCGACATGGCGGACTTTTTGAAAGGCGGTGGCGAGGGTGAATGAGATTTTTTCGGAAATGCTGTCTTCGCCGATGCTGGTAAGAGCGGTCGTTGTCGGAATACTGGTGTCGCTTTGCGCCGCGCTTTTGGGCGTAAGCCTTGTATTAAAACGCTATTCCATGATAGGCGACGGATTGTCGCACGTGGGTTTCGGCGCGCTCGCGATAGCCTCAGTCATGAACCTTGCTCCCATGGCTGTTGCGATACCGGTTGTAATTGCTGCGGCGTTTTTGCTGTTAAGGCTTTCCTCAAACAGCAAGATAAAAGGCGACGCGGCAATAGCCCTCATTTCCACGGGCGCGCTTGCGGCGGGCGTTATGGCGGTATCTCTGAACGGCGCGAACGTCGATTTAAACAGCTATCTGTTCGGCTCAATCGTCTCGGTAAGCCGCACAGACGTAGTTACAAGCGTTGTGCTGGCGTTGACGGTGGTTGTGTGCTTTGTGTTCTTTTATACAAAGATATTCGCAATCACATTTGATGAAAGTTTCGCCAAAGCAACGGGCACAAACGCAAACCTCTATAATATGCTTATCGCGCTGCTTACGGCGGTGACAATCGTTATCGGAATGCGGCTTATGGGCAGCCTGCTTATTTCAAGCCTTATAATTTTCCCCGCGCTGTGTTCCATG
>CANQNY010000160.1 GCA_947625335.1 uncultured Clostridia bacterium | reverse complement strand
GTGCGAGACGAACGACGGATTCCGATTGGCGGAACTCGATTTGAAACTGCGTGGAGCGCGCGATGTACCGCATAAAGGGCGCGTATTCGCTGTGCATTATGTCCCCGAAAAAGCTTATTGCGGCGCGCGATCCGCACGGGTTCAGACCGCTGGCTCTGGGAAAGCTTTCGGACGACGAGGGTTATGTTGTCGCGAGCGAAACCTGCGCTTTCGACAGCATCGGAGCGACGTTTATCCGCGATATAGAGCCGGGCGAGATTGTCGTTATCGATGAAAACGGCGTGGAGTCGATAAAAACGCATTGCGGCGGGGAAAGCTCGATGTGCGTGTTCGAGTTTATCTACTTTGCGCGTCCCGATTCGGTCATAGAGGGTGCGTCGGTGCACAAGGCAAGACTTCGCGCGGGGCGTTATCTCGCAAAGGAACACCCCTGCGAGGCGGACGTGGTTATCGGCTGCCCCGACAGCGGTCTTGACGCGGCTTTGGGTTTCGCGCAGGAGTCGGGGATACCCTACGGGGTGGGTTTCATCAAAAACCGCTATATCGGCAGGACGTTTATTCAGCCGACGCAGGGTATGCGGGAAAATTCGGTTAAAATAAAGCTGAACGTTATCCGCGAGACTGTCGAGGGCAAGCGCGTTGTGCTGGTTGACGACAGCATTGTCAGAGGGACAACCTCCGCTAAAGTCGTGAAACTTCTCCGAGCGGCAGGCGCGAAGGAAATACATATGCGGATTTCCGCGCCGCCGTTTATCAGCGAGTGCTATTTCGGCACGGATATCGACAGCAAGGAGAACCTTATTGCGAATAAACATTCGGTCGAGAAAATAGCCGAGATGATAGGCGTTGATTCGCTCGGATTTTTAAGCACCGACGCGGTGGTGAAAATCGCCGAGGGCGCGAAATGCGGGTTCTGCCGCGGGTGCTTTACGGGGGAATATCCCGTGGAAGTTCCGAAGGAGTTCCCGAAGGACAAGTTTGAGACCAAATTTGACGAGTAATTGGGTTTACGCCGAATGGGAAAGGAAATATTATGAAAAGTTACAGCGAAAGCTATAAAGCGGCGGGCGTTGACGTTACCGCGGGGTACGAGTCGGTCCGCTTGATGAAAAAGGACGTTGAGAGGACGAAAATCCCCGGCTGCATTTCGGGGATAGGCGGTTTCGGCGGTCTGTTCGGGCTGGATCTTGCGGGGTATAAAGAGCCTGTTCTCGTAAGCGGCACGGACGGCGTGGGAACTAAGCTCAAAATCGCTATGCTGCTTGATAAGCACGATACCATAGGCGTTGACTGCGTGGCAATGTGCGTAAACGACATTATCTGCTGCGGGGCAAAGCCGCTGTATTTCCTTGATTATATCGCTATTGGGAAGAATTACCCCGAAAAGGTCGCACAGATAGTAAAAGGCGTGGCTGACGGCTGCGTTGCGGCGGGCTGCGCGCTTATCGGCGGCGAAACTGCCGAACACCCCGGAATGATGGCTGAGGACGAATACGATATTGCGGGTTATTCGACGGGCATTGTCGACAAGTCGAAAATTATCGACAACAACACGATAAAAGAGGGCGACGCTGTTATCGGAATTGCGTCGAGCGGCGTTCATTCAAACGGTTTTTCGCTGGTTCGCAAGGTTTTCAACATCAACGACCGCAACCTCACAAGTTTCGTTCCCGAACTTGGGAAATCGCTTGGCGACGCGCTTTTAACGCCGACGAGAATTTATGTAAAGCCCGTTCTGGACCTTATTTCAAAGCTCCCCGTAAAGGGCATTTCCCACATCACGGGCGGCGGTTTTTACGAGAATATTCCGCGTATGCTGCCGGAGGGAATTTCCGCGAAAATCAATAAAAACAGCTTTGATATACCGCCGATTTTCGCGCTTATCCAAAAAGAGGGAAATATCTCCGAGCATGATATGTTCAACACGTTCAATATGGGCATCGGCATGGCTGTCGTTGTTGATAAAGAGAACGCAAATAAGGCGGTTGAAATTCTCGAACAGAACGGCGAGCGCGCTTTCGTTATCGGCGAGACCGTAAAGTCCGACGAGGGAGTAATTTTCGCATAACCGAGCTATGCTGAGATATAGTGATTGGAGAGGATTATAATGGGAATTTTCGGCAGGAAAATCCTTGTCGCGCCTGAGGACGTAATTATCGAATTAAATGATGACAAAATAACCGTAAACGGCGTTGCAATCGACATTCCGACGCATATCGACGCGCTTTCCAAAATTCTCGGAAAGCCGCGGCGCGCAGTTTTTAAGAAAGACAAGGATATGAATTCCGCGCTGGATTCAAAGCGTGTGAATTACGCGTGGGACAAGCTGGGGCTGTGCTGTTATACGAGAAACGGCGGGGTTGTGTACTGCTTTGAGATGCGGCTTAACAAGGGCGAAATCTGCCCGAAACACTACCCGAAGGAGTTTTTCAAAGGCAAGGTGAAAATTAACGGCGCAAATTGGCTTGAGGCTGTGAAAAACGCGCCGCCAACGCCCATTGCTCCCGACGAACCCGAATTTTTCCGCGAGATAACGCTCGGCGGTTACAGCGCGGTGGCGGAGTATGTTGATTTCGGGCAGGACGAGAATTCCCGCACCGAAAAGGATTTTACCACGCTTTCGGTGCAGCTTGCCGAGGGGTAGAATGCTTTTTAAAAAGGAAAATTCGCCGCTTAAAATCGCCCTTAGCGAGGACGAGATAGTTATAAACGACGTTGTAATCGACATTCCGTCGCACATAAGCGTGTTTGAAAAATTGCTCGGAAAGCCGCGGCGGGTAGCTTTCCCGAAAGACAGCCGAAAAAATGACCCGCTGTATCAAAGACAGGTAAATTATGTATGGGACAGACTGGGCGTTTATTGCCCTACAAAAAACGGCTCGGTCGTGTACGCTTTAGAGATACTAATGCGCGAGGGCGAGATGTGGTCGCGGCATTTTCCGAGAGAGTTTTTCGGCGGGGAACTTAACATTTGCGGTATGCCGTGGGAACAGGCGTTTGAAACCCTCCCGTATTACGGAAAGCAAAACGGCGTTTTCAAGCGGCTTGATCTGGGAATTTATACGGCGAACGGCGGTTATGTCAAGGAAAGTTCTCCCGAAAGCGGGTATATGCTGGTTGAAATACAGCTAAAGAAACTGAGGTGAACGTTATGAAAAACATTGTGGTGCTGGTGTCGGGCGGAGGGACGAATTTGCAGGCTCTTATCGACGCTGAAAACCGCGGCGAGATAAAGGGCGGAAAGATAACCTGCGTCATCTCGTCGAAAACGGACGCTTACGCTCTCGAACG
>CANQNY010000159.1 GCA_947625335.1 uncultured Clostridia bacterium | reverse complement strand
TCCAGTGCCAGCAGTGCCGCAATTTCGCGGAAAAATACGATATAACGAATTTCTACGACGTCGGAAACGTCGGGATTGAACATGCCCTGCTCCCCGAAAAAGGTCTTGTAGTCCCCGGCGACTGCGTTATCGGCGCGGACAGCCACACCTGCACCTACGGCGCGCTCGGAGCGTTTTCTACGGGCGTAGGTTCTACCGATATGGCGGCGGGCATGGCAACGGGCGAGGCGTGGTTCAAAGTGCCTGCGGCGATTAAATTCAACCTTACCGGCAAGCTGAATGAGTGGGTAAGCGGCAAGGACGTTATCCTGCACATAATCGGTCTTATCGGCGTTGACGGAGCTTTGTATCAGTCTATGGAATTCACGGGCGAGGGGTTAAAGTCGCTTTCCATGGACGACAGGCTTTGTATGGCGAATATGGCAATCGAGGCGGGCGCGAAAAATGGTATTTTCGAGGTAGACGACGTTACTCTCGAATACGTTAAGGGCAGAACCGACCGTACTCCGGAGATTTTCAAAGCGGACGCTGACGCTGTGTACAGCCGCGTTATTGATATTGATTTGTCGCAGGTGAAGTCAACTGTTTCTTTCCCGCACCTGCCGGAGAACACCAAGACGATTGACGAGGCTGAAAAGCTCAACATCAAGATTGATCAGGTAGTCATCGGCTCTTGCACCAACGGCAGATACAGCGACCTTGAAATTGCCGCGAAGGTGGTTAAGGGAAAGAAAGTCGCAAAGGGCGTTCGCGCTATCGTAATCCCCGCAACGCAGCAGATTTATCTTGACGCTCTGAAAAACGGCTTGCTTGAAACGTTTGTAGAGGCGGGAATGGTGGTTTCCGCGCCGACCTGCGGACCGTGTCTCGGCGGACATATGGGAATTCTCGCGCCGCACGAGAGAGCCGTTTCCACAACCAACAGAAACTTCGTCGGAAGAATGGGCGACACCACTTCCGAGGTATATCTCGCGTCCCCCGCGATAGCCGCTGCAAGCGCGCTTAAAGGGTATATTGCAAACGTTGATAAATAAGGAGGAATTTTGATGAAAGCGCATGGTTTTGTACATAAATACGGGGACAACGTCGACACGGACGTAATTATCCCCGCAAGATACCTCAACACGTCCGACCACAAGGAGCTTGCTTCCCATTGTATGGAGGACATTGACAAGGATTTTGTCAAAAACGTAAAACAGGGCGATATAATCGTCGCGAATATGAATTTCGGCTGCGGAAGTTCCCGCGAACACGCTCCTATTGCGATAAAAGCAAGCGGCGTGGGGTGCGTTATCGCGTCTACTTTTGCGAGAATTTTCTACCGCAACTCTATAAATATCGGACTTCCGATACTCGAATGCGACGAGGCTGCAAAGGACATTGACGCAGGCAACGAAGTCGAGATAGATTTCGATACGGGAATAATTACCAACATCACCAAAAACAAGACCTACAAGGCGCAGCCGTTCCCCGATTTCATCAAGGAGATAATCGCAAAGGGCGGACTGCTGAATTCTCTTAAAAAATGAGAATTGACATTAGACCCGCTGAGTTTGGCGATGTTGAGGAAATGGCACAGGTTGTAGACAGCGCGTGGCTGACAAGCTACAAGGAGTTTTTTTCGGCGGAACAGATAGCCGCCTACACGGGTGAATACCGCCGACGGAGCTTTACGGAGCTTATTAAGAGCGGGCGTGACGTGTTTGTGCTTCTTGCGGACGGCGAAATCGCTGCGGTGTGCGCGGCGCAGACCTGCACCGAAAAGACGTTTGAGGGGTATATGGAGATAATGCTGTTGTATGTTGCTCCAAAGTGGCAGCGAAAGGGCATGGGCAAAAAGCTGCTCTCGCATACGCTTCGGAAAATGCGCGGCAATGGTTACAAGAGCGCCGTACTTGATACCGCCGAGCTTAACGCGCCCGCGCGAAGATTTTATGAGAAATTCGGCTTTATTGAGCGGAAAACCGCCGTAAGCCGAAAGTTTGACAATGTTACAAGGGTAATTTACACTATTGATTTTTAACTATGAAAGACCTGACTAAACTCAGCAAATTTATTGCGCTTATTCTGCGGCATAAGCCCGAAACTATCGGCATTTCGCTCGACAAAAACGGTTGGGCAAGTGTACGGGAGGTAATCGAGGGCATAAACCGCACAAACGGCTATTCCATTGATATGGAAACTTTGGAGGAGATAGTCCGCACCGACGAAAAGGGGCGTTATTCCTTCAATGAAGATAAAACTCTCATTCGCGCAAACCAAGGGCATTCGGTAAATGTAGACGTGGAGCTTGAGGAAAAAATCCCTCCCGAAACGCTCTATCACGGCACGGCGCAGCGTTTTGCCGACGCTATCCGAGCCGAGGGGCTAAAGCCTATGTCGCGGCTGTATGTTCATCTTTCAAAAGATGTCGAAACCGCCGTAAAAGTGGGTTCACGCCACGGCAAGCCTTATGTTTTCAAGGTGAACGCGGGGGAGATGTCGCGGCAGGGGTACAAATTCCTGCTTTCGGAAAACGGCGTGTGGCTTACAAAATACGTTTTGCCGAAATTTCTTGAAGAATTAAATGAAAAGAGGTAGTTCCGAATGGAAAAGAACATTGCAGTTATAAAGGGCGACGGCATAGGACCGGAAATAGTAACCGAGGCTATGAAGGTTCTCGATAAAATTGCCGCAAAATTCGGTCATAAGTTTAATTATGAACAGCTCCTCATGGGCGGTTGTTCTATTGACGCAAACGGCGTTCCGCTGACAGATGAAACTATCGCGCGCTGCAAGGCGTCCGACGCGGTGCTTATGGGTTCTATCGGCGGTGATACAACCAAGTCCCCGTGGTATAAGCTTCCCGCAAATCTTCGCCCCGAGGCGGGTCTTTTGGGACTTCGCAAGGCGTTGGGTTTATTTGCTAATTTGCGCCCGTGCTTGCTGTTTAAACAGCTTTCGGGGGCTTGTCCGCTGAAAACGGAAATCAGCTCCAAGGGCTTTGATATGCTTATAATGCGCGAACTTACGGGAGGTTTGTATTTCGGCAAGAGAGCGACCGAGGAACGCGGCGGGGTTACGGTAGCTTACGATACTCTTGAATACAGCGAGACCGAAATTCGCCGTATTGCGAAAAAAGCGTTTGAAGTGGCAATGCAGCGGCGCAAAAAGGTAACAAGCGTCGATAAGGCGAATGTTCTCGACACCTCGCGGCTTTGGAGAAAGGTTGTAGAGGAAGTTGCAAAGGATTATCCCGAGGTAACGCTCGAGCATATGCTGGTGGATAATTGCGCTATGCAGCTTGTAAAAGACCCCGCGCAGTTT
>CANQNY010000158.1 GCA_947625335.1 uncultured Clostridia bacterium | reverse complement strand
GATTGAAATAGTTCATGGACGGAAGTAAAAGAAAGTCAAAGGAGTCGCTCCGCCTCGCGCGGAGCGTGGATTGAAATAGTTCATGGACGGAAGTAAAAGAAAGTCAAAGGAGTCGCTCCGCCTCGCGCGGAGCGTGGATTGAAATTATCTAAGTTATTACTGCTATTTTTTATTCCAGCTGTCGCTCTGCCTCGCGCGGAGCGTGGATTGAAATATTTATGGACCTATATACAGTAAACAACCAAATGCGGTCGCTCCGCCTCGCGCGGAGCGTGGATTGAAATAGCGAGTGGACGTTCGACAGAGGCGACCAGCGCGAGTCGCTCCGCCTCGCGCGGAGCGTGGATTGAAATGTCTTGTTAGATGTGAAATGAGTCCGCGAGTGCTGTCGCTCCGCCTCGCGCGGAGCGTGGATTGAAATATGAAATCAATGAAGTAATGGCTGAGGCTATGGGTCGCTCCGCCTCGCGCGGAGCGTGGATTGAAATGCAAATCACAGGTAATTATAGAATGCAGAGCATTCGTCGCTCCGCCTCGCGCGGAGCGTGGATTGAAATACCGTCAAAGTTGATGAAAAAAGAAATCGGCTTAGTCGCTCCGCCTCGCGCGGAGCGTGGATTGAAATTTGCAACCCCGAATATCCCTCGCACTGGCTAAAGCGTCGCTCCGCCTCGCGCGGAGCGTGGATTGAAATAAGAGTGCGAGAGGGAGTATAAAAAGTCGCTGGAGTGTCGCTCCGCCTCGCGCGGAGCGTGGATTGAAATCTTGCGACTAACCCCGCAGGACAGGTCGGCGAGGTCGCTCCGCCTCGCGCGGAGCGTGGATTGAAATACTATGTCATTAGAAAATTGTAATTCTGTGTACAGTCGCTCCGCCTCGCGCGGAGCGTGGATTGAAATGTTGAACAGGGTGGAGATTCTGGCGGCGGTTCCGGTCGCTCCGCCTCGCGCGGAGCGTGGATTGAAATTTATGCCGAAAGTTATCAGCATATCCCCGAAGGGTCGCTCCGCCTCGCGCGGAGCGTGGATTGAAATTTGAGTTTGAAGACTTAAATGAACAGCTATACAAAGTCGCTCCGCCTCGCGCGGAGCGTGGATTGAAATACGGACGTCCTCGGCGGAGCGATCGCGGGCATCCAGGTCGCTCCGCCTCGCGCGGAGCGTGGATTGAAATTCAATATCCGCTACAAAGCCGAGTATCTGCGAGCGGTCGCTCCGCCTCGCGCGGAGCGTGGATTGAAATAAGTCGGCTTTAGAGGGCGCGCAGATTGCATTGGTCGCTCCGCCTCGCGCGGAGCGTGGATTGAAATCTGATCGCGGTGGCGGCGACTGACATCGGCCTTGTCGCTCCGCCTCGCGCGGAGCGTGGATTGAAATATGGGTTTCTCCTCCTTCTTGTGGTGTGGTGATGTCGCTCCGCCTCGCGCGGAGCGTGGATTGAAATGATATCCTTGGCACACAGTCTCCGAACCCCGTCTGTCGCTCCGCCTCGCGCGGAGCGTGGATTGAAATAAAAAGCCTGTTCTCGGCGGTATGTCTGCAAAAGGTCGCTCCGCCTCGCGCGGAGCGTGGATTGAAATGGGTTTGTATTTGTAAAACCAAGCATGATATAGAATGTCGCTCCGCCTCGCGCGGAGCGTGGATTGAAATGACATCATTCCCGCAGTAAGTACACCGCCCTTGCCCGTCGCTCCGCCTCGCGCGGAGCGTGGATTGAAATGCTGAAAATATGATTATAGAAGCATTTACAGATAAGTCGCTCCGCCTCGCGCGGAGCGTGGATTGAAATATCGGCAAAACAACCACAGGTAAGCCGTATAACGCGTCGCTCCGCCTCGCGCGGAGCGTGGATTGAAATAGACCTATTGCGAATAGGAATGTTAGCGTTGCGCAGTCGCTCCGCCTCGCGCGGAGCGTGGATTGAAATAATTCAAAGCGATTTGAACGGCGTTACGCTGCGGCGTCGCTCCGCCTCGCGCGGAGCGTGGATTGAAATATTACGTCGAAATAAACAGCCAAACCCTCACCCCCTGTCGCTCCGCCTCGCGCGGAGCGTGGATTGAAATCGCTGATACTTCTTTCTGCGGACCGCAGGCAAAGGTCGCTCCGCCTCGCGCGGAGCGTGGATTGAAATACCACCGTAAGAACAAGATTTATCGTGTTCGGAATGTCGCTCCGCCTCGCGCGGAGCGTGGATTGAAATTGTTTTTGTTTGTTTTTTCTCTTGATATATTGTGCAGTCGCTCCGCCTCGCGCGGAGCGTGGATTGAAATAAAGTACGGCAGAAGTTTGTCATCCTCGATTATCCGTCGCTCCGCCTCGCGCGGAGCGTGGATTGAAATAAGGTCCGTGACTGTCCACCCCTCGCCTAGCAGCCGTCGCTCCGCCTCGCGCGGAGCGTGGATTGAAATATTTGCCTGCGCGAGAGAACAGCTACTTTGACGGTCGCTCCGCCTCGCGCGGAGCGTGGATTGAAATAGCGCGTCGTCAAGTTTCCCGCCTTGCACAAATGCGTCGCTCCGCCTCGCGCGGAGCGTGGATTGAAATAGAACTCGTAAATCCCGGCTATCAGATTTCCGATTGTCGCTCCGCCTCGCGCGGAGCGTGGATTGAAATTGCTGTTGTAATTTTGTAATCCGTCGCCCCAACCGTCGCTCCGCCTCGCGCGGAGCGTGGATTGAAATAGAAGCGTGCCGATCGGGATCGGCAACTCTGAAGCGTCGCTCCGCCTCGCGCGGAGCGTGGATTGAAATAGTATACTCATCGGAACCAACAGGATAAAAAGGACGTCGCTCCGCCTCGCGCGGAGCGTGGATTGAAATTTGACTAACAAAACAACAGTTATGCTGCCGATAAAAGTCGCTCCGCCTCGCGCGGAGCGTGGATTGAAATGTATTCCGTTGTTCCTATCCCCTCCGTAAATGCGTCGCTCCGCCTCGCGCGGAGCGTGGATTGAAATCCATATCATTTGTGTTTATCAGAGCGAGTGCAGGTCGCTCCGCCTCGCGCGGAGCGTGGATTGAAATGACTTTAAACGAGTACATAACTAATAACTACACTTAGTCGCTCCGCCTTGCGCGGAGCGTGGATTGAAATAATCTTTCTCCCCGTCAAGCCGATAGGGCAGCCTAGTCGCTCCGCCTCGCGCGGAGCGTGGATTGAAATACACGGTGGAGCAGATAGAGCAGATAGCGAAGTCGTCGCTCCGCCTCGCGCGGAGCGTGGATTGAAATCACAACTCCTTGACGGTGAAGCTATACCCCAGTGCGTCGCTCCGCCTCGCGCGGAGCGTGGATTGAAATTTCTGGGCTGCGCGTATTGTAAAGTTTCTAGCGGTCGCTCCGC
>CANQNY010000157.1 GCA_947625335.1 uncultured Clostridia bacterium | reverse complement strand
GATTGAAATGCAGGATATGTTGCGCGGGGATACGCAATCGCGGTCGCTCCGCCTCGCGCGGAGCGTGGATTGAAATGAATGTTTATGGCTGGGTTGATGCTGATACTATCGGTCGCTCCGCCTCGCGCGGAGCGTGGATTGAAATGCTGTGCAAACGGACTCCCGCGCTTTATCCATAGTCGCTCCGCCTCGCGCGGAGCGTGGATTGAAATGATTTATGGGAAGAAAAAAGAGCGGTCAAATTGGTCGCTCCGCCTCGCGCGGAGCGTGGATTGAAATCGGCGTTTTCCGTGGGAATGAACAGCCAATCAAAGTCGCTCCGCCTCGCGCGGAGCGTGGATTGAAATCTTTTTGTATGCACTAACCTGAACCTTTGAGAATGTCGCTCCGCCTCGCGCGGAGCGTGGATTGAAATTTAAATAAAAAATTGTAAAATATTTTTTGTGAAAAAATGTCGCTCCGCCTCGCGCGGAGCGTGGATTGAAATGTCCGTAAAGCCTTCGCCAACGCCTAGCGCCATGTCGCTCCGCCTCGCGCGGAGCGTGGATTGAAATTCGACTGATACAGGCGATATTTTGACGCTGACAGTCGCTCCGCCTCGCGCGGAGCGTGGATTGAAATAACGCAGGCTCGTATCGGCGAAAAATTGGGTGTTGCGGTCGCTCCGCCTCGCGCGGAGCGTGGATTGAAATGATAGTATCGGGAGATCCGTATTCGCTGTGTCAGAGTCGCTCCGCCTCGCGCGGAGCGTGGATTGAAATCTTATGACGGTAATTATAAAACGCAAGGTATTTCGTCGCTCCGCCTCGCGCGGAGCGTGGATTGAAATATTTAAATGATAGAATTTATCTTTCAAATGCTCGTCGCTCCGCCTCGCGCGGAGCGTGGATTGAAATGTGCCGGTAACTCGCGCCTGCTTAATCTCAATATGGTCGCTCCGCCTCGCGCGGAGCGTGGATTGAAATATCACCGAGCATTATTGCATACCTTGAGCCCTTTGTCGCTCCGCCTCGCGCGGAGCGTGGATTGAAATGCCGCCTTTCATCTGCAGCACCTTAACAGCTTCGTCGCTCCGCCTCGCGCGGAGCGTGGATTGAAATAGTTTTAGCAGATATGGTATTAAAAATTGACAATAGTCGTTCCGCCTCGCGCGGAGCGTGGATTGAAATGTTATTCCGTTTCCATAAGTCCTGCCGTTTGCGTCGCTCCGCCTCGCGCGGAGCGTGGATTGAAATCCGAAGAATTAGCCGTGCCGTAGTGCTTACCGCGTCGCTCCGCCTCGCGCGGAGCGTGGATTGAAATAAAGCCGATTTACTTCGGACCGTCAACGCTCGACGTCGCTCCGCCTCGCGCGGAGCGTGGATTGAAATAATCAAGCTGTTAATATCAAGTTCGTTGACCTCGTCGCTCCGCCTCGCGCGGAGCGTGGATTGAAATTTTGACTCCGCCGCTCTTAAATGCCTTAGTTATCCGTCGCTCCGCCTCGCGCGGAGCGTGGATTGAAATTGACTATGCTCAGCGAAAACACGGAGGAACAAGAGTCGCTCCGCCTCGCGCGGAGCGTGGATTGAAATAGATGATGTTTTCCGAGTTGTCCGCCGAGGCTTAGTCGCTCCGCCTCGCGCGGAGCGTGGATTGAAATAAGTCTATATACCATTTTGCTGTTAAAATATGCTGTCGCTCCGCCTCGCGCGGAGCGTGGATTGAAATATGTTGACTGGTGAATATACCAGCGACGACGCAGTCGCTCCGCCTCGCGCGGAGCGTGGATTGAAATAATGAACGCTATGAAAGCCGCGTATGAAAACTTTAGTCGCTCCGCCTCGCGCGGAGCGTGGATTGAAATTTCTTGCAAGACATAATCCCACTCCGACATTTCGGGTCGCTCCGCCTCGCGCGGAGCGTGGATTGAAATATTTTCGCGTGGGGCTGGGGCGGTAATGGTTTCGTCGCTCCGCCTCGCGCGGAGCGTGGATTGAAATGGGATACATACTTTGAGCGTAAAACGCCCATTTGGTCGCTCCGCCTCGCGCGGAGCGTGGATTGAAATATTGCAGAAAACAAGTTACAGATGTTAATTGGGAGTCGCTCCGCCTCGCGCGGAGCGTGGATTGAAATATCAGAGCGAGTGCAGGAAAAGGCATAGACAGCGCGTCGCTCCGCCTCGCGCGGAGCGTGGATTGAAATTCCGCGCTGAACAGCACTATCTGCAACCAGCAGTGTCGCTCCGCCTCGCGCGGAGCGTGGATTGAAATAGGTCAAAATCAAGTCAAAAACGGGTTGGAATGTCGTCGCTCCGCCTCGCGCGGAGCGTGGATTGAAATAAACACCCACGAAGAAGCCGCAAGCGGTGGGAGGTCGCTCCGCCTCGCGCGGAGCGTGGATTGAAATGATGAAAAGGCGTTCGGCGGCAATGTCCGTGACGTCGCTCCGCCTCGCGCGGAGCGTGGATTGAAATAATTAGTAAGCAAAGCAATTTTAATTCGTATGGATGTCGCTCCGCCTCGCGCGGAGCGTGGATTGAAATAGCATAACGACAGCCGGACCGTATTTGTCGGAAGTCGCTCCGCCTCGCGCGGAGCGTGGATTGAAATGGAAGCCGAGCCGTGACAGCATACCGAGCAGGCGTCGCTCCGCCTCGCGCGGAGCGTGGATTGAAATGCGAAGAAGTAGTCGTGTATCAGAAAATGCTCCTGTCGCTCCGCCTCGCGCGGAGCGTGGATTGAAATTATTACAGCGACAAGGGCAGTCTTATCGACGCAGTCGCTCCGCCTCGCGCGGAGCGTGGATTGAAATGGATATGGCACAGCTTGACCGATACAAAAAAGAAAGGTCGCTCCGCCTCGCGCGGAGCGTGGATTGAAATTCCCGCAGTCCAGGTTTGCGTTTTTGGTTCAACGTCGCTCCGCCTCGCGCGGAGCGTGGATTGAAATGATACTTCTGGCTCAAAAAAAAGTCTATTGAGGTGTCGCTCCGCCTCGCGCGGAGCGTGGATTGAAATTTGCTCGTATCTGTTTGCCAAGGAGCGTGTAAGCCCGTCGCTCCGCCTCGCGCGGAGCGTGGATTGAAATTTGTAGACCACATGGACAAATACAATGCTGTAGGTCGCTCCGCCTCGCGCGGAGCGTGGATTGAAATACCAAACGGGGAGCGGAGTTTTCACGCTTCGCGGCGTCGCTCCGCCTCGCGCGGAGCGTGGATTGAAATAGTAGTACGTTATCATCTCCTTTACTAGCGTTTTAGTCGCTCCGCCTCGCGCGGAGCGTGGATTGAAATAGAAAAACTGTACAAAACAGTGTTTTGGCTGTCGGTCGCTCCGCCTCGCGCGGAGCGTGGATTGAAATGACGGCGCGGAAGAATATCGCGAGAAAATCCGCGGTCGCTCC
>CANQNY010000156.1 GCA_947625335.1 uncultured Clostridia bacterium | reverse complement strand
TAGACAGCCTTGTGGGCATGATTTTCTCCGATTTCCGCAAGCTCATCATCGGAGAAAATCATGCCCACAAGGCTGTCTATGGGTGTGGAAATAGCGGTGTGAGGCATGCCCTCGTCCGTCTGAACATCGGTCGTGGTGTTGTTTGCTACGGTTTCAACAGGGTCAACGGGGTCAACAGGGTCTGTGGGTTCGGAAGTGTCGTCATTATCGTCATCTTCATCATAATCATAATCGTCGTCATAATCGTCATAAGACGGTCTTGAAGGTCTTGAAGGAGTTGACGGTGCAGGCGGAGTTGACGGTTCGGATGTAGAGCCGCTGTCGCCGCTTTCGTCACTTGTATCACTGCTGTCGCTGCCGCTGCTGGTCTCGGAAGAAGTTGTTGTTTTGGTGTAAGTTGAACTACAGCCCGAGCAGGTGTAGTTTGTGCCGTCCGAAGACGACCAATTGTGGGTGTGAGTTTGATCGCATACGGTGCACTTAACCGTACTTGCAGTAGGATCTTCTGTTCCACTGTCATTAGAAGTCGGGAAAGTGTGGTTTGCTTTATCATACTTCTTGTCACTTTCGGTACAGCCGTCAGCCGTGCATTCATGCCAATGCTGATTTGCGTCATACTTCCATGTGCCGTCGTTAGCATGCACATGAGGTGTAGCCGCTTCGGTCTTTGTGTAGGTAGAATTGCACACCGAGCAAGTGTATGTAGTTGTTCCGTCGGAGGTAGCACCCGCAGTCCAATTATGGGTGTGAGGTTTACTACATACGGTGCAATTTAAAGTTGCTTGAGCCTCTGACTCGTTTGCATAAGTTTGTGGAGTGTAAGAGTGGTTTGCCCTTGTACCGTCCACTTCTACAGCGGTATGCTCTGAACAATCAGACATATGCCAATGCTGGGTTTCATCACTTTCCCAAGCTGTTGCCTGTTTGCATGTATGATCTACCTGTTTTGTTTGACTACATGTTGTGCAAGACAATGTCAGCTTGCCGCCTGCAAGTGTACCGGTCGTCCCCCAAGAGTGAGCCTGTGTTTTGTGGCAAACCGAGCATTCTTCATTTTCTTCGTCTTTAGTTACCCAAACGTGATCCGAATGTGCATAACCGCAATCAGTACATTCACCATTTTCATAATTATGCGCTGCCGAACCATCTCTTCCAGTACAGCCGTCTACTGTACATGCATGCCAGTGACCGTCGGCATCACTCTCCCATGTACCTTTCCAGCCGTGGCTATCTGTATTTTCTTCGCCTTCCTGCTGTACATGCGGTGAATCTGCCGCCGCTGCTTTTAAGTTCATTCTGACCACTGCCGTGGGAACGCTTGCGAATACCGCCAGAGCCGCCGCCAGCGACACCGCGCACTTACCAAGTTTAGTAAACACAATTCACAACCTCCTTATATATTGTGTATTAAGCCTACATTTCCTTTCAAGTATGATTGTAGCACAACATTTTTGCGTTGTCAAGTATTTTTTGAGAAAAATTTTTACTTTAGTTTATGTTATGTTTTACTAAAGTTGATTAAATTTCGTTTTAATTTGAGTTATACTATAATTAAATAAACTTATGGGGAGGTTTAAATGTTGGACGATAAAATGGCTGACGTCGGGAAAAGGATTTCGGACTTGCGGAAATCTTACGGCTACACGCAGGAAAAGCTGGCGGAAATGGCAGAAATTTCTATCCAATTTCTGGTACAAATTGAACATGGACAAAAAACCATGAAAGTCGGAACTCTGCGAAAACTTTCCGCCGCGCTGTCGGTAAGTTCGGACTACATTATAAACGGCTCCGAGGCTTACTCCGAAAATCCCGAAATAAACGCCATTCTCTCGACGCTGTCCGACTGCAACAAGGAACGAGCCGCAAAAATGCTTAAAATCTTCGCGGAGGCAACCGCGAACCGACAAGACCCTTAAACCGCTTTAAAACAATAAAAACACGCGGACAAATTTTGCCCGCGTGTTTGTATTCGTCAACATTTCCTCTTTGTGACAATCAATATTATCCGCGCAAGCGGATACTTATTACTGTTCACTGTACACTTTTAACTGTAAACTCGCCGACAAGGCAAATAATTCCTCCGACAAGATAGCAAATCAGGTCTTTTACATCGAATGTTCCCCCAACGATAACCGACAGCACAGAGCCTTTTCCGAGCAGGTCGGACAGCGGCGTAAGCTGCAGAAATTCCACCGCGAACGCGAACGCTGTAACGAACGGCGAGAGAAAGCGCGGCTTTTCCGTGAAGATTATCCTCGCGAAAAAATACACGCACATCACCGCGAGAACGTCCCCCAGATACGGGCGCACAAACCCGTCGTGTACGAACAGCGCGATGAGAATTTCCGCGGCGAGAATCGCTGAAAATATTCCCGCAAAAACGGCTTTTTTGTGTTTCCCGTTCATTTTTTCTCGTTTTCTCCCGAAATCGCGCGGAACGCCCCGCCAAGCGCGTCCGCGCCGATAATTTTTATCCCGTAATCGGTTTTTTTAGACAGCGCCCTGAACGAATTTTTCGGGATAACGCATTTTGTAAAACCGAGCCTTGCGCCCTCTTTAATGCGCTGTTGTACGTTCGATACCGCGCGGATTTCTCCGCCTAAGCCGACTTCCCCGAAAACCATAAGGTCTGCGGGCAAAACCTTGTCGCAAAGCCCCGAATACAACGCCATTGCCACCGCGAGGTCGGCGGCGGGTTCGTCAATGCGAAGTCCCCCGACGATATTTACATACACGTCCAAGCTGCCGAACGCAAATCCCATGCGCTTTTCCAGCACCGCCAGCAGCATATACAGCCTGTTGTAATCAAACCCGTTTGCAACTCTGCGCGGGCTTTGAAGGCTTGATTTTGTCACCAGAGCCTGCACTTCCGCGAGAATAGGTCTTGTGCCCTCAACAGTACAGATTACCGCACTTCCCGAAACGTTTGCAAGCCGCCCCGACAGCATCATTTCCGAGGGATTTTCAACCTGCGAAAGCCCGCTGTCGTCCATTTGAAAAACGCCGATTTCATTGGTCGAGCCGAACCTGTTTTTTATCGCGCGGAGTATTCTGTAGCTCATCTGCTTTTCGCCCTCGAAATACAGCACGGTATCGACGATATGCTCCATGATTTTCGGACCCGCTATCCCGCCGTCCTTGTTTACATGGCTTACTATAAAAATAGGTATCTCCTCGCTTTTCGCAAGGCGCATAAACGCGTTTGTACATTCGCGGACCTGCACTATGCTGCCTGCCGCGGAGGTGAATTCCGAAGAGGTTATCGTCTGAATTGAGTCGATTATGACAATTTCGGGCTTGTTTTCGCGGACAGCACCGACAATGCTCTCGCAGCTGTTGTTGGACGCCAAAAACAGGTTATCGCAGGAAACGCCGAGCCGCTCCGCGCGAA
>CANQNY010000155.1 GCA_947625335.1 uncultured Clostridia bacterium | reverse complement strand
TGTCATACGTAGCGTCCATTTCAGCGAACGCAGACGCAGCCGCTGGGACACTACGGGCTGGTTATGCCCGAATACGCGCATTTTACCTCTCCGATACGAAGATACGCGGACCTTTCCATTCACAGAATACTTACCGACTATGTTTACGCGCTGAATAAAGACAAGCTTGTGAAAAAATACACGAAATTCGCCGAGGAGGCGTCGCTCAGGGCAAGCTCCACCGAGCTTTCGGCGGTGCGGTGCGAGCGCGAATGCGAGACGTTCTATATGGCGGAATATATGAAAAACCACATCGGCGAGGAATTTGAGGGCTTTATTTCGGGCGTTTCGCCAAGCGGCGTTTTCGTCGCGCTGGAAAACACCGTCGAGGGTATGATTCCCGTTACAAAGCTGCCTGCGGGAGAATATGAAGTCCAACACGGAGTTATTCTCACCGGTGCGGCGAACGGGAAAATATTCACCGTGGGGGACAAGGTGAAGATAAAATGCACCTCCGTCAACGTAAACGGCGGGTTTATCGACTTTGAATTCGCAGAATAACAAAACAAAAACCGCGGCTCGTGCGAACCGCGGTTTAGGCTGTAGATAAAGCCCCATAGCGTTTTGCGCGCAAGCGCATAATGCGGCGGCGTCAGCGGCACAGCGTTTTCCGCCGCAGGCGGATAATGCGGGCAGGCAAAGCCTAGCCGCAGCATCGCTTCAGCGTTGTGCGCGAAGCGCACATTGCGGCATCTGGGACTTTCTCTACAGTCTAAGACTTGACTTTTTATACAAACTAAACCGCGGCTCGTGTGAACCGCGGTTTTTATTTACTTGTCGGAAAAGCGTTCGCCGCTTTTTATCAGGGTGTTCCAAGCCTGCAAAAGCTTTGGATTGAACGCCCCGCATTCCCCGTCGTTTATCATTTTAACGGCTGTATCGAAATCAAACGCGGGTCTGTACACGCGCGGGCTTGTAAGCGCGTCGAACGCGTCCGCAATTCCCACCGCCTGCGCCCAGATAGGGATTTCATCGCCGACTAAACCGTCGGGATAGCCGCCGCCGTCCCAACGCTCGTGATGATACCGGCAAATATCGCAGCAGAAACGGTACGTCTCGCTGTCCATAATATCGCGGTACATCTGTTCGAGAATATCGCACCCGCCGACGGTGTGAGACTTTATAACCTCAAACTCCTCCGGGGTCAGTTTATCGGTTTTTTTGAGAACGCTGTCGGTGATAACGATTTTTCCTATATCATGCAAAATAGACGCCTCGCCGATTTTACTTACAGTTACCCTGTCAACCCCGTATTCGGGATACAAAATCCCAAGCGCGGTCATAAGCCGCTCCGTTACCGCGCGCATACGCTTGACATGCACTCCCGACTCGCACTCGCGAAACTCGATAAGAGCCGCCAGAGCGTCTATCATACGGCTGTTTATGCGGGTTATCTTCTCAACGCTCTCCTCAACAACGTCTACAAGCTCGTTTCTGTGTCGGAAAAGCTCAATTATATTGTTTATACGAGATTTTATAAACACCATCTGGAACGGTTTGGAAATAATATCCACCGCCCCAAGGCTGTACGCGCTTGAAAGAATTTCCATATTATCCGCCGCGGTTATCACGAAAACGGGAATGTGGTAAATCTTCCCCGAACGGTTAAGCTCCGCCAAAACCCCCATACCGTCCAGCATCGGCATAATGAGATCCAGCATTATCGCCACAAGATCCTTGTTTTCGTTGATTATCTTCAGAGCCTGCGCCCCGTTTTCCGCCTCGATTATATTGTACTCGTCCTTAAACTGCTCCGCCAGCAAAACGCGGTTTATTTCCTGGTCGTCCACTATCAAAATCGTGTTTTTCACAGGGCTTACGTTCCTTTATTACATATATTTTTTTATTTGCTTTACAATTTCTTCCTGAAGTTTAGCCGCCTTAACAGCTATCTTATGAGCCCTTTCAAGCTCTCCCTCGCGGCAAAGCTCGACAATCTCTGTATAATCGTCATGCAGCGGCGTAAGCGACAAATTCCCCACAACGCCCTTTATCGTGTGAGCGTTTGACAGCGCGGTATCAAAATCCCCCGACTCGAAATACTCCAACACGGGAGCTTTTTCCAGCACTTCGGGCAGCTTTTTCAGCATTTTCTCATAAAGCGCGGTATTGTCCATAAAACGATGCATAGCGTCCTCAATATCCGCGCCAAGCCGCTCCATATCTTCAATTAAACCGTCACTATTACCCATAAAAACACTTCCCGTAACGCAAAATTATATAAGATAAGGCACCATTGTAAGCTCGTCGCAGTCGTCGGACAATCTGAACGCATTTTCGCTGAGTTCGCAGCTTACCGAATGAAGAACCTTCTCCGCGTCGGACAACGGGCAAGAGAACACGATTTTGTGTCTGAACAACGCGGTAAACCCGCTTGCCGCGTGAGCCGAACCGGTTGCCGCGAACAGGAAATGAACCCCCGCAGCCGCGCCTTTTACCAGAACGCGCTTTAAGTCGCCCATGCTGTCCTCGGAATGCATCTGAGCCATAAGCAGCTCCCCGCCCAAAACTATCTCGAACGCATTGGAAGTCTTGCCCTCCGCGACAGCCGCGGAAAGCTCCTTTACACGCGCCGCGGCGGCGTTATCCTCAAACACCGTTATCCCCTCGGGCAGACCCGTGCGCGCGAGTTCCGCGTAAACGGGATTGCTCCTAAACGCGAGTATTTCTGCGGGAATTCCCTGCTCGCACAGCGACATCACAGCCGCGCGGATTACAGCCGCCGCGCCCTCGCGCTCGCGCGCGGGAGCTATCATCAGCACGTTCTCGCCAAATCCTCCCAGCAAGCGCACGGGGTATTCCTGCATAATACGGCAGGGTTCACCCAAAAACAGCAGAATTTCGTCCGAACCGCGCCGCGAAATAAGCGTTTCACGCCGCGCAGCATGCTCAGCGAACGGAACACGATTTGTGCTGTCGATTATAACGGGCGATTTATACACAAAACTGCCCGCGTCGGGAACGTATTCCTCAACCGCATTATACTCGCTTATTCTGAAATCGGGAGCAGCGGAAATTTTTACCAGAGACAGACCGCTTTCCATGTTTTCATCAGCGACAAACGCGCAACCCGACGGGATTTTTCTAAGCTGCTCGGCGTCGTCCCCTTCAGCCTTAAATCCCGAAAACAGAACCCTTATATCCGGGTCGTGATTTGCGATAGCCGCCGCGCTGTGAATAGTGCAATTCTTAAAGCACGCGGGGCGATTGCCATCATCGGAGAAAGTATCCCCGAACAGCACAAAATGCATACCCACGCCGCCGCAATTCTTGAACACGCGGTTTAAGCGCGCGGAATTATTCCGCCCGAACATCTTCATATTCTCGAAAATCTGCGCGAACGTCGGGAAACAGTTTATCAAAACGATAATCTGCGGCATATAC
>CANQNY010000154.1 GCA_947625335.1 uncultured Clostridia bacterium | reverse complement strand
TTAAGCTTTTCGGCGGCAATTTTCCCCACCGCAATTTCCTACTGAAATTGTATCGTCTGCAATAAAATCGGTCAGTTCTTCAGTTATGTACTTGCCCGATTTTTTTCAGCATACCCGAAATTACATGCTTAATAATTGTAAGCGCGTAAGACAATCTTTTGTGAGCGTCTAGGGCGAAAAAAGTCTTCGGGTATTTTGCGATATTCAAAAAAGTTTCCTGTAATGCGTCCTCGGCAGATTCCTTATTCTTTAGTTTTGAAATTGCTATCGCATAAAGGCGATTTTTGTTTTCGCGGTAAAATTCGGAAAGAGTGTTTTGTTCATCTTGTGTGTTTAGCATTGCAATAGCTGCGGAAATCATAGAGCCATCTCCATAAAAGTTTGATAAAGTCATATTATAAATATTTTTGCAAGGGAAAAGCGTTTTTTTGGCGCGAATCGTCAGCCGTGAGCGGGGCGGATTTTAAATTTCAACGTCGAAAAATTTCTCTTTTAACACAAAATCATTTTCGCAAAATTCGTAAAAATCGCCGTTTAACGCGGCAATTCCGCAGTCTGTAAACGTGAAATAATAGGCGTTTGAAAGCCCTGCGGTGTAGACAATTTCGCCCGTATCGGCGTTTCTCACGTCGACGAAATGAAACGGTTCTGTGCGCGGATCTTCGGCTTTGAAACCCAGCCCTAAAACGTAATTATATTTTTCAAGGTATGCAATTTTCTGATAAATTTCGCCCGCGTTATTTTCCGCAGACCAAAGCTCTTTTTTGGTTTTAGAAAAACACTTCAGCCCGCCTCTGAACAGCGCGCAGAAAACCCGCCCGTTTCGCGGGAACATATCCATTACGCTCTTTTCGAGTTTCAGGATTTTTCCGGGGAATTTTATCTGCTTTTCGTCGCCCGACAGCGTCAGCGGCATTTCCGCGTCGGGGTAAATATCGCTGATATTATGTTTTAAATCCTGGAGTTTTTTGCCTAAGGTTACAATAAACTGCATATCGGTATAAAATACCCACAATTGTTTTTTTTCAAGCGAAAACCGCAGATTTTGCGCGTGGAAAAATTCGTTGCTCCGAATTTCTTTGCCCGTTTTTGTCTCGAAAATCGTCGTATTTCCGCGGTATTTTCCCGCTGCGAAAAGCTCGCCGTCGCAGCTTACGCACATTCTCCGACCACCCGACTCGAACTCGGTTTGATATGGTCCGAAACGCTCGCCCGTCTTAGAATTGAACACGATAATTTTCCCGTCAGGCGAACCCGCCATAAAAAATTTCCCGTTTTCACCCGACCGCATTTCGCAAATTTCCATAATTTAATCTCCCGTTTTTATTTTCATTATACCACATAATTTATCAAATTGCAACAAAAAACGAAATTGTTTACGCCGCTGATTTAACATCGCCCGCTGGGGTTGCCGCTGCCCTTGAAATAAGCGCTTGCAGGAAAGTTCAGCGATAACGCGGCGGGGAGGGAAAACGCGCGATTTTTCGAGGGTTCGTCTGCCCCTATTTATATTTCCCAATGAATTTCAACATCGCCCGCTGGGGTTGCCGCTACCCTTGAAATAAGCGGTTGCGGGAAAGTTCAGCTTTCGGCAAGAACGGCGCGGGAAAGTTCCGCGATAACGCAGCGGGGAGGAAAAACGCGCGATTTTTCGAGGGTTCGCCCCTATTTATATTTTCCAATGAATTTCAAAATTGCCCGCGGGGGTTGCCGCTGCCCTTGAAATAAGCGCTTGCAGGAAAGTTCAGCGATAACGCGGCGGGGCTGCCGGAAAAGAAATTTTCGGGGCGTTTTTGTTAAAAATTACCAAATTGAAAAAATTTTGAATTATTTTAAAAAAACTATTTACAAATCCATAAAAAAATGTTATAATATGTTTAGTTCAGCAAAGTATAGACGAATGAAAGGGGCAAATTGCTTGAAAATAATGGCTGTGGACTACGGCGACAGCAGAACGGGGCTTGCGATATGCGACGAGGGCGAAATTCTCGCGTCGCCGCTGCAAACGGTTTTTGAAAAGAATTTCGACCGCTGCGCGGAGTGCGTGGCGGAAGTTGCGGTTCGGGAGAAGGCGGCTTTGATAGTGGTGGGCGACCCCGTGAATATGAACGGCACGCGCGGAGAGCGTTCGGAAAAATGCGCGCTGTTCGCCGAGAAACTGAGGGGGCTTGTTGCAGTCGACGTCGTTATGTGGGACGAGCGTTCTTCGACTGTTACCGCGATAAGTTACATGAACGACATAAACAAGCGCGGAAAAAAACGCCGCGCGGTGCTGGATCAGGCGGCTGCGGCGGTTATTTTGGAAAGCTATTTGAATTACAGAAAAAATCGGCGGGAATAGAGCGTTTTCGGGCGGTTGTCAGCAAACGCGCGCGGCGTTTTTGAAAGCTGTCTTAATTTGAGCAACCGGACGGGATTGAGTTGTCCGAGTTAAATTGCGGTTAAAATAAACGACATAAACAAGCGCGGGAAAATGCCGCAGGTTATTTTGGAAAGCTATTTGAATTATAGGAAAAATCGGCGGCACGAATGAGGAATTATGAAAGCCGTTTGAATTCAAGCCTGCGAACATCTCGCGGCAAAATAAACGACATAAACAAGCGTGGGAAAAGGCGCGGCGGTTATTCCGGCAAGCTGTTTGAATTACAGGAAAATTCGGCGGCGCGAGTGAGAAATTTTGAAAGCCGTTTGAATTCAATTCTGCGAACATCTCGCGGCGAAATAAACGACATAATCAAGTGTGGGAAAAGGCGCGGCGGTTATTTTGGAGAGCTATTTGAATTACAGGAAAAATCAGCGGCGCGAGTGAGAAATTTTGAAAGCCGTTTGAATTCAATTCTGCGAACATCTCGCGGCGAAATAAACGACATAAACAAGCGCGGAAAATGCTGCGGCGGTTATTTTGGAGAGCTATTTGAATTACAGGAAGAATCGGCGGCGCGAGTGAGAATTTTGAAAGCCGTTTGAATTCAATTCTGTGAACATCTCGCGGCGAAATAAACGACATAAACAAGCGCGGGAAAATGCCGCACGGTTATTCTGGAGAGCTATTTGAATTACAGAAAAAATCGGCGGGAATAGAGCTTTTTCGGGCGATTGTCAGCAAACGCGACGCGGCGTTTTTGAAAGCTGTCTTTAATTTCAGCAAACGGCGGGATTGAATTATCCGAGTTAAATTGCGGCAAAATAAACGACATAAACAAGCGCGGGAAAATGCCGCACGGTTATTTGGGGGAGCTATTTGAATTACAGAAAAAATAGGCGGCGCGAGTGAGAAATTTTGAAAGCCGTTTGAATTCAAGTTTGTGAACGTCTCGCGGCGAAATAAACGACATAAACAAGCGCGGGGAAACGCTGCGGCAGTTATTTTGGAAAGCTATTTGAATTACAGAAAAAATAGGCGGCGCGAGTGAGAAATTTTGAAAGCCGTTTGAATTCAAGTTTGTGAACG
>CANQNY010000153.1 GCA_947625335.1 uncultured Clostridia bacterium | reverse complement strand
CAAAAGCTGCTCCAAGCGTTTTTCAAGCGTTTGTTCAACCTCGGCGGCATATTCGCGAACATCTTTTGCAGCCGCGTCTTGTTTTGAACCGTCGCTCCCCTCGCAGGACGCCGTGCTTAACATCAGCAGCACCATTACCGCTGCCGCGCCGATAACAAGAACTCTCCCACCCGCCTTGCTCTGCAAAAACTCCCTTAACCGCTCTTTCATTTCACCGACCTCATTCCTTGACTTCCGTCGTAATCTTTATACTTTCGGAAAGCTCCCGCGAGAGAACTTCCGCCGCCGCTTTTGCAGCCGCCTGTTCTCCCGCGCTGAAAACAAGCTTTACCTGTGTAATATCTATGCTGTACAAACCCGAAATATTAACGATAATATGAATTTCTTCGGGATAAATTTCCTCTGCCGCGAGAATTGCCCTCACCTTTTCGGACATTTCATCGCAGACTTTTTGCTTTAAATTTTCGTTTACTTCGTCCGAAAAGCTTATGTAATCCTCGCTTTCTTCAAGATTATAATCTTCGTCAAAGTCGAATTTTGTCCCGAAAGCGGCGGATATTCCCGTCAGCAAAAAAACCGCCGTTATAAGCAGGGAAATCTGCTTTGAAAACTTGTTTTCCGGGACAAGCATACGAAACAAAGCCGTTGCTATCGCCGCTATGCAAACCGATGACAAAAACCGCATTTTAAACCTCCCGCTTTTTTACACCGCGCCCGTCACCGCGAGCATTAACAGCACCGCAAGCGTTCCGAGCAGCAAAAAGCATACCGTCACCGCGAGAATTATCGTCAACACCGAACAGCAGCTTTTGAAAAGCGTCGTCAGCGCCTTTTGCCCGAACATCTCCGATACGCTCTGCGCGCAGAACAGCGACAGCCGATAAAGCGATATTCTCACCACCGCAGGCAGCACAATAGCCGCCGCCGCGATAACTCCGTATGCTCCGACGCTGCTTTTAAGCATGGAAATTCCGCCGCTTAAGGTGTTTACAGCGTCGGAAATCGTTCCTCCGACAATCGGCACGCCCTGCGACACCATAAACTTCGCCGCTTTTATGGCGGTGTTGTCGGAGGACGCCGCCACCAGCGTCTGCGCCGATAAAACGCTCATAAAAACCGTCATAATAAGCGTCAGTCCCCACACGATGAATTTTTTCACCGCCTCGCCGAGTTTGTCCAGCTTAAGCTGAGGGTGAGCCGCTCCCGCCGCCGAAAGTCCGAGTATCGCGCCGCTTAACGGTGCTAGAAAATTCACCGCAAGCTGCGAAAAAAGCTGAGTTGCCGCAAGAACCAGAGAATTCACCGCGGAGGCAGTCGAAACGTGTCCCAACACCGCCGAAATCCCCGTAAAAACGGGAATGAAGACCAGCGTGAAATTTGCCGACGCGGAAAGCGCGGAAAGCGTTTCGGAAAGCAATCCGCTCACCTCCGCCGCCGCAATCCCCGCACAGCCCAGCACTCCCACCGCGGGGAAAACGCCCTTAAGCTGCCCCGACTGCGAGAGATTTTCACAAAGCGCGCATAAAATTATCACTCCGAAAAGCGAGCAAAACAGCCTAATAGGCTTTGCGGACTGTTCGCAGATAAGCTCCCAGACCCCTGACAGAAAATCCGCAAACGAGAAATTCAGCACCCCCGAATTTTCGGGAGTTACGCCATGCTCGTCCAGTATCTCCCGCGCGGAGTCCGGTACTGCGTCGGCTACGCTTTCTTGCCCGAAATCGATGTCCTCGGGCTGCTCGGCAAAGGCAGTTTTCGACCCGAAAAATATGCAAAGCATTGCCGAGAGAATTAAAAGAATTTTTTTCATCATTTGTTTTCCGTTCCAAAATTATTGCAAAAGATCCGTCACAAGCTGCGCCAAACTCATAAACACCGGCAGCGAAATCACCGTCACCGCCGCGCGCCCCGCAAACTCCAGCTTAGAGCCGAGCGCGGTCTCTCCCGCGTCGCGGGCGCAGTCCGCCGAAAGAGTGGTTATATAACACACCGCAAGCGCCTTGAACAGCACTTTTACAATATCCGCGTCAAGTCCCGCCTGCTCGGACAACTCGTTCATAGCGTCTATCGAGGGCGAGAGCATTCCCACCGCCGCTATCAGTATCAGCACGCCCGCACAAACGCTTATTCCGAGCGCGCTTTCGGGGTTAATGCGCCTTACAATCACGCACAGCACCGCCGCCAATATTCCAAATCCGCACACCGCGACAACATTCATTTTTTACACCCTTACCACAGTCCGAAAACGTCCTTTATTGTGTCGAACAGCTCCTCCAGCGCGGGGA
The DNA here is from genome assembly GCA_947625335.1 of uncultured Clostridia bacterium. Lineage (GTDB taxonomy): Bacteria > Bacillota > Clostridia > Oscillospirales > Ruminococcaceae > CAG-115. The sequence goes on along the minus strand of CANQNY010000153.1, from coordinate 1,208 downwards.
TTATCATCATCAGGACGATAATAAGCCCCGCGACGTTTATCATGACAGCCTGCTCGTCGTGGTCCGTTTTTTTGAGGATCAAATTCAGCACCGCGGCAATTATCCCCACCGCCGCTATTTTAAACAGCAAATCAAGTTCCATAGCGTTCACCTATATTATCAGTATCGCGGCGGCAACTCCGCACAACGCACCCACTTTTGCAAGCGTGCTGCCTTTTTTGGAATACGCCTGTTCCGCCTCGGTTTTGAGCGTGGAAAGCTGCGCCGAATACAGCTCCAGAAGGCGCGTCTGACCGTCGCTGTCTGACGTCCCGAAAGATAGCCCCAACTCCGACAAAAGCTCCCGTTCGGGGTATTTCGGGAGTGTTCGGCAGGCGTTTTCCCACGCGTCCTTAACATTCTCCCCGCGCGAAATTCCCGCCCTCACAAGCTGTGCGAACGCGCATTTTTCGCCGTTTATAAGCTCGTCCAACGTCAGCGCGCGGCAGCGTATCTCTATTGAAAAATTCCCAAGCATAATAAGAATTTCCGACAGATTTGACACTCTTTTTTTGAGAGCGAAGCTGCGCCGAAAGCCCTCGAATGTACAGCAAAACAGCGCTACCAAAGCCGCGAGAATTCTCATACGCTCACTCCCTTCACGCTTGTTTCGAGCAGCTTTCCGCGCTGTCCGATAACCGCCGCCGCGTCAAAATACGGCATTAAAACGCGCGTCTGCGGGCGGCTCGACAGCGTGAAATTCCTCGGCACAAAAAGCAAATTCGCCGCTCTTTTTTTGAGAGCGAAACTGCGCCGAAAGCCCTCGAATGTACAGCAAAACAGCGCTACCAAAGCCGCGAGAATTCTCATACGCTCACTCCCTTCACGCTTGTTTCGAGCAGCTTTCCGCGCTGTCCGATAACCGCCGCGGCGTCAAAATACGGCATTAAAACGCGCGTCTGCGGGCGGCTCGAAAGCTCGGACAAGCTGCCCGCGTGCGCCGCCGCGATTATCTTCACGCCGCAAAACAACGCCTCTTTAACGGCTTTTTCATCGTCCGCAATTTCGTCGCAGATGATGATTTCCGGGCTTAACGAGCGCAGCGCGAGCATTATCCCCTCGGATTTTTCGCACCCGCAAAGAGCGTCGGTGTGAAGTCCGATATTAAGCGTCGGAACGCCCTTTACCGACGCGGAAATTTCGTTTCGGCTGTCGATTATGGTGACTCT
>CANQNY010000152.1 GCA_947625335.1 uncultured Clostridia bacterium | reverse complement strand
CGAAACCGCGGGCCTGCGCGATATTGCGCTTAGGGCGTATGCCGCCTGCGGGTGCAGCGGATTTTCGAGGGTTGATTTTTTTGTCACCGAAAATGACATAATATTAAACGAGATAAATACTATTCCGGGTTTCACGCCGATAAGCATGTATCCGAAGTTAATGGAGAATATGGGCATTCCGTATCCCGCTCTTTTAGACAGGCTTATACAGCTTGCAATAGAGCGCAACGGCTGATTTTTGGCGGAATTTCAAAAAAAAGGGAGCGAAAAGCAAAGAGAATGGAGAACTGTTCGATATTTCTGAAAATACGGCAGACAGCCGACGGCGTTACCGACGAGTCGGAGCTGTTTACGCGCGGGGAATTTCGTTTTCACGACGGGTCGTATTATATCGACTATGACGAAAGCGAGGCGACGGGTTACGAGGGCAGCCACGCGCAGCTTAAAGTTGATGATAATATGCTTATGATGACGCGCACGGGAACGACGTTTACGGGGCTGGTTTTTGAAAACGGCGTTCGGCATTACTGCCATTACGGCACGGAATACGGCGATTGCATGGTGGGGATTACAACGTCTTTTATGCGGCAAAATCTCACCTCTAGCGGCGGGGAAATTCACCTTAAATATTCCGTTGACGTAAACGCGGGTCTTATGACCGAAAACGAGATAAGAATTAAGGTTCGTATGTAAAAAAGAAAGGAACAACAAAGACAGCTATGTATTATAATGCAGTTAAGGACGCAAAGTCCGAGATAAAGGAGATTATCATAAACGCGCTCGGCAGGCTCGTGGCGGAGGAGAAAATCCCCGCAGAGCCTATTCCCGCGTTTCAGATTACAACGCCGCAGGATTCGGCGCACGGGGATTTTTCGGCGAACGCCGCGCTGGTGTGTGCAAAGGCTCTTAAAACCAATCCGAGGACTCTTGCCGCGCAGATAATCGAGGCGTCCGTGCTTGACGGGACAAGCTTTGATAAGATAGAGGCGGCGGGTCCGGGTTTTCTCAACTTCTTTTTTGGGAAAAACTGGTTTTCGGGCGTTGTGAAGAATGTTCTACAGCTCGGCAGCGATTACGGAAAGACGGATTTAGGGGTCGGCAAGCGCGTTCTGGTGGAATTCGTTTCGGCGAACCCCACCGGTCCTATGCACATAGGCAACGCCCGCGGGGGCGCAATCGGCGACTGTCTGGCGTCAATTCTCGAAGAGGCGGGGTATAAAGCCGACCGCGAGTTTTACATCAACGACGCGGGAAATCAGGTTGCAAAATTCGGAAAGTCGCTGGATTTGCGTTTTATGCAGCTTTGCAGCGAAGAGGGTCAGAAAATCATTTCCGAGTGCCGGAATGATCTTGAAAAAATCTGCGATACGATATACGCGAAAACGGTTGTCGATACCGAGGACAAGCCTGCCGATAAAAACGCGCCGTTTTATATGCCCGACGACGTTTACCTCGGCGCGGATATTATCGAGCACGCAAAGAATTTCTACGATATAAACGGGAAAGATTTTGCAAATAAACCCGAAGACGAGCGCAAAAAGGCTCTTGTGGAGTACGCTTTGCCGATAAACGAGGCTCGGCTTGAAACCGACCTTCTGAAATACCGCATTAAATACGATAACTGGTTCAAGGAAAGCACTCTCCACGAAAGCGGCGCGGTAAACGGGGTAATTGAAACGCTTAAAAGGAACGGTCACACCTACGAAAAGGACGGGGCTTTGTGGCTGAAAGCGACGGAACTCGGCGGCGAGCAGGATTTTGTGCTTGTGCGGTCAAACGGCTTTCCGACGTACATCGTCCCAGATATTGCGTATCATTACAACAAGCTCGTAACCCGCGGCTACGACCGCGCGATAGACGTTCTGGGCGCTGACCATCACGGCTATGTAAAGAGAATGCGCGTCTGCCTGAAAGCCATGGGCATTGACGAGCGGCGGCTGGACGCTGTAATATGCCAGATGGTGATGCTGGTGCGCGACGGCGTTCAGGTAAAGCTGTCAAAGCGTTCGGGCAAGGCGATAACTCTGGCGACATTGCTTGACGAAGTCCCGATTGACAACGCGCGCTTTTTCTTCAATCTCCGCGATACAAATTCCCAGCTTGATTTTGACCTTGATCTTGCGGTTGAGGAAAGCTCCAAAAACCCCGTTTTCTACGTTCAGTACGCTCACGCGAGAATTTGCCGCGTTCTGGAGAAAATGTCCGACAGCGGCATAAACGCCGAAAACGCTTTGTATACCGAGGAGGCTGAATGCGCGCTTATCAGAAAAATCGCGGCTCTGCCGGAGCTTATAAACGAGGCTGCCGCGGAATACAGCCCGTTCAAGCTGACAAAATATATTTACGAGTTAGCTCAGATATATCACAAATTCTATGATTCCTGCCCGATAAAGGACGCTCCCGATGAAAACGTCAAGGGCTCTCGGCTCGCGCTTTGCAAGGCGGCAAAAACGGTCATTGCGAACGTTCTTGCGCTTTTAAAAGTTGACGCTCCCGAGAAGATGTAAGAGCTTTTTTCGGAGGAAATTATGTATAAGCAAGAGAAAAAATATTATCAAAAGTCTTTCTTTATCGCTCTGATAATGGCGGCGGCACTGTTTTTGCCCTTTGCGGCGATAGACGGCGGATTTTTCGTTTTCTACGGGGATTACAACGCCCAGCAGATACCGTTTTTCAAGATGTGCGTGCAGGCTGTCCACGACGGCACGCTCGGCTGGGATTGGCACACCGATCTTGGGGCGAATTTTGTCGGCAGTTACACCTATTATACGCTCGGAAGTCCGTTTTTCTGGTTTATGACGCTGTTTCCCGCAAGCTGGTCGCCGTATCTTATGGCGCCGCTGATTTGCGTGAAATTCGGGCTTATTTCGCTGTTTTCGTTTGTCTACATCAGACGTTTTGTGACTAAACCCCAGACCGCTCTTATCGGCGGGATTTTGTTCGCGTTTTCAAGCTTTAATCTCTACAATGTTTTCTTTCAGTTTCAGGACGCGTATATCTGGTTTCCGCTGCTGCTTGTGGGACTTGAAGAGGCGGTAGTTAATAAACGCCGCGGCATTTTCGCGCTTGCGGTCGCGTTGAACGCCTTGGCGAACTATTTCTTTTTCATACAAGAGGTCGTTTTCCTCATCATCTATTTCCTTTGCAGGTTCGCTATGGACAAGCGTTTTGATTTGAACCTCAAGGACTTTTTGTGCCTTGCGTTTGAAAGCGTCGCAGGCGTTATGATAGCGGGAATTTTGTTTATTCCGTCAATTTATCAGGTGCTGGACGTGCCGCGCGCACACAACATTCTCACCGATTGGAATTTCCTGTTTTACGGGAAAGAACAGCGTTACGGGCTTATTCTGGAGGGAATTTTCCTCCCGCCCGAGGTCTCCGCGCGGAATAATATGTTCAACCTCGCCGACGGCAAGTGGTCAAGCGTCGCGCTTTATCTGCCGCTGTTTTCGATGGCGGGAGTTGTCGCGTTTATAAAGGGCGCAAAAGGTCATTGGGCAAGGGTGGTTATGGTCGTCTGCCTCGGAATGTCGCTTGTTCCGGGACTTAACGCGGCGTTTACCATGTTCAACAACAATTTCTACACGCGTTG
>CANQNY010000151.1 GCA_947625335.1 uncultured Clostridia bacterium | reverse complement strand
GGTGTATAGGGTATATGCTTGTAGGTTTTGGCAACCTCGCCATTGGTCGCAAACCTCGCTGTGCCGTGCTGCCCGTTTCCTACGGGCTTGTTCGGGATTCCCTTGAGGGAGTAGAGGTTTCCGATAGCGGCAATCACCGCTATAACAAGAACAAATACTCCGCAAAGGCAGAGCAGCAGAATTTGTGTTGAATTCATAATTTTCCTTTCATAGTCTAAGTATTTCCAGTCCTTTCCGTTCGGCATAATTGACCGTGTAGAACGTACCGCCGCTGTGTTGGCGCAGATAGCAGATAAGATACGCGCTATTGTCGACCATATGTCGGTTGCGGTCGAGCATACAACCGTCTGTATACTGCGGCGACAGAATCCGCACCTTGTCAGCCTGTCCGAGAATTTTGTAGTACCGTTTTTTCTGATCGTCATTCCATTTCAGCGACTGCTGCTCGGGCGGACAGGGCAGAACCATTACCAGCCTGATATGCGGATAATTCTCTTTAAGTTTCAGAACCGTTTCAGCAGCCATTTGATCGAATCCCAGGGCTGCCCCATTGCCGAAAAACACTACCCCGCGCTCTATCAACTCGACGATTGCCTTTTCAAGATTTGCTTGCAGTTCCGTGCAGTCTTGCGGCAATCTGCGGTGTCCCGAAAAACACGCTACCTTTGACCTATCAACCATAAAAAATCCTCCTTTGATTAGTGACTTATCACTATTATATCACGTTTTAGTGATAATTCACTAACATTTTTTCACAAAATATTATAGACTATATTTAGTGAAATATAACTAACGTGAGGGGATTTTATGGGAGTATACGAAGCAACGGTCAAACGGATTCGAGAACTGTGCAAGGAGCGCGGCATTACACCGAACGGTCTGTCATATGCTGCCGGAGTGTCACAGTCAACAATCAAGAGCATTTTGAATGGTGAAAGTAAGAATCCCGGGATAGCTACAATCAAAAAACTCTGTGACGGTCTGGACATAACAATCGGCGAGTTTTTTAATACCGAGGAATTCAATTCTTTGGAGCAGGAACTCGAATAGCTACACGCTCATTGACATTTGAAACGGCTCGTCCGAGGGTGATTCCTCGGACGTTTCTTTTTGTTCGGTGCGCTGAACAAGCGTTTCCTCTGTCGAGAGCCGCAGAGCGTGATCCGCAATATCGTAGAGTTTTCTCGCCGTTATTTTCAGTTCCGCGGCGGTCTGCGATGGCTTGCGAAGCTGCTCCAATCCGGCAGTTATCGCACTTTGCAATTTTCCGAGTTTCACGGAAATCTTGCACTTGTCCTGATAGCATTTATATTCGGCAGAAAGCCTGTTCTTCATTTTGTCAAGCGGAAATTCCTCTCCGGCTATTTTCAAAAAATGCTCGCTCGCCGCAACAGAAAACTCCGCCAATCGGATTCGGTCGGCGGAGTTATAGGCGGCTATGAGATCGGCTGCTATGCGGTTCGGGTTGATCTTCATATCGTTCAGCTCGGCAACGTTCTGTAAGTACAGTTCTCTGCGCTCGTGAGGAACAGCGGGAAGAAATCCCGCGCCATAACGCTGTTTTAGAACCTCGTTCCAATCTTTTTGCTGCGGCGCGATACGATATATTTCCGTATATCCGCGCTCGGCAAGAATGTCCCGCAATCGTTCCGCGGCTTCGATGCCACCCGTGTCGTTATCGGTGCAGAGATAAACGCTGTGCAAGTCGGCGTGGTTCTCTAACGCTTTCAGCACCGCACTCTCATACACTCCGTTCATGGCGATGTAGCTGTGCTGCTGCCAATCCTTTTGGTAGAGCGTGATAAACGACAGCATATCTATTGGTGCTTCAAAAACAAACAGCTTCTCGTCATTTCCGAAATGAGAGAAGCTGTATTGTGTATCCGAACTCGCAACCGTTATGCGGAATGTCTTTCCAAAACTAAGCGTCGAGCGCACCGAGGCTTGCTTGGGAACACCGTTTTCATCCATTCCAACAAACACGGCATTGTGGTATTTCCCATCCTCATAGATTTTGTGTTCATGAGCAAAGTGCGAGATGATGTCCGGAGAGATGAACCGCTGCTTTGTCAAATAAGCGAACACTCTGCGCATATCCGAGTTGGGTTCTGGCAGCTCGAAAGGTTTTACCACAGGTTTTGGCGGTTCTTTGTAAACACGATTTTGCGTTTGAGCCGAGCAATGCCCGCCAAGCAGTTCTATCACGGAATCCTGAAAAGAAAAACCGAGGAACTCCTGCAAAAACTTGACCGCATAACCACCGCGCTGATTCTTGTGATCATACCACTTGCCGCCGTGGATCGTCACGCTGTCATGAGTACCGCTGCCGTCCGTGTAGATGTACTTGTAGGTCGAACCGACACGCTTCACACGTTCGCCGCGGCGTTCCAAGTAAGACACCAAGTCGGCGGTGTTCGCGCGGTAGAGATCATCTTCCGAAAAATTGATGTAGGGCATAAAACTTCCTTTCCCGAAATAATAAAATTTATATTGGGTACTTAACATTGTAGGTTCATGATGAACCTATCCATAGACCACCGACAAGGCAGAATTCCCCCTTGTCAGTAACTTTTTTTCAAAAATTTTAGGGCGGTTGCTCGACGAAGTACAAGTTCGATGAGTTTCCACCCGATTGTCTGTATCTGCGTTCGTGACGAAGATAATGCGCTTTTTCAAGATCGCCGAGCGCGCGTTTCACGGTGCTTTTGGACATTTTCAAGTCTGCCGCTATCGTTGAAACGGCGGGATAACAGGAGCCGTCCTTTCCGGCTCGGTCGCGCAGATACATATACACCGCAATGGCACGGTGCGGTAGGTTCGTGGAATAAATTTCACGGTTATTTAACAATCGATCACTCCTTAAAGACGGGATTTTCAAGCGGATTTTCTTTCATGCCGAGTGCTTGTTTCTTGCGGCGTATAGCGGCTTTCAGCTTATGTTCGGTGCGGAGCTTCTGTCCGTGCAGACTGCGGTTGTAATCGTCGGAGATAAGTCTGCCGAATGAGAACAGCATGGAGAACACGGCATTTTGCGCTGCCGTCAGATTATATCTGTCCCTGTTTTCCAAGAACGCTTGAGCGTACTCGTTTCCCAACTCGGCGGACTGCTTTATATATTCGATACCCATTTCCCGATCCGCATCGCAGCCCGTTCCGCTAAATGTCATCACACCAAGCCGATACAAAATTTGATCGTCGGGATTGTCTTTGGCTATTTTTAAAAATCCGTTATATGCCTTTTGGAAATATATTTCCGCCTGTTCTGGATTTTTCTCTACGCCAACTCCGTCACGAAGCATTTTCGCGGTTTCGTAGCAAGCGTAGGCGTTATCCTGATCGGCGGACAGCTTATAATATTCAAACGCTTTCTCGTAATTCTGTGCTACGCCGTTCCCGTAAAAAAATAGACTTCCGAGCGAATATTGCGCGAATTTATTTCCCGCCGCCGCGGATTTTTCAAACCACCCGAACGCTTTTGTATAGTCCTGTTCCGTAGCGAGACCAATCGAAAACATTTTACCGATTCGATACTGCACATACGGTTTCAAACGTTTAGCGGTTGGCTCGAGTGCGAGAAAGCCCTGCAAAGCCTTTTGAAAATATT
>CANQNY010000150.1 GCA_947625335.1 uncultured Clostridia bacterium | reverse complement strand
GCCATAGCCTCGATTACGGTATGCGGTCGCCCTCAAGTACCGAGCGGTCCATAAACGCGCCGGGGTCGCCCTCGTCGGCGTTGCAGCACACGAACTTCTGATCCGCGTCCTTGACGAGATCCTTAGCAAGCTGCCATTTTCTTCCTGTCGGGAAACCCGCGCCGCCGCGTCCGCGCAGACCGGACGCGAGTATCGTGTTGATAACGTCGTCCTGCGACATGGAAGTAAGCACCTTATACAGCGCTTGATAACCGTCGCGCGCTATGTACTCCTCGATATGCTCAGGCGAGATCATACCGCAGTTTCTGAGGGCTACTCGATGCTGCTTTGCGTAGAAAGCGGTATCGTTAAGCGACTTTATATTGTCGCCGTCAACGGTCTCCGCGTAGAGATATTTCTTTACGGGAACGCCGTTTTTAAGGTGGGATTCAACGATCTCCGGGATATGCTCCTCTTCCATCTTGGAATAGAACGTACCCTCGGGGTAAACTATCATAATAGGTCCCAAAGCGCACAAGCCGAAACAGCCTGTTTTGATGATATTCACCTTGTCTTTAAGACCGTTCTTTTCGACTTCTTCTTCGAGTTTCTTGATTATCTTCAGCGAACCGCTGGAGGTACAGCCCGTACCGCCGCACACCAGCACGTCCTTAACGCCTGTATCCTTACCGTTGACGCGGACATTCACGACTTCCGCGGCAGCGGCTTTTACGGCATTAAGCTCGTCTATTGTTTTTATCATATTCATATCAAACAATATTCCTTCCTAAATAAGTAATGAAAGACAAACCTTCCAAACGCAGTTTAAGCGTATTTCGCGAGGATAGTGTCCACGTCGTCAACCGTCAGACGCCCGTAAACCTCGTCGTTTACCGTAAGCACGGGAGCAAGACCGCACGCGCCTATGCAGCGGCACGCGTCAAGCGAGAATTTTCCGTCGGGAGTGATTTCTCCGCCCTTTATGCCGAGTTTTTCCTGCAGCTTATCATAGATGTTGCCGGAGCCTTTTACATAGCAGGCTGTTCCGAGGCAAACCGAGATTTTGTACTTGCCCTTGGGGTTAATGGAGAACTGCGCGTAGAACGTCACCACGCCGTACACCTTTTCCATAGGAATGTCCATCTCGTCGGCGATCATCTGCTGTACCTCTATAGGCAGATAGCCGTAGATGTCCTGAGCCTTCTGAAGAATAGGCATAAGTGCGCCGGGGTCGTCCTTATGCTCGGCAATTACCGCCTTCAGACGCTTTTCCTGCTCTGCGGTCCCGGCAAAGGGGATCGCGCTCTTTTTAAAAGCCATGTTTTAGCCTCCTTGAATTATTTACCGCCTATGCTCGGCGGATTGTAAGGAACTCCGCAATCGTCACAAAATTAACGATTTCGGTTTTACTATTGTATTATAGCATATCCGCGAAAAAAAATCTATAACTAACCCTTGATTTGAGAATTATTACATTGTAGAAAAATTAACGCGGTTTTTGTGGATTTTGAACAAATTTTCGGCTCTGAACGCCTATTTTGAGCGGATTTTTTGCAAAATAAACCTTGTAAACGTTTTATTGTGCAGAAAAATTGCCGAAACTTTCGTTTTTTGTAAGAAAAATTTGGAAGAGTTACATCATAAAATTTTCCAAATTTGCATAATAAAACAAAACCGCCCCAAATATTGGAGCGGTCAAATAGGCTGCCGATAAAGCCGCATCTACTTCGTAGCGTTATCCGACGTAGTCGAATAATGCGGCGGCATTGCAGCAACCACAAAGGTTAGTCTGCAATGCCGCTTCCTTGTATCTGCAACTTTCTCGACAGCCTATATAAGAATGTCTGTTATAAATGTCAGCTATTCAGCTTTCAAATTTTTAATGAACAGCGTCTGTAAGCGATTTTACAAATTTGTAAATTTCTTCCGCGGAATTTTCGCCGTATTTTTCTATAATCCTCACTATCGCCGAACCCACGATAACGCCGTCGGAAATAGCCGCCATTTTCTTTGCCTGTTCGGGATTGGAAATTCCGAACCCGATAGCCGCGGGAACTTTCGCGTATTTTTTAACGTTCTCCATTATAGAACCGAGGTCTGTGGAAAACTCGCTGCGAACGCCCGTCACGCCCAAAGAGGACACAATGTACAAAAATCCCTCCGCGCTCTCGGCGATTGCCTTAATGCGCGCCTCGCTGGTGGGGGCTATCATAGAGATTACGGATATTCCGTGAGATTTTGCCGCCGCGTCAGCCTCGGATTTTTCCTCAAACGGCATATCGGGGCAGATAAGCCCGTCCACGCCGATTTCGGCGCATTTTGCGAAAAATCTGTCATACCCGTACTTAAACACGGGGTTGAGATAAGTCATAAACACAAGCGGAATATCCGTTTCCGAGCGGAGGGTTTTCGCAAGCTCAAAAGCCTTGTCGGTAGTCATTCCCGCCTTTAATGCGCGAACGTCCGCGCCCTGGATTACCGGACCCTCGGCGATAGGGTCGGAAAACGGAATGCCTATTTCAATGAGGTCCGCGCCCGCTTTTATCATCGCCCGCATATTTTCGAGAGAGGACTCGTAAGTCGGGTCTCCCGCCGTAAGAAAGCCGATAAAGGCTTTTTTGTTATTAAAAGCGTTCTGTATTCTATTCATGAAGATCTATCCCCCTGTATCTCGCGATAGCCGCAACGTCTTTGTCTCCGCGTCCCGACAGACAGCAGATGATTATATCGTCCTTTTTCATTGTCGGAGCAATTTTCATAAGGTGCGCTACGGCGTGCGCGCTTTCTATAGCGCAGATTATACCCTCTGTCCTTGCGATATACTCAAACGCGTTTACCGCCTCGTCGTCGGTTACTGGAACGTATTCCGCGCGCCCGATAGAGTGTAAATACGCGTGTTCGGGACCTATTCCCGGATAGTCAAGACCCGCAGAAATCGAGTACACGGGAGCAATCTGCCCGTATTCGTTCTGGCAAAACAGGCTCTTCATGCCGTGGAATATTCCGAGAGTGCCGGTAGCGATTGTCGCGGCAGTTTCTCCCGTATCAACGCCGCGCCCTGCCGCCTCGCAGCCGATAAGGCGCACGTCCTTGTCGTTTATGAAGTTGTAAAACATTCCCATAGCGTTTGAACCGCCCCCCACGCACGCCATAACGGCGGTAGGGAGTTTGCCCTCTTTTTCGAGGATTTGCTCTCTTGCCTCTCTGGAAATAACGCTCTGAAAGTCGCGGACTATCATCGGGAACGGGTGCGGACCCATAACCGAGCCCAAAACATACAGCGTGTCGTCCACGCGCCTTGTCCAGTCGCGCATAGCCTCGTTTACCGCGTCCTTAAGCGTCATAGTGCCCGTGGTGACGGGGTTTACTTTCGCTCCGAGAAGTTCCATTCTGTAGACATTCAACGCCTGCCGCACGGTATCTTCTTTGCCCATGAAAATCTCACATTCCAGCCCCATAAGAGCCGCCGCAGTCGCCGCTGCAACGCCGTGCTGACCCGCGCCCGTTTCGGCGATAATGCGGGTTTTGCCCATTTTTTTCGCAAGCAGACACTGCCCCAGCACGTTGTTTATCTTGTGCGCTCCGGTGTGGTTCAGATCCTCGCGCTTGAAGTAGATTTTCGCACCGCCGAGGTCCTTTGTCATCTTCTCCGCATAGT
>CANQNY010000149.1 GCA_947625335.1 uncultured Clostridia bacterium | reverse complement strand
GCCGAACTCTTTTCAAAGATAACCGAGAAACCAGCACCCGTACTTGATATTCGTCTCGGGGTCGAACATATCGTAATAAACGCTTTCATCATCGCCCGTTTTGAACTTTATCCAGTCAAACGTGGTTTCCATTATCTGCATAAGCCCCCGTGCTCCGACATTCGACACCGCGTCGGGACGATAGCCGCTTTCGGTCTTTATCACCGCGTAAACGAGGTATTTATCCACCCCGTATTCTTTGGAATAACGCTCGACATAATTCTCGTATTTTATCGGGTGGGAATTTCTTACATACGAATCATACCCGATAAACGCGAGAATTGTCACTATAACAAGCGCGATAACAACCGTCACCGCGATAACAGGCGCGGCGTTATTCTTTTTTCTGCGTTTTATCATACGTCGAATTCGCCTTTCATTTTGTCCGCTGTTCGCTCGGCGGCAAGCCGTAATTCCTCCGCCGACGAATTGTTTTCTATACAAAAATCCGAATTTTCTTTGAAAAAATCCTCTTTATGCTGTGAGGAAAGCCGCTCGGACGCCTGCCTCTCGGAAATGCCGTCGCGAAGAGCGATACGCTTAGCGCAAAGCTCCAAACTCGCCGTAACGCACACCACCATGTCGCACACCATATCGAGTTTCGACTCGAAAAGCGTCGGCGCGTCCAGCACAGTTATCCCGCGGGAGTTTTTTAGCCTTGTTACAATATCGTACACGATATACGGGAAAATTATCCGCTGATAACGTTCCCGCACGCCCTCGTCGCGGTAAATAGCGTCCGCTACCGCCGCTCGGTCAAGCGTCCCGTCGCTTTTAATAAAGCCCTTTGACAGCCGATTTGCAACTTCCTCTAAAAAAGCATGTCTATTTGCCGCACAGCGTGCCGATTTATCGCAGTCGATAACCTCGAAACCCTTGTCCTTGAACACCGCGCTTACGGTGGATTTTCCCGCGCCGCTCATTCCCGTAAGCCCTATTACAATAATATTCGGAAATCGCAGCATATTATTCAACCTCTATCGTCCTAAAAGCCGCAGCGCGCAGCAACCTGTTGTACACCGCAAGCCCCACGCCCGTTTTTTCGGGAATTTCCACCAAAACGGTTTTCGCGCCGAGCTCGTCCGCCGTTCTAAGCAGCTCGAAAAGCCGCTTTGCCTGCAATTCCGAGGTTTTCCCGTAATCCAGAAAACCGTCAGCCTCGGCAACGCCCGCCCCGAGAGCCAAAACGCCGTTTTCCGTTTTAATTCTCCGGGAGCAGTATTTTCTGAACTTCTCGCCGTGAGCGTTAATTATATAAACATCAGCTGCGGGAGAATAGTGCTTGTACTTCATTCCCGGAGACAACGCCTTTTCCCCGCCGCGAAGTCCCTCCACGACCGCGCGGTCTACCTCGGTTTCCCCGAACTCGGACAGCATTTCTGCGGTTATCCCACCGGGGCGCAAAATGTGTATTTTGTTGTCCTTAAAGCAAATTACCGTGCTTTCAACGCCGACTTCGCACTCGCCGCCGTCGATTATAAGAGGAATTCTGCCGTTCATATCCTCGAAAACGCGCGCAGCCGTCGTGGGACTGGGTTTCCCCGAAAGATTAGCCGACGGCGCGGCAAGCGGAAAACCGCATTTTTTGATAATCTCAGCCGCCGCCTTATTTGACGGCATTCTCACCGCCACCGTATCAAGACCGCCGCTTGTAACGTCGGGGACGTTGTCCGACTTCGGGAAAATCATAGTAAGCGGACCGCCCCAAAACCTCTCCGCAAGCCGCCGCGCGGTTTCGGGTATCTCCTTTACCAGCGGCGGGAGCATTTTTATGCTGCTTATATGAACAATAAGCGGATTGTCCTGCGGTCTGCCTTTTGCAGCGAAAATATTCCGCACGGCGTTTTCATTCAAAGCGTTTGCGGCAAGCCCGTAGACCGTTTCCGTCGGAATTGCGACTAACTCCCCGCGTTTGAGAAATTCCGCCGCCAAAGCTGCACTTTTTCCGTCATACGGCAGAACCTTGGTTTCATAAATCACCTAAACTGCCCTCTTTCAGAAGTTTCGCCGCGCTGTCCGCGACCCTTAACGCCTCGAATATCTCATCGCACCCGCCGTTCATTATATCGTCCAGCTTGTACAGCGTAAGACCTATCCTGTGGTCTGTCACCCTTGACTGCGGGAAATTGTACGTCCTTATCCTCTCGGAACGGTCTCCCGAACCCACCTGAATTCTGCGCTCCTCGGCGCGCGCGCTGTCGCGGGCGGTCTGTTCAGCCTCGTACAGCCTGCTGTACAGCATCTTCATCGCCTTGTCCTTGTTTTTCATCTGGGAACGCTCTTCCTGGCACTCTACAACCATTCCCGACGGCTTGTGAATTATCCTCACAGCGGACTCGGTTTTATTGATATGCTGACCCCCAGCGCCGCTTGAACGGAACGTTTGAATTGTCAGATCGGCGGGGTTTATATTCACATCAAAATCCTCAACTTCGGGCAAAACCGCCACCGTTACCGTGGAGGTCTGTATCCTGCCCTGAGATTCCGTTTCGGGAACGCGCTGTACACGGTGAACACCGCTTTCGTACTTTAACTTAGCATAAACGCCCTCCCCCTCAACGCTAAAGCATATCTCGCGATAACCCCCAAGCTCGGTGGGATTGCTGCTCATAACATCGATTTTCCAGCCCTGCCGCGCCGCGTACATCGAATACATTCTGAACATGGAATTCGCAAACAGCGCAGCCTCCTCGCCGCCCGCCCCCGCACGTATCTCAACGATAACATTCTTATCGTCGTCGGGATCTCTCGGCAAGAGCAGAATTTTAAGTTCCTCGGCGCACTCCTCCATATTCTCTTTAGCGGACAACATTTCCTTTTCGGCAAGCTCTCTGAACTCCGCGTCAAGGCTGCCGTCCTCCATAGCGGACTTTGCGTCCTCAAAATCGGATTTTGCCTTGCAATACTGTTTATACATATCAATAAGCGGCGTAAGGCTCTTATATTCCCGCATAAGCTTTGCGTAAAGCGCGCCGTCAGCCGCCGTATTCGCATCGGACAGTTTCGCGCTTATTTCATCATACCGCGCCTGCGCCGCGCTTATTTTCTCCAGCATATTTACAGCTCCCGTAAAGAATTATTTCACAAAAAATCGCAAGTTGTCCAAAAGCGCAAATTTAACCGTTTAAATCGTTATCGCGCAAAATATCGACAACTTTTTTCTCGCATTTGGAACGCGGAATCATAAAAGTTCTCCCGCAGCCCGAACACGCAAGCTTGAAATCCGCCCCCGCGCGCAAAACCCGCATTTTATTGCTCCCGCAGCCCGGGTGTTCCTTCTTCATAACCAAAACATCTCCCGCGCGAATATCCAAAGCTCACACCCCTCAACCCCGCCTTTGTCCGCGGACATATGCATACATTATATAGTATAACACATTTCAAAAGATTTTGCAATATTTTAGCCGCATTTTTTTACTTTTTCTACTAAATTTAAAAAAATTTGAAAAAATATCCGAAAAGCCCTTGACAAACCTCGAAGAATTTGATATAATATTAACGTTGCACACAACAAAACCTCTTCGATCCACTAGCTCAGGCGGTAGAGCACCTGACTTTTAATCAGGGTGTCCCGGGTTCGATTCCCGGGTGGATCACCAGCAGGACAATGTCCTGCACCATTTCCCAGTAAGGGCG
>CANQNY010000148.1 GCA_947625335.1 uncultured Clostridia bacterium | reverse complement strand
GCAGTTGCAAGAGCCTGAACCAGCAGCTCGCGGAGTTTCAGAGCCTTTTCGGGAGGGGTTTCCGTCTGCCCCGAACGCAGTTCTCCGACGCTTTCGACTATCATCTTCCCGCCGATAAACCCAAGCGCGGCAAGCGCGATAACATGGTCAAACGCGCTTATCAGCCCCGCAAATCCCGCGCCGAGCAGAAATCCCAAAATAGGCATTAAAGCCTGAAATCCGCCGAATAAAAGCGCGATTATAACGGCTCTTCGCTTTTTCGCGAGAGAAAAACCGTCGGCAAGCGCGACGGCAAACGCGTCCGCCGAAAGTCCGACGGCGATAAAAAACAGCTCCGCGAGGGACATAATTTCACCTCTGTTTTAGTTTGTTGTTGGCAATTTCCTGCTATGGAAAGGGGTTAGTTGTCAACCTTTAACACAAATTGACGAACAACCGCCGACAAAATGCGCTTAATCATCAACCTTTGACGCCAAAAGCGGCGAATATTTGTTGCGGAATTCCGTGAAGCTGCCGTTGTCAAGAGCCTCGCATATCCTGTCCATAAGAGTGTTGTAAAAATACAGATTGTGCATAACCGCAAGCCGCCCGCCGAGCTGTTCCCCCGCCTTGAAAAGATGACGGATATACGCCCGCGAATAGTTGCGGCACGCGGGGCAATCGCACTCCTCGTCGAGCGGACGCGGGTCGGTCTTGTAACATTCGTTTGTGGCGTGCATAATGCCCTTCCAGGTGAAAATTGTCGCGTGGCGGGCGTTTCGCGAGGGCATTACGCAGTCGAACATATCCACCCCGCGGTATACCCCTTCGATTATATTCGACGGAGTTCCCACGCCCA
The DNA here is from genome assembly GCA_947625335.1 of uncultured Clostridia bacterium. Lineage (GTDB taxonomy): Bacteria > Bacillota > Clostridia > Oscillospirales > Ruminococcaceae > CAG-115. The sequence goes on along the minus strand of CANQNY010000148.1, from coordinate 2,912 downwards.
TAAGATAACGCGGCTTGTTTTCGGGAGCAAACGGCAAAACGGTGTCAAGAATATGGTACATAACCTCCGTGGGTTCGCCCACGGCAAGCCCGCCGACAGCATAGCCGTCAAGATCCATTTCGCGGATAATTTTCATATGCTCAACGCGGATATTATCATAAGTTCCGCCCTGATTTATCGCAAACAGCATCTGCCGCTTGTTTATCGTCTCGGGCAGGGAGTTGAGCCTTGACATTTCGGCTTTGCAGCGTTCAAGCCAGCGGGTCGTGCGCTCGACGGAACGCCTTACATAATCCTCCTGCGCGGGATTTTCAACGCATTCGTCAAACGCCATTGCGATTGTAGAGCCGAGTTTCGACTGAATTTGCATACTCTCCTCCGGACCGATAAACAGCCGTTTTCCGTCGATATGCGAGGCGAAGTACACGCCCTCCTCTTTAATCTTACGCAGCTTGGACAAAGAAAATACCTGAAAACCGCCGCTGTCGGTGAGAATGGGCTTGTCCCAGTTCATAAATTTGTGCAGACCGCCCATTTTAAAGATAACGTCTTCCTCGGGGCGCAAGTGCAGATGATAGGTGTTGCAAAGCGCGACGCGGGTCTTAAGCTCCCGCAAATCCATTGTCGAAACCGCGCCCTTTATCGCCGCGGCGGTCGCAACGTTCATAAAAAACGGCGTTTGTATATCCCCGTGCGGGGTGTGGAAAATCCCGCGTCTGGCGCGGTCCTCGGTGAAAAGAAGTTCAAACATATATTCTCCCGTTAATATCTTTATTCCGCATTTTTCGCCGTAGGCGGAAAATGCAAGTGTTATCCGCTCGGCGGATAACACGGCCAACTTCTAATTTCTATTATTCTAAAGCATGACTCAAGGTTATCGCAAGAATATCCTCGCTGTTGGGGTTTTTCATATAGTAATTCGTGGTTTCAACGCGGCGGTAAATGCCGTCGTCGCCGAGCTGGCGCGTGACAACGCGGCGGGTGCGCTCGCCTTTTTCATAAGCGGCAATCTGGTCGTTTATTTCAAACGTATCCGAAAACAGCTTTTGATCCTCGGGGTGCATGGTAGACGCGCCGTGAACGATAAGTTCGGTGTAAACTCCCGTAGACGGGCAGGAGGTTGTTGAAAAGTTGTCATACGCCATCATGTAAAAGCTGTTGCGGGTCAAATTGCTCATAATCACCAGCGGGAACGCCTTAAACACCGCGTTAAGCAGCAATTGCGTCGCCGTGGCGGGCGACTGCGTAAGCAAAATATCTTCCGTTTCGCGAACATCGGCTTTTTCCATAAGAGCCTTTCTGAAGTCGTCCTCCGGCATCGGTTTTGCGAACAAAAATCCCTGTATCAGCTCGCACCCGCAGGTCCTCAAAAAGCCCAGCTGCTCTTTGGTTTCAACGCCCTCCGCGACGGTTATCATATTAAGTCTGTGCGCGAACTCGAAAATCGCCTCTAGAACTATCCGCTCTTTTTCGCTCTCGCAGTTGCCGGAAAGCAACGACTTGTCGATTTTTATGACCGACGCGGGAACGTCTTTCACGAAATTTAGCGACGACAGTCCGCTGCCGAAATCGTCTATTGAAATATCAAATCCCGCATCCTTTATCGAGCGCACAAAGTCGATTATATCCACGCCCTCAAACGCCAGCGCGGACTCGGTTATTTCCACCTCGAGATATTTTCTCGGAACGTTAAATTCGTCGGTTACCGCGCAAAGCCGCTCGGCGAATTTCGGCTCGCGCGCGTGAAAACGCGAGAAGTTTGTCGAAACGGGAACCATTTTTCTGCCCGCCTTAAGCTCCTCGGAAATAAAACGACAGGTCTCGCGGAACATATACCAGTCAAGGTCGATTATAAGCCCCAGCTCCTCCAGCAGCGGAATGAACATTCCGGGAGAAATCATCACCCCGTCGGACATCTGCCAGCGCGCCAACGCCTCCGCACCTTGTATTTTGCCGTTCACGGCGTTGAATTTGGGCTGATAGTAGACCTTTATCTCGCGGTTTTCAAACGCCTTTGCGATAAGCTCGCCTATGTTTTCCTTGTTTATCTCAATTCCCATATTGTCACCTCAAAACACGGTTTTTGTTCGTACAAATCGTACATATGTTAATTATAGCACATAATCGTTTTAAATAGGGCAAGTTTTGCCCGATTTTTTGTTTTTCGTCAAAATAACCATAAATTGCGTTTAAAATTTGTTGCAAATATATTTTTTATGTAACGGTTTTCAGCCTTGTAATTTTTGCGGATTTGTTGTATACTTTTTATAAGGGTGTAATTTGCCCGGAAAAAAGGAAATGGAAGGACGGTATTTCTTATGAAATTCGGCTATTTTGACGACAACGCCCGCGAGTATGTCATCACTTCTCCCCGCACCCCCTATCCGTGGATAAACTACCTCGGAACGCAGGGGTTCTTTTCGCTTATCTCGAATACGGCAGGAGGCTACAGCTTTTATAAAGACGCTCGCCTTCGCAGAATCACGCGCTACCGCTACAACAACGTTCCCGTGGATCTGGGAGGAAGATACTTCTACTTGAAGGACGGAGATACCGTCTGGAACCCCGGCTGGAGCCCCGTAAAAACCGAGCTTGACGAGTACGAGTGCCGTCACGGTCTGGGTTATACGGTAATCACGGGTAAGAAAAACGGCGTGAAAGCGTCCGTTAAATTCTTCGTGCCGCAGGACTTCAACGGCGAAATTCAAAAGGTAACTATCACCAACGAGAGCGGCTCTAAAAAGAGCCTTAAGCTCTTCTCGTTCCTCGAATGGTGCTTGTGGGACGCAAACGACGATTCCACAAATTTCCAAAGAAACTACAACACCGGCGAAGTTGAAATCGTAGGTTCAACTATCTACCACAAGACGGAGTATAAAGAACGCCGCGATCACTTTGCGTTCTACACCGTA
>CANQNY010000147.1 GCA_947625335.1 uncultured Clostridia bacterium | reverse complement strand
CTCTCCCAACTGAGCTATACCCCCGTGTACGGAGCCGTAGTCATTCACTTTTGCGAACACCCGCCCAAAGCTCCAACGTTAATATTATATCACAATCAAAACAACTTGTCAAGGGGTTTTTTCAAAAAATCAGGGAGCGAAATTGTCCGCTCCCCCTGCTATTTATTATAAGAAGTACTCCACACCACTCTTGAACAACAGCTGCTCCTTGTTGCCGTCGACATTTTTGCAGCAATCGGCAGTCAGACGTTCGGTGTGTCCCATTTTGCCCAACACGCGCCCGTCGGGTGAAATTATACCCTCAATAGCGCACATAGAACCATTCGGATTGAACGCGGTGTCCATTGTCGGCGCGCCCGAAAAATCCACATACTGCATAGCCACCTGACCGTTGTCGATTAGCTTTCTTAAAACCTCTCCTCTTAAATTACAAGAAGTACTCCACGCCGCTCTTAAACAACAATTGCTCCTTGTTGCCGTCGACATTTTTGCAGCAATTGGCAGTCAGACGCTCGGTGTGTCCCATTTTGCCCAGCACGCGCCCGTCGGGTGAAATTATTCCCTCAATAGCGCACATTGAGCCGTTCGGATTAAACGCGGTGTCCATTGTCGGCGCGCCCGAAAGATCCACATACTGCATAGCCACCTGACCGTTGTCGATAAGCTTTCTGAGAACTTCTCCCCCTGCGGCAAAACGTCCCTCGCCGTGCGAAATCGGTATCGCGTGTATATCGCCTACCTTGCAGTTTGCAAGCCACGGCGACTTGTCCGTGCATATTCTGGTGTACACAATCTGCGACTGATGTCTGCCAATCTCGTTGTAGGTAAGCGTCGGGCTTTGCTCGGTAAGCGGCGTGATATGCCCCGTAGGCGCAAGTCCGAGTTTCATCAAAGCCTGGAAACCGTTGCATATGCCTATCATCAGCCCGTCGCGCTTGTGCAGCATATTTTCCACGCCCTCGGCTATCTTCGGATTTCTGAAAAATGCGTTGATGAATTTCGCCGAACCCTCCGGCTCGTCGCCGCCCGAAAATCCGCCCGGCAAAGCGATTATCTGGCTCTGCTCGATAAGTTTCGCGAACGCCTCCACGCTGCTTTCTATATCCGCTGCGGACAGGTTCTTTATAACGAAAATCTCCGCTTTCGCGCCGTATTTCTCAAACGCCTTCGCGGTGTCGTATTCGCAGTTTGTCCCGGGGAACACGGGTATAAGCACGCGCGGGTGCGCGATTTTCGGAGATTTGCGGTTCAAAAGCAGCTCGCAGCCGCCCGAAAATTCCGCTTTTTCGGGTGCGGGCTTGAACTTAGTTTTCGACTTGAACACGGGTTCGAGAACCTCGGACCATTTCTTTTCGAGCTTAGAAATATCAAGTTTAACATCGCCGCAGATTATCTCGTATTCGGGGATTGTTTCGCCGATAATGCGAACGTTGCTTTCATCGCACTCGCCGTCAAGCTCCATAACAAACGCACCGTAAACGGGCGTGAAAAGCTCCTCGTCGGAAATATTTTCAAGCCTTGCGCCGACGTGGTTTCCGAGGGTCATTTTGAAAACGCCCTCGGCAGCTCCCCCGTTCGCCACGCTCCACACCGACATGGCTTTCTTATCTGCGATAAGCCTTTCAACGGTCGAGAACACCGCTTTTACGCTTTCGGGCACGGGCAGTCCGTTTTCGTCGTAATCGGGTCTTATAAAGCCGATTTTGCTGTATGGGCATTTGAATTCAGCGGAGATAATGTTGTCAGTCTTAGCCGTGCAGATTGCAAACGAAACCAAGGTCGGCGGAACGTCGATATGCTCGAATGTGCCGCTCATGCTGTCCTTGCCGCCGATTGCGCCGCAGCCCATGTCAAGCTGCGCTTTGTATGCTCCGAGGAGCGCCGCAAACGGCTTTCCCCAACGTTCGGGGTCTCCTTGCGTTCTCTCAAAATACTCCTGGAACGTCAGGCGGCATTTTTCGTGATTTCCGCCCGCAGCCACGACTTTTGCAATGCTCTCGACTACCGCGCAGTATGCCCCGTGATACGGCGACTGCTCCGAAACTTTCGGGTTGAAACCCCACGCCATAACCGAAGCCGTTGTAGTTTCCCCGTCAAGCACGGGGATTTTCGCCGCCATCGCCTGAACGGGCGTTTGCTGGTATCTTCCCGCAAACGGCATAAGCACCGTACCGCCGCCGATTGTCGAGTCAAAACGCTGAACCAAGCCCCTTTGCGAGCAAACGTTAAGGTCGGTTACAAGCTGTTCCCAGCATTCGGGGGAATTTGTGCGGTTGGTTGAATAATTGACCCCGGACTGCGGCACAAAAACGGAAGTGTGTTTTTCCGCGCCGTTGGAATTCAAAAATTCGCGGGAAATGTCAACAATCGTCTTGCCGTTCCAGTTCATTTTAAGGCGGGGTTCGGCTTTTACAACCGCCACGGGCGTGGATTCAAGATTTTCTTTCGAGGCAAGCTCGCAGAATTTCTTAACGTCCTCGGGAGCGACAACTACCGCCATCCTCTCCTGCGACTCGGAAATAGCAAGCTCCGTTCCGTCAAGACCGTCGTATTTTTTCGGAACGGCGTTTAAATCGATTTCAAGACCGTCCGCAAGCTCTCCGATAGCCACCGAAACGCCGCCCGCGCCGAAGTCGTTGCAGCGTTTTATAAGCCTTGTAGCCTCAGGATTGCGGAACAGACGCTGGAGCTTTCTCTCCTCGGGAGCGTTGCCCTTCTGCACTTCCGCGCCGCAGGTGTCAAGCGACTGAACGCTGTGCGACTTTGAAGAACCCGTAGCTCCTCCGCAGCCGTCGCGCCCCGTGCGCCCTCCAAGAAGAATTATAACGTCGTCGGGAGCGGGTCTTTCGCGGCGGACGTTCTCAATGGGAGCAGCTCCAACTACCGCGCCGATTTCCATTCTCTTAGCCATATAGCCGGGGTGGTAAATTTCCGCGACATGACCCGTCGCAAGACCTATCTGGTTGCCGTAGGAGGAATAACCCGCCGCGGCGGTGGTGGTTATCTTTCTGGGCGGGAGCTTGCCCTTTAAGGTCTTTTCTATCGGCAGCAGCGGGTCGGACGCGCCGGTTACTCTCATCGCCTGATAAACGTAACTTCTCCCCGAAAGCGGGTCTCGGATTGCGCCTCCAAGGCAGGTTGCCGCGCCGCCGAACGGCTCTATTTCGGTCGGGTGGTTGTGGGTCTCGTTTTTGAACATCAAAAGCCACTGCTCGTCCTTGCCGTCAACGTCAACGGTAATCTTCACCGAGCAGGCGTTTATTTCTTCGCTCTCGTCAAGGTCGGGCAGCAGTCCGTCTTTTTTAAGCTTTTTCGCCGCCAGAGTTGCAATATCCATAAGGCAGACAGGCTTGTTTTCCCGCCCTAATTCCTCGCGGTGGAGTTTATACTCGGCGTAGGTTTTCGCCACACAGTCGGTTTTGATGTCCGCGCTGTCGATTATCGTGCCGAACGTTGTATGACGGCAATGATCGCTCCAGTAGGTGTCTATCATGCGGATTTCGGTGATTGTCGGGTCGCGGTGTTCGCTTTTGAAATAATCGCGGCAGAACTTTATATCATCGCTGTCCATGGCAAGACCGTATTTCGCGATAAGACCGTCAAGCTCGCCGTCGGAGCTTTCGATAAACCCGTCAAGCGTTTCAACCTCCGTCGGAATGTCGCAGACGGTTTTAAGGGTCTGTTTCTCCTCGAAACCGCACTCGCGCGCCTCGACTGCGTTTATAAGATAATGCTTTATTTTCGCAAATTCCTCGTCGGAAATATTCCCGCCGAGTAT
>CANQNY010000146.1 GCA_947625335.1 uncultured Clostridia bacterium | reverse complement strand
AAACGTTACAACGACGAGATGCAGGCGCGGCGTATTGCGTGGGCGAAATGGCAAGCTGCAAGGGGTTGTGTTATTCGGATAAAAAGACCGCCGAGCTTCTCTCCGTGACGGCGGGCGAGCGTCCTATGGCGGTGCAGCTTTTCGGCTCGGAACCCGATTTTATGGAAAAAGCTGTAAAAATTGCCGAAAATTACCGCCCCGATATTATCGATATAAACGCGGGCTGCCCGATGCCGAAAATCGTGTGCGGCGGCGCAGGCAGCGCGCTTATGAAAACGCCGGAGCTGTTGGGGCAGCTTGTTAAAGCGGCAGTTTGCGCTGCTCAAATCCCCGTTACGGTGAAAATCCGCAAGGGTTGGGATAACAATTCCGTAAACGCCGTGGAGATAGCTAAAATCGCCGAGGAAAACGGCGCGGCGGCTGTCGCTGTTCACGGGAGGACGAAAGAGGAACTTTATTCGGGCAAAGCGGACTGGGATATAATCCGCGAGGTAAAACGCGCGGTGAAGATACCCGTTATCGGGAACGGCGATGTTGCAAGCGTTGAGGATTGCGTGCGTATGTACGAGTACACGGGGTGCGATCTGGTAATGATTGGCAGGGGCAGTTACGGCAGACCGTGGCTGTTCGGGCAGATACGCGATTATTTTTCGGGGAAAACGCCCCGCCCCGAACCGACTCTTCCCGAAAAGCTTGATGTAATGCGGCGGCATATCGAGCTTTTGTGCGAGGACAAGGGCGAAGAGCGCGGGATAAAGGAGGCTCGCCGCCAAGCGGCGTGGTATGTGCGGGGGATAGACGGCGCGGCGCGGTTTCGCAGCCGTTTCGGTGCGATTTCCACGCTCGACGAATTCTACAAATTGACAGACGAGATCAGAGGTAACTATGATGACGGATTTGAAAAACAAGATTGAAAGCATTTGCTGTTTTGATGTTCAGCGCGACCCGATTTTGGCGGCGTTACGCGATTTTTCGGGTTCGGAGCTTGCAAGTTACAGGCAAATCGTGCGGGTTTTGCTGGAAAAAAATTCCACGCTCGCGGAATATCTCCACGATTTGGTAATTTACGGCAATTCGGCAATTCTCTCAAAAGCCGCGCGAGAGCCCGCGCCCTTGCGGATAAAGGCTCTCGAACACGATATTAAGATTTTCGGGGAGATTGCGAAAATCACGTCCGCGGAGCTTAAAAGCGCGGTTTCCGAGAGGCTCGGAGGGGATTTTTCAGATCTGCCCGATTATGAAAACGGTGCTTTTAATTACACACTTGAGTATTTTCTCAACTTCGTAAGACAGCACGGCAGCGGCATTTTCGCGAAGTACAAGGCGTTTGTGTTTGACGGGCAATTGCGCCCGATTGAAAATCCCGACCCGATACGGCTGTCGGATCTCAAAAACTACGAAATTCAGCGCGGGCAGGCGGTTGACAACACGTTGTGCTTTATAAACGGCAAACCCGCCCAGAACGTCTTGCTTTACGGCGACCGCGGGACGGGAAAATCCGCGACGGTAAAGGCTATCCTCAACGAATTTCCCGAACTTCGTATGATGGAGATCTCGAAAAACGACATTTCAAAGCTCCCCGCGCTGTTCGAGCTGATAAAGGACGTTCCGCTGAAGTTTATCGCGGCGATTGACGATCTGTCGTTTGTCGAGGGCGACGACCGTTTTGGCGCGCTGAAGGCGGCTCTGGAAGGCTCGCTGTCGAGAAAGCCCGACAATATCCTCATTTACGCCACCACCAACCGCCGCAAGATTGTCCGCGAGACCTCCGCAGACCGTGAAATTTCGGGCGCGGACGCTATCGACGAGAGCATGAGCTTAGCGGACAGATTTGGCTTAACGATAACGTTTGTAAAGCCCGATAAGCGGGTTTATCTCGACATTGTAAGCAAGCTTGCCGCAGACGTCGGGATAAATCTCCCCGAGGAAGAATTGTTCGCGCAGGCGGAGAAATTCGCTCTGCTGCGCGGGGGACGGTCTCCGCGGACTGCCCGGCAGTTTGTCGATTGGCTTTACGGTCGAATTTCTATGAATTTGGAGTATTAAACTATGAAACGCTTTTCTGTAATCTTTTCCTGTGCAATTTGTGCAATTTGCGCGTGTTCGCTGCTTTCGGGCTGCGATAAAACCAAGACCCCCTCGGAGATAATCGGCTCGGACAGCTTGTCCGACAGCGCAAAATCGGCTTTTCCCGCGGATTGCTGTAATGTAACGCTTGAAAAGGCGGTGGAAAAAGTTGTAAGTTTGTCGCCCGCCGCGACGGAGATAGTCTGCGAGTTGGGTTTTCAGTCCGCTCTTGTGGGGATAAGCGATTATTGCGACTTCCCCGAAACCCTTTCCGCGCAAAAAGTCGGCAGCACCGAAAACCCCGATATTGACGCGATTACAGCCCTGAAACCCGACGCTGTGTTCACGCTCTCTCCGCTTTCGGAACGTGAAACTTTCGCTCTGGAACATTCGGGCATTGCGGTGCTGGAAATGCTCCCTCCGACGAATATCGAGGAGTACACCGCGCTGTACCGCGAGATAGCAAGGGCGTTTTACGGGAAAGAGCTTTCCGAGGGCGAAAAGGAGACGGAAAAATGCACGGAGATTGCAAAATCCGCCGAGGACGCTCTTAAAACCGCCGCCGAGGGCGCGTCGCTCGGAAAATTCGTGTATGTGACTGAAAAACTCACCATAGCGGGCGCGGACACCTTTGAAAGCGCGGTTTTAAGCCTTTCGGGGGAGAATATTGCCTCGCAGGACGGCTATCTCTCCGCGAGTGACATTGAGGGTACACCGGAGTGCATTGTGGCTGATGATACGCTGTCGCGGTCGGATATAACCTCGGACAGCACGCTCGGCGGTTTTGTAAACAGCGGCGCGGAGATTTATTTTGTAAGTTCGCGGTGCTTTGAACGCCCCTCAGCCAGAACTGCGGAAATTTTCACTCAGCTTTCGGAAGAATGAAATTAAATTTTTTGTTACATAAAAAAACAATATTTAAGGCTGTTGAGAAAGCCTTAGATGCTAGGAAGAGGCTTGTCGACTAGCCTTTTGTGGCTGTCGATCAAGCCTCTGACAACGCAGATGAGGCTTTATCGACAGCCTTTACATTGGTGTGATTATATAGCCGTTTTGTATCCAATAATCGATAACTTGGTCGAGTATTGCGGTGTTCGTTTCGGAGACCGCATGCAGCAGATAAACCGCGCCGTTGTGCGTTTTAGAGGTGATTTTCTCATACGCCGCAGACGGGTCTGGCTGGCGGTCGGTCTGCCAGTCCTGATACGCAAAACTCCACAAAACCGTGGTATACCCCATATCCCGCGCGCAGGCAAGCACTTTTTCGGAGAATTCACCCTTCGGCGGGCGCATTACATACATATCGTAGTTGAAATTGTCCTTTATATAGGTGTGAAGTCCCGAAAGTTCATCATAAAGCTCGCTGTCGGAACATTCGGGCAGCGACGGGTGCGACACGGTGTGATTTCCCACGGTATGCCCCTCGTCGATCATTCGCCGGATAAGCTCCGGGTTGTCCTTGGCGTAGTCGTATGTCACGAAAAACGCCGCTTTTACGCCCTTTTCCGCGAGTGTGTCAAGTATTTTCCCCGTACACCCGTTTTCGTACCCCTCGTCAAACGTAAGCCACAGCCGCCGGTGTTCCGCGTCCCCGATAAACAGCGTGTGCAGGTCGTCGTATTTTTCCTGCGCCGACACAGCGTCCGAGGGGCGGTTATGCTCGTCCACCGCAGGACCTAATCCCCATGCGGTGGACGAGCATAACCGCCCCTCGGACG
>CANQNY010000145.1 GCA_947625335.1 uncultured Clostridia bacterium | reverse complement strand
TTCGCAAGATTTATGCCCGCAAATGGCTTAACCAAGCCGTTTGCGGGCATAATATCTTTTTTGTCAATGAGTCATGGCGGAAGCGGAGGGATTCGAACCCTCGGTACGTTGCCGTACAACTGATTTCGAGTCAGTCCCGTTATGACCACTTCGATACGCTTCCGTGACTATAATATTATACACTTTTTCCGTCGGTTTGTCAAGGGGATTTTGAAAATTTTTTGCTTGGTGAATAAAAAGAATTTCTACATAAGAGATTTTTTTGGAAATTTTATTTATTTTGCATAAAAACTATTGCAAATGTTAGAAAAATATGTTATACTTATGGTAAGTATTTGGGAACGGAGGTGCTGATATGAATGTTGATTTGCCTGAGAAGTACGAGAAAAATCTCGCACAGATGGTTCTTCACGATAAAGATTCCCTGCATTTGTACAGAAATGTGCGGGATAACGTCTTTTTGCCGCTGTCGGGGGAGTCTTGCGGCGTTTCGAGTCTTTCGGAACTGCGTGAGTCGGGGATTATAGAGCGCGAGTCGTTCGGCGTGTTCGATGTCTTTCTTGAGCGCATCGAGGAGGGCATTATAAACGGCACGGATAAAAGCAGCATCAGCACCGATATTTCACTAAAACTCCCCAAGTGGGAAAATTATCATATGTGCCATATTCATTCCCAGCTTTTAAAGGACGAGGACGGGAAAATCACCGATATTCATTTTGTAATAACGCCTTATTCCAAAAGCACAATGTTCAATCACGAAATTCTGGGCGTTTTCACGTCGGATAAAAGCCCGCAGCTTTTTGGGCAGAGAATTCGCGCCGTTATGGACAGCCACCCCGATGATGAAATCGCGTTTATTCAGTTTGATGTCGAGCGTTTTAAGATTGTAAACGAAAAATACGGCGTTGACAAGGCTGACGCGCTGCTGCGGTTTTTCGGGGAGTCGCTCGCTCTTATCTGCAATGACGACCAGCCGTTCTGCCGCCTTACAGCCGATGTTTTTATGATAGTAACTCCGTTTAAACAGCGCGAGGAGCTTATCGCTTTCATTCACAAGATAGAAAGCCTGCTTACGGGGTACGACGGTATGCAGTACAGGCTTATTTTCGGCGTGGCGGTGGCGGATGACCGAACTCTCCACACAAGACGGCACGGGGATAACGCGTCTATCGCGCGTCAGGCGATAAAGGGCAGCGCGATGGAGAATATCGGCTTTTTCGACAGTTCCATGCGGGCGGGAATACGCCATAAACAGATGATTGAAGAGGATATGCAAAAGGCTCTGTTAAACGGCGAATTCAAGATGTTCCTGCAGCCGAAATATTCGATAAGCACCGGCAGGATAATCGGCGCGGAGGCTTTGGCGCGGTGGTTTCACCATGAAAAGGGCATGATTTCGCCCGCGGATTTCATTCCCGTTTTCGAGAAAAACGGGTTTATCCGAAAGCTCGATTGCTTTATCTGGGAAGAGGCTTGCAAAAAGGTGCGCGAGCTTATCGATCTGGGGATAACGCCCGTGCCTGTTTCGGTCAACATTTCCCGCGAGTATGTTCACACATACGATATTATTGGGAAACTTCAAGAGCTTGTGAAAAAATACGATATTCCGACAAGCATGCTGGAGCTTGAAATTACCGAAACCGCCGATCAGACGGGCGTTGAGGACATTGTAAAAGCAATGAAAGCGGCGGGATTTACCATGCTTATGGACGATTTCGGGTCGGGGTATTCGTCGCTTAATATGCTCAAATCCACGCCGTTTGACGTGTTGAAAATCGATAAGGGCTTTCTTGAGGAGTTTATGGACACCGAGCGCGGCAGGAAGATAATCGAGCATACTATCTCCATGTCCCGCGATATTGGGCTTGATATTATCGCGGAGGGCGTTGAAACAGGCGAGCAGGCGAAATTCTTAAGCCGGTGCGGGTGCGATTCGGCGCAGGGGTTTTATTATTCAAAGCCGTTGCCGTCGGAGGAGTTCAACAAGCGGCTGATAGAAGTGAATAGTTAAAAATAAAATGCGCACGGTTCAAGGCTGTCGAATAAAGCCCCATCTGCGTTGTCAACGGCATTGCGGCAACCTATTTGGTTAGTCCGCAACGCCGTTTTCTAGCATCTGGGGCTTTCTCGACAGCCTAAATTTTTGTAGAAAATAACGCCGTGCGCTGTTTTTTTGTGCGTTTAATACTTATTACTTATTCGTTCTCCTTGTTTTCGGGGAGAGCAGCAGACCCACTTTTTTCCGCGCTTGCAGCGCCTGCCATGGAGATGATGTCCGCGGCGCAGCCGACAATAAGCGCCGCTCCCAGCAAAATCGCGGTAAGCGAAACGGTGTTTTCGGGGTTCAGCCCGATAAACACGCCCACGCCGACGATGATAACGATAGGTATAAGCAGTATCCACCATTTCTTAAATCCCGCTTTTTTCAGGGTGAACATCTCCGGCAGCTTGATTATCCCGAAAACTCCCGCGAAAATGCCCGCTATAATGGTGAAAACGCCGGTAATCTGGTCGGTCAGGAAAATCAGCATAGCTCCCGCCGCAACCCCCAGCACGGAGGTGATTATAACGGGTGCACCGCCCTGCTTGTCCTTTTTGATAAGCCACGCGAAAAACGTGATTATCCCGTAAGCCGCCGCGACAATGCCGAGTATTTTAATCAGCATTCCGAGCGAGTCGCTGCTGAAAACTATCATAAACATACCGCAGACCAATTCCAGCAAAGCGATAAGAATAAGATTTCGCCTAAAGCTTTTCAGCTTGTTTTCTTCCATAGTGAAATTCCCCCTGTAGTCATTTTTTACCGCTAATTAGATTATAAACCTTTTTCCCCCGCTTGTCAAGTACAATTTAACAGAAATAAATTTAAAAATCCCCTTGAAAAATCGGGGAAAATATGGTAAAATAATAATGATTGTTTAAAACGATCAAAATTGCATTCTAAAGGAGGGGGTCACTGTGAAAACTATGCAAAACTCGGAAACAGCTATAAAAAAGACAGCGGCTGCCTTTCGTGTAGTGAATATATTATACGAGTGACGGCGTGTTTTGGGTAAACGATAATTTTGAGATTTAAGGAGAATTTTATGATACAGTATGATGAAACAAGACTCGCTATGGAGGCTCTGAAACCGCAGCTTGCCGAACTTCGCGGCGCGCTTAATTTAGACGGCATTAAAATCAAGCTAGACGAGCTTGAGATGAAGACCACCGAGCCGAATTTCTGGGACGACCCCGAAAAATCGCAGTCGGTTTTGCAGCAGATAGGGCAGTACAAGCAGACGATAGAGGCGTATGACAAATTAGTCAGCGGGTGCGATGATGTGCTTACGATGATAGAGCTTGCCGAGGAGGAAAACGACGACTCTATGGCGGACGAGGTAAACACTCTTGCCGAGACCGTCAAAACCGAGTACGAGGAACAGCGGCTTGCGGTGCTTATGACGGGCGAATACGACAGCTGCAACGCCATTTTGTCGTTCCACGCGGGCGCGGGCGGCACGGAGGCGCAGGACTGGGTGCAGATGCTGATAAGAATGTATACAAAGTGGGCGGACAGACACGGTTTCAAGTCGGAAATGCTTGATATTCTGGACGGCGATACCGCGGGCATAAAAAGCGCGTCCATGCACATCGAGGGGTTCAACGCCTACGGCTTTCTAAAGTCGGAGCACGGGGTTCACCGTCTGGTGAGAATTTCCCCGTTTGACGCGTCGGGACGCCGCCAGACGAGTTTTGCGTCGGTGGAGGTTATGCCCGAAATAGAAAAAGACGTTTCGGTGGATATTCGTCCCGAGGACATCGAAATGGAGGTTTTCAGAGCGTCAGGCGCGGGCGGTCAGCATATCAATAAAACAAGTTCCGCGGTGCGCTTAATCCACAAGCCCACGGGGATAGTTGATTAAG
>CANQNY010000144.1 GCA_947625335.1 uncultured Clostridia bacterium | reverse complement strand
CAATCTCTCCGCGCCAGCATTCCCCTTTGAGGGCGGTCTGGTCGGCAGTCGGTTCATAATACGCGCCCCCGCCGTCGCCTGCCGCCGCCTCGGTTATCGGCAGCTTTTTTCCCGTGAGAATGCAGTCCGCAATTAACGCCGCGCCTTGATTTGTGACGACTGTGCCGTATTTCTTTTCACTCATTATTTAACCTCCTAACTTAAAATTTAAGGGGAAAACATCAACGGCGCGGTTAAACTCCGAAATGCCAACCGCGCCGGCTGTTGTACTGCTTTCAAGCTCATTCACAATCCACGGGTAAATATCCACAACTCTTGACATCTCCGTCAATGCGCCATGCGCGAGGTAACCGCTTGATTGTAGGGCGGCAGTCAGCCTTGTAAGCATATTTTGCGGAGCGACATTGCCGAGCATTTCAAGGATTTCCCGCGCGAGCTCGTTCGCCTGTGGTAAAGCATTATAATCAAGCCACACATCAATGATATAATCCTCTATGTTTTCCTCGTGCCCGTCCGCGCCGCAAATCCCCGTAAGCCATTTCTTTAACCAAGTCAAGGTATACGGCAGTTCTCGGTTCCACAAAGCCTTTATACGCAATTTCCGCGCGTCCATTGTGTCTGTGCCTTTGGGGTATATTTTCAGTTGCTTTTCCCATTTTGCAACGCCGATTTCGTCAGCCGTGTCAATAAATTGATTTGCCATAATACGCGCGAGCGCGTCCCATGCGGCTTTTATTTCGGGCTCGTTAGCGGAGTTTATCGCGCGAAACTCGGAGATTTCTTGCAGAATCGGCGGCAAATAATCAATTAAGTGCCTATCCAACCACATCACCCCTGGTCGGTATGCTGTCAGCGTCGAGTACGACATTTTCCTCCTTGCCGTTTAGCCTCGTGTGACCTATATCCGTAACCATAGCCGCGCATTCCGATAAAATTCGGCTTTCGATTTGGGAAATGCGTATTGTGATTTGCTCAGAATTTGCCCAGCTTTGCGCGAGTTCTGAAAAATAATTGTCAATAACCGCATTAACATAACTTTCAGCCGCCGTCCAAGACCAGCCTTGCGCGTATGTAAGATTAAGCCCGATATTTATTTCTTTTTGCTTAACGCCCTCGACTGTCACGACGTGTCCTATGGGCGCAATACCCAGACCCTCGCCCGCATTCTGCACGGGGTCAATCGCGGTTTGCACTTCGTTAATCAATTCCGCAGACGGGGGAGCGTAATTTGAGGCAATAATGACTATCCGAACCGTGCCGCCGACCGTAAGCTTTTTGCTCGCTGCCGCATTAAACACCGCCGACAGCCACGCACGCGGCGCGTCATCAAGCGTTGATATTACGCTGTCATACCACGCCTTAACCGCGTCGTCGGGTATCATTGCAGCGGGACGTATATCGGCGTTCCAAGCCGGGTGAACCTTAACCGCGCCCACGCCCTTAATCGCTGTGACTTTTTCGATATAATCCGCTTGATTTCCACCGAAAGCCTGTGATTGATAGCTGTCAAGCACGCGCTGTCGGAACACCTCCGTGTCCTCTTCGTTCTCTCCGGGGATAATCAGTTCTACCAATTCCGCATACGTCAAGCCGTCAATATAGTTAATGGGTATCAGCGTTCCCGCGTAGTCGTTAGCAACAGCCCCCGAAGTTTCGCACACCGCTCTGTATGCGTGTTCACCGTCCGTCAGCTTTTCTCCGACTGTAAAATTCAAGTCGTTGCAGGAAAACCGCGAGCCGTCCGGAACATCAATATTAAATTCCGCGCGGAAAACAGCGTTTGACGCGGGTTTAGGCAACATATTCCTGTCCTTTGCCCGCAGTATCAGATATTCACGAGGAGCAGTCTCCAAAAACGTTGCACGAAAGACAAAATCAAGTCCTATGTAGAGCTGCGCCAATTCCGCCATAGAGGGCGCGACGCCGTTCATAACCATAGACCCCTCGCGCTTATCAATCGTGTTCGGAATGCGGTTTAACGCCCTTTCAAGCAATGCTTCATAGGTTTCATCTTCATACATCAGATTTCAACCTCCTTTATCGCAGAAATGTCGCCGTAAATTGTGTTTATCGTGAATTTAGCCGTTACGGTGTTTCTCCCGGTCGTAAACTCCCAATCGGTAACCTCTGTTACGCGGTCGTCTTGCAAAAGTGCCTCGGTTATCAGCCGTTTTATTTCGCTTATGGCATAGTCTTTCGGCTTGCCGATAAGCTCCGAAAGCTCCACGCCGTAATTGCGAGAGTAAATCGGGTATGCGTATCGCTCCACATTCAACATCACATATACTGCTTGCAAAACGGCGTCTTTTTCGTCGGTTGTGCCTTTAACGCGCCCGTGCGCGGTGTCCAAACAGTAGGTAAAACCCGGCATTTGAGTTTTTGTAAATTCCGTTGTATCAAAGCCGCCTGTTGTTTGCGGCAAAAATGATAATTCCGCCATCAGCCGCCTCCTATCCTGTCGATCACAACGAACCTTTGTCCGCCCGCGCATCTCAGCAAAACAACTTTTTCGCCTGTTTTAAGCGCATTGTAAACGGTTATTTTGTGCTTGACTTTTTCCTTGAAAGCGATTTTTCGCGGCGAGTCCTCGGCGGTTTCGTTAATATCCCACGAAGTGTATTGCTGCTTTATATTCGGGTCGTCAAAAGACATTTCGGTCTGAAAATCGGTGACGTTTCGGGAAAGAATAAGCTGCGCCTCGGAAAGCGTCATTTTCTGCTCAACAAGGATTTCGAGCGGATTTGTTTTGATTACCGTGCCAAAAAGCACTATACAAGGCTTTTGCGCCTCGACTGCGTCAACCGCCGCCCGCTTGATAATGCGGACTATTTCGTTCATACTAAGCGACAAAATCATTACCCCGCAATCTTAATTCCATCATGTGCTCATTGTCTTTAAATGTGTGCTTTGCCTGCTCAACGAGCATAAAATTTGAAACCGCCATATCTCCCAAATCAAGAACGACAACAAGCATTGTACCGCCGCGTACACGCACATCGCCCAACACGTTTTTAACGGTCAGTTTTCGGTTTTTGCGGTCATACAACGATAACAGCGCGTTCGCCATAACCTGCGCGCCCGTGGGGTCGTCCAGCTTTTCATAATACTGTAACACGCCCCAACGGTTTATGTTTTCGCCGTCCTGCGCGATATACACCTTGCGGGAACCGCTGTCGCCGTCCTCGTGTACAAGTTTCACACGGTTATAGGTGTCGGAGGAAATGCTTGTTGAATAATCAAAATCGCCTGCCGTGTCTTTGTCAATCACAAGCCCGATTTGCATTTCGGACACGTTTTTCAGCATCAATTTTCCCGCGGCGTCATACAGCACATACATTTCCTTTGTCGCCTTAACCGTTTCGTCAAGCGCGTTTTGCACAATGCTGAAAAGGTCGGTGTTCTCCTCCGTTCGGGCTGCAATTTTATATTTCGTGTCGCTGATATCGCCCACGTTTAACCGAAAATCCTCCGCGAGCATTTTTATTACTTCGGACGCGGTTTTATTCGCATACACATAGGTGTCTTTATTTTTGAAATAATACAGTTGGTCGTATGCGGTTATTTTAATTTTTTGCGAATTACTGCCCTGCGTTGACCTATCAAAAATAAAGCCGTAAAAAATAGGCACGCCGTCGACAGAAAATCTGCAAGGGTCGCCCTCTTCAAAATTAACAGCGTCCGTCTTAACGATTTCAAACGACAGCTTTCCCGGTTGTCCTCTCCGCTCCCATTCGACGCACACGCCGTCCAGCACGGGCGGATAATAAATCGCGTTGTTGTGCTGAATAAAAAGCTCGTACTTGATCACGGTATTTTGATCACCGTCCCAACTTTAACAGAATTAGGGTCGCTTATTTTATCGGGGTTCGCCTCGACGATTTCCGTATAACGCGCCCCGCTGCCCAAATACTTTGCGGCGATTGCCCACAGCGTATCACCGGATTGTATGGTGTATGTGGAGATCTTCGGCGCGCGTTGTATTTGATATTGATTTTTATAGTTTTTTGAAAGTATGTT
>CANQNY010000143.1 GCA_947625335.1 uncultured Clostridia bacterium | reverse complement strand
GTCGGCGGTTATCTTTCCCTCGTAGTCCGCGAAAAGCGTTCCCGAATCGAGATAGTTCTTGTCGAAATCCCTGTGCAGATAAAATTCGTTGTCGGTAGTCTGCATAACGGGGTAGTCGATGTTAGTACCGGGAATATTCAGCCAGCCGATAAAATCGCTGTTTTCGGCGTAAAGTTCTGCGAATTTCTCGTTTACAGAACCCTCTGGGAGCTTTTCGATATTCTCTTTTGTGGGTTCACGGTTGACAAGCTCGACTATTGCGCGGTCTGTCTCGTCAATTTCGGGTTCGACATAGTTGTTCCACATAAACGAGATGATAGTGACAACCGACGCCACCAGTATCACCAGCGCGGCGATAAAGATGATTTTTCTTAAGATTTCGGCGGTGCTGTCGCCCTTTTGCGGGAACAGCGTAGACACAATGCTTTCTCCGAGACTCTGTTTTTTCTTCTTTTTCTTTTTTTTGCCGGAGGGGTCTTTCGGAGCGAAACCCATATCCATTTCAGCCATAAGCCGTCATTCCTTTCCGTTCATGAGGTGAATTATTTGTTGTAACCTTTGATAATTTCTTCCGGCCATTTTCTGCCTTCCCATTTTCCGCCGAGATATTGGTAGTACATATCGTAAAACAGGGGACTGGGATTTGCAAACGCCTTTTCAACGTCGACGGTTTCGCTCTCGCCGTCGCGGACTTTTCTCGCGAAAACCACCCACCGCGGGTCGGCGGCGTCCTGATAGCCGTAAATGCAGGTCGAAAGCGTAAGAATTTCGTCGCCGTACTGCAAGTCAACGTCCGGGGTAATAAACGTCGAACGGTCGAGAATTGCCGCGCAGTATTCGTCAAATTCGCTCTTGCTGCTGAAATTGTGAACGTTGTGGTATTGGAAAACCTCTCCTCCCGCCTCGCGCGTGTTAACCAGCATACCCGCAAAAATTTTGTAAGTCGAGGTATCGTACAGCGTGCTGAACGTCAGAGTCGGGTGATTTTTGTAAAAGGAGATGTCGTTGTGGTCGGTGCTCTGGAAACCGTAGTTGAAATAACGCGCAAGCCGCCCGAAAATCTCGCCCGACTGCATATTATGCCCGTAAAGCACGATATTTGCGGGACGTTTTTCGGCGGTAATCGGGGCTCTTGCGTCCGCGAAAATCGCTCCGGAAATGCTGCTTTCGCCCTTGTAGTTGTGCTTAAGGTAGTAGTCGTTGTCCTCGCCCTGCATTACAACATAGTCGATAAACGGCTTTTCTTCGGGGTCTGTAGCCCCTATAGTCACCCAGCCTATAACGTCCTTGTTTATTTCAAGCAGCGGCAAAAATTGCTCCTGCACTTCGGGGAACTGCTTTTCAAGTTCCTCGCGCTTGGTGGTGTCGATTTGAACGTCCGACCCGTGGAACATATTCGCAAGGTCGTTGTTTTCCTTGTCCTCGATAGCCACGCGCCCTTTGAAGACAACAATGATAGAAAGCGTGACGATAAGGACGATAAGCGCGGTAAGGAAGATAAGCTTACGGATTACCTCCGACGCCTTGTCGCCTTTCCACGGTAAGAGGTATTTTGCAATCCTCAAAAATACGTTTTCTTTTTTTTCTACAAAATTTGCCATAGGAATTCCCCCTTAAACCGGTTGCAGTTTAGTAGCTTAAAAGCTTTGATCTGTCCCAGACCGACCCCGACCACGAGCTTCCTAAGCGTTTATAATAGTAGTCAAAGAGTTTAGCCTGATAGTTTCGGTAAGCCTTTGAAGTATCGACATATTCGCTCTCGCCGGGGCGCACTTTTCTTGCAAGCACCACCCAGCGCGTGTCGATTTCTTTTCCCAGCGGCCAGTAGCAGGTTGACAGCGTAAGCAGCTCGTCGCCGTATTTCAGGTCAACGTCGGTAAAGAACCAGCTCCTGTCCATAACGTCGATGATAAAGTTGTTAAAGTCGTCTGCGTCGCGGAATTTTGTCCTGTCGGTGTATCTGAACACCTCTCCGTACTGCTCTTGAGTATTGCAGATCATACCCGCGAATATTTTGTAAGTCGCGCTGCCGCCGTCGGGAGTCGCCATCATAATGGTCGGGTGAACTTTGTAAAACGCCAGCGGCTCGCTGCTTTGATCGTTCGGAACATAGTGCATAACGTATGCGAAACCCTCGCCGTTAGTCATATTATGCCCAAAAAGCACGGTATTGTCGTCTGTTCCGTCCCATTTGTTCGCCGGACTTGAGTAAATCGTCCCCGAAACCGAGTCTTTCCCGTAAAAATCGTGTTTCAGATAGTATTCGCTGTCGCCGTCTTTCGCACACACAACCACGTTGTTAATCATCGTTCCCGTAAGCTTTATCCAGGCTCTCGTGTCGGGATTTATCGATTTCAGCTCGCTGAAGTTTATGTTAAGCGGCGTGTTCACCACGGGCGTGAGGTCGATAAATTCGGGTTCTTCCGTACCCGCGCTGGTAGCGATGTTCGGGTCGGGGTTTGCAAGCCTGTCGGGCTGGGAATATCTCCCCGATGTATTTATCGGAGACCCCGCGATTTCCGCAAGCTGGCGGTTAGTCTCGCTGCCTTTCGCAATGCTGAAAATCTGCCACCCAAGGAATACAAGCGCGCCGATAAGCACCGCCGTCGCCATCAGCAAAAACGCTTTTCTGAACTTTTCTCCGGGCGGGTCGTCGGCTTGCGGGAACGCGCTTATTGCAAACCTCACAAACGGGTTAGCGTTCCCTCGCCCGTTTATTTTGTCGCTCTTTTTCTTCCTTTTGGGAGCGGAAGAACCCGACATTTCCAGCTTGTCAAGCGCGATGTCCTTTTTGCTGGGAGTTTTGTTGTTCCCCGTGAGATTTTTCTTGATATGACCGTTTTCGTCAAAATTGTTGTCGTCTAAGTATGAAGGCATGATTATTTTCCCCCTAAATTATGTGTTAGTTTATCTATTGCCGCAAAAAGCATTTTGAGTGCCTCCCGCGACGCTTTGCAGCGTATTTCCTGCCTGCTCCCCGTAAACAAAAACTTTTTTGTAAGCGCAAATTGCCTTGTACGCACGCAGATATACACCGTCCCGACGGGATTTTCCTCTGTTCCGCCCGACGGACCCGCAACGCCCGTCGTCGACACCGCAATATCCGCGCCCGAAAGTTTCAGCGCGCCTTTTGCCATTTCCTCGGCGCATTCTTTGCTGTATTCGGAAAACTTTTCGAGAGTGTCCTCCGACACCCCCAGCACCTCGTGTTTTATCCTGTTAGAATACGAGCATATCCCGCATTCAAAAATCGCGCTGCTGCCGGGAATTGCGGTTATCCATTCCGAGATCATACCGCCCGTGCAGCTTTCCGCCGTTGCCAGTTTAAGTCCTTTTTCGGTGCAGATTTTCACCAGTTTCTTAAGCCTTGCCCGAAGCCGAAGTGAACTTATAATTTCAACATCAGTCATCAGAGGAACACCGTCCTCTCGCCGTATTTAAACCGCCGAACTTCGGTTTTTTCTACAGCCTCGCAAATCATCTTGTCAAAGTCGTAAGCCTTTTCCGCGGCGAGAATTTCCTCTATCTTCGGACGGGTTCTCGGATGTTTTGGCGAGAACACCGTACAGCAGTCCTCGTAGGGCAGGATTGACGTTTCAAAAGTGCCTATTTTCCGCGCAATTTCGGTAATTTCAATCTTGTCCATTCCGATAACGGGACGAAACACGGGAAATTCAGCCGCGGCGTTGGTGCAGTACAGCGCGGGGAGGGTCTGCGACGCCACCTGCGCTAAACTCTCGCCCGTGATAATCCCGCCGTAACCCTCGCGCTCGCAGATTTTGTTGGCAATTTTCACCATCATTCTCCGCATAAGCACGGTAAAATGCTCTTCCGGGCAGAAGTCGCGCAGTTTCTCCTGAATTTCCGTAAACGGCACGCAGAAAAAGCGTATATCCCCGCAGTATTCCGTCAGCTCCTCGCAAAGCTTTTCCACTTTCAGCCTTGCTCTGTCCGAGGTGTAAGGCGGGCTAACATAATGTATACAGTCGACGGTAAGTCCCCGTTTTGCCATCATATAACCCGCGGCAGGGGAGTCAATCC
>CANQNY010000142.1 GCA_947625335.1 uncultured Clostridia bacterium | reverse complement strand
CCAGAAAGGCTAGCCGACAAGCCTCTTCCTAGCATCTAAGGCTTTCTCGGCAGCCTGAGAGATTCTGCCATATAACCAAAAGGCTCGCTTGTTACAGCGAGCCTTTTATTTTTTTCTCAAGTTCAATGTAGTCGCTTAAGGTAAGCTCCTCGGCGCGCGCGGTAGGCTTTGCGCCGACGCTTTCGAGGAATTCTGCCGCCTGCGTTTTCGTTATTCCGAGTTCCGCCGAAAGGGGATTTAGGAGCTGTTTTCTGCGCTGCGAAAAACCCGCGCGAATTATCTTAAAAAGGGTTTTCTCCTCGTTTTCGGGGAGAATTTTTTCTTTTCGCACATCTAGCCTTATCACCGCGCTGTCGACGTTCGGCGCGGGCATAAAGCTCCCTCGGTTTACCTTGAACAGCGTTTTCGGCACACTATAATAGCTTACCGCATAAGAAAGCGCGCCGCACGCGCGTGTCCCCGTAGCGGCGCAAATCCTGTCCGCAGCCTCTTTTTGCACCATGACCGTCATGGATTCAATCGGCAATCTGCTTTCCAATACCGCCATAATTACCGGAGAAGTGATGTAATACGGCAGGTTTGCACAAACGACAACCTTCTCGCCGCCGAATTTTTCCTCCAAAAGCTTTTTGAGGTCGATTTTCAAAACGTCCGCGAAAACCACCTCGGTATTTTCGAGGTCGGCAAGCGTTTCCGCGAGAATAGGCTTTAACCGCTCGTCAATCTCCACCGCGCAAACTTTTTTGCACCGCTCGGCAAGCTCTCTTGTAAGCACGCCCACGCCCGTGCCGATTTCAAGCGCGCACACATCGCCTTTACAGCCGCCCTGTTCGGCGATTTGCGGGCAGACGGCGGGGTTTATCAGAAAATTCTGCCCGAGCGTTTTCGAGAACGAAAACCCGTGCCGCTCGAACAAATCTTTTATCACGCCGATATTCGTCAGTTTAAGCTCCAAATCAGTAGCCCTCGCTGCCCTCAAGGCTGTCGTCGTTTTCAATCCAGGAATTTACGTCAAAAATCTTGTATTCCGAGGGCGTTTTGCGGACATACACTCTTTCAATGCCCGCGTTGATAATAAGCCTTTTGCACATCGAACACGGCTCGACGTCTCCGTTAATTTCGCCGGTTTTCGCGTCAAGCCCCGCAAGGAAAAGCTCCGCTCCCATCATCTCGTTTCTCGCCGCCGAGATAATGCAGTTTGCCTCCGCGTGAACCGAGCGGCAAAGTTCGTACCGCTGTCCCCTCGGGATATTCAGCTTTTCGCGGGTGCACACGCCCCTGTCCGAGCAGTTTACCCTCCCCCTCGGAGAGCCGTTGTAGCCTGTCGCGATAATAGAGTCGTTTTGAACGATAATCGCGCCGAAATTGCGCCTAAGACACGTCCCGCGTTCCGCAACGGTCTGTGCAATATCAAGGTAGTAATTTATCTTGTCCACTCGTGCCATAGCTGTCCTCCGAATACTCCGAAACGGGTACTGTTACTTGCGTTTTCTCATCTGCTTTGAGATGAAAGCTTTGTTCTGCTGCGGCTTTGAATTTTTGGTAAACTTCTGCAATGCGCTGCCCGAATCAAACGAGTTCAAAAACTTCTCCGCAATTTCTTTCTGCGCGGGCAGAGAATTTGTTTTATCACAATATTCGCATACTTCGGTAAACACCGCCTTAGATTCGGAAATTTGCCCTAGATTTGCGTAAAGCTCTCCAAGCACGCAGGAAATCATCACCGCCATATCTTCGCTGTCGGCTTTTTTAGCCTCGCTTATCGCGAGTTTCAGGTGATTTATCGCCTCGTCGTACATTCCGATGTCTATCATTTTCAACGCCAATGAGTAATAGTTATTCATATAAGAAAACTCCTTTTTTCGGCAAAACGCCTGTTTCTATAATTGTAACACAAAATTACTGTTTTGTCAAATATTTTGTTAAAAAAATCCCCCGTTATTCACAAATTCCCAAAAACCGTCAACCGAATATGACAGCATTTTTTCTCCGAAGATGTTATGATAAAAACGTGCCTTTATATGGGGACAGGCTGTATAAAAATAAGGGGGAAATATAAATGACAGAGAAAACCGAGAATTTGGCTTTTCGGATAGGGGAATTTATTCGCGAAAACGTGCTTTGGGTGACGTTGGGACTTTTTTTGGAACTTGGCAGCTCGTGCTTTTTCGCAGCGCCCGGAGCGGCGGCTCTTGCGGCGGGGCTTTGCGGCAAACGCTCGCTTTTAGTGCTGCTTGGGGGGCTTGCGGGAGCGTTTCTGCACGGGTTTCCCGACGCAGAAATCGGCATAGCGTCGGCGGCGATAGTGTTCGCGGCGAAGATAATCCCCGATTTCAACAACCCGAAGATAAGAACGGTCGAGAGAACTATAATTGCGGGACTTGCGGTGTTCTTTTCGAGGATAGCAATGGCTGAAAGCGCGTCGGAGCTGTTTTTGATAACCGGTGCCGCGATAGCCTCGGCGGTTTTCGCGGCAAGCGTCTGCAAGCTGTCGAATATTGCCGTAATGCGCGGGTTTAACATTGCCGAGCCGAAAGACAGGGCGTTGCTCGCGGCGGTGGCGGCGCTGGGGTTTATGTCTTTTGCCGCTTTGGACTATACATATATAAATATAGGGAGAACGCTGCTCGGAATAATCTTGCTTTCCGCTGCCGCAAAGCGCGGGATAGCGTGGTGCGCCGTGATAGGCATACCCGCCGTGGCGGGGATATGCGCGTATTCTCCCGCGGTCGGCGCTGGAGCGGCGGTGCTTGCCCTTGCGGCGGCGGTGGGAGGCGGTTTTTCAAAATTCGGCAAAGCGGCGAGGGCTACGCTGTATGTGTTTATATGCTCGTTTGCCGTGATGATTTCGGGGCTTGACGAGGGTTCTTGGCGAATAATTACAGAGTCCGTAATAAGCGGCGCGGCGTTTGTGCTTTTGCCGTTAAAGCGGTCAACCGGGCAGGAATTTTCCGACCCCGAGGACGAATTTTCCGACAGCACCGTCGCTATGATTATCGGAGAACGGCTTAATTTCGCGGCGGACGCGATAGGCGGTATAGGTTCGGGGATATTTGCCGCCGCCGAAACGCTTGACAAAAAATACCGCGCCGCTCCCGAGGATATTCCCGAACGCGCCGCAGAACGCTGCTGTAAGAGCTGCCCGAACTCAATGGTCTGCTGGGGGAAGTATTACGAAACGTTCAAGTGTGAATTTGAAAGATTGTGCGGGATAGTCCGCGCGGGACAGCCGCTGTCGGAGCTTTCGATGTCAGCCGAATGTTCGGAGCTTTGTTTAAATCCGAGCGGTGTTGCAAGGGCGGTTTCGGAGGAATATTCGCGGTATTTGTCGGTAATTTCCGACGAGCGGAGGATACGGGAACTTCGGCGTATTTATATCGACCAGCTTTCGGGAGTGCGGGAGATACTTCGGGATATGGGGCGGCGAAAGCCCGAGACGCTTTCCGCGAACCGCAGCCGAAACGCCGAAAAACGCGCCGAAAAGGTATTGCTTGACAGCGGTTTTTCCTATCCGCAGGCGTTTGTCATGACCGACCGCCGCGGGCGGCTGCGTTTTGAGGCATACGGCTCGTGCGAACCGCGCGTTGATATGGAGTATCTCGGAACTCTGCTGTCGAAGACATTAGGGCGGGAGCTTAAAATTCCCGAACTGTCGGGCGGCGGCGGACGGTATAGAATTACCGCCTGCGAAAACACCGCTCTTTGTGCGAAAATCGGCGCGTTTCAGATACCGCGCGGGAAAAATTCCGTCTGCGGGGACAGCTACGACAGCTTTACCGACCCCGACGGGCGGCTTTATATAATCTTGTCTGACGGCATGGGCAGCGGTCCGCGCGCAAGAGTGGATTCCGCTATGGCGTGTTCGGTGCTGTCAAAGTTGTTGAAAAGCGGGATTTCGCTTAATGTAGCGTTAGAGACGGTCAATACGGTGCTGATGATAAAAAGCGCGGACGAAAGCTACGCAACCCTTGATATTTGCCGAATTGACCTCAACAGCGGAGAATGCGCCCTCTACAAGGCGGGCGCGGCGACTACATATATAAAATCCTCCGACAGGCTTATCAGGGCGGTGTTGGGCCTCATGCGGGGCAGCGCCGTTCTGCCCGACGGCAGCCCC
>CANQNY010000141.1 GCA_947625335.1 uncultured Clostridia bacterium | reverse complement strand
ACAAGCGTAATATCCCCGACAATCGGAACATTCGCGCCGATATTTTTGCCTATTTCTGCAGGGTCTATATCAATGTGAACCACCGTCAGATCGTCGCGCCGCTCCATAGCAGCTATCGCGCGGTCGCCGACCCTCGCGCCCAGCAAAAACAGCGCGTCGCAATGGTTTACGGCGTAATTTGCGGCTTTTTTGCCGTGCATACCCATCATGCCGAAATAAAGCGGGCTGTCGGACGGCATCGCCCCCAGACCCATCATTGTCGACACCACGGGAACATCAGCCGACTTCGCAAACTCGCGCATTAAAGCCGCGCCGTTCCCCGTGAAAAGTCCGCCGCCCGCGCAGATAAGCGGACGCTTTGCCTCTTTGAGAACGCTTACAGCGCGTTTTATCTGAAATCCGTTGCCCTTGGAACTGGGTCTGTAGGAACGGATATCCACCGTTTCGGGGTATTCAAAATCTATCTCCGCTTGCTGCACATCAAACGGCACATCTATAAGCACAGGACCTCTTCTGCCCGTGCCCGCGATATAAAACGCACGCCTGAACACCTCGGCGGTGTCCTCTGGGTGCTTTAACAGGTAGCTGTGCTTTACAAAAGGCTCGGCAGAACCCGTAATATCCGCCTCCTGGAACACATCGCGCCCTATCTGATCGGAATTCACCTGACCCGTTATTATCACCATAGGAACGGAATCCATATACGCCGTAGCGATAGCGGTAATGAGGTTCAACGCTCCCGGACCGCTTGTCGCAACGCACACCGCGGGTTTCCCCGTAATTCTCGCGTAACCCGACGCCGCGTGACCCGCGTTCACCTCGTGGCGCACGAGAATATGCCGTATCTCCGTATTATACAATTCATCATAAAAAGGACAAATAGCCGCGCCCGGATACCCGAAAATATCCGTTATCCCCTCCGCTTTTAGGCACTCGGTCATAGCCCGTGCGACCGTCATACGGCACTTGCTCACACTCAACAACCCTTTCCAAAATTCTACAAATAAAACATACACTATAATTATAACAAAATCTCTCCCGCTTGTCAAGCGGGATTATAATTTTTTTGCAAAAAATAAAAGCGGCTGACCCCAACCGCTTTTATTATACGCTTTAAACGTACTGATAACTGTAATTGAACGGATTTACCGCCTTGGAGTTCACGCGGACCTCGAAATGCAGATGAAATCCCGTAGACCAGCCCGTAGACCCGACTATGCCGATAATATCGCCTTTATTTACGTGCTGTCCGACCGCATAATAAATCGTCGCGCAATGCGCGTACAGCGTGGAAATCCCGCCGCCGTGGTCTATAACTATGTAGTTTCCGTAGCCGCCGCCGTGGGTGTCCTTATAATTTTTTCCGTAGTTTTCATTGCAGGTCTGCGACACAAGAATAACCGTTCCCGACTGCGCCGCGTAGATATTATGCCCGCCTATGCCCGCGTTTCCGACGTCAATGCCGTAATGATTGCCGCCGCGCCACGGATCGTACCCGAAATTCGTCGTTATCATTCTGAACTTGGACTCCAAAGGCCAACGGAATCCGTCGGAATATACCTCTTGATCGGAATTGCCGTGCTGGAGCTGGTAAATAAGCTGTTCAAGATCGCGGTTCAGCTGCTCAATCTCTTCATTGCCCTCTTCAATTCCCGACTTCAGAGAATTCACCTGACTTTGCAGGCTCTGGTTCTGCGCCGTAAGCCCGCTTAAATACGAATACTTTTCCTGCGCCTCGGCGGAGAGCGTCTGTTTCTCGGTCTCCAGAGCGGCTTTTTCCTCCTCGAACTGCTTTTTCTGCGTTTGAAGGTCAAGCTTATCCTGCTCCAAGCGCGCAATCTCGGCGTTCATCGCGTCGATTAACGCCTCCTGCGCCTTTATCGAATCCATAAGTCTCTGCATAAAAGCGACATTCTGACCGCTTATATTTCTGACAACATCGGAATACACGAAATAGCTGTACCAGTTGTCCGAGCCGTTCAAAACGGGAATTGTCCCCGACGTGTCGTTCATATAAAGAACGCGCGCGAGCTTTGCGAATTTTTCGAGATTTTCCTTGTTCTCTTTCTCCAGACCCGCGATCTCGACCTTTTTATCGTCGATTGCCTGCTCCTTATCGGCAATGGAAAGCTCCACCGCCTCAATCTCCAGCTCTTTCTCGTTTATCATCTCCATTTTGAGATTGATAAGCTCGGTGCGGACGCCTATTTCCTCCTTAATGCCGTCAATCTGCGAAGAAACCATCGACATAGCGGATTTATTGGAGTTTATATTCCCGCCCAGACTGTCGATCTGGCTTTGACGGTCTTTGTTCTTCTTGGTAATCTCGTCAATCCTGTCCTGATACTCTTTAATCTTGTCTTCAAGGCTGCTTGACGCGTAAACGTAAGGTTTAAGGCTCCCCGCGAAAACCGTCAGAAAAGCCGCGCAAACCGTCGCCGCGCATACTCTCATAAGCCGCGACGCGATTTTCTTCCTTTTTGAAGTCCCCATAACTATCCCCTCTAATTCTCCAATCCTGCCGCGATTGTGAAAAAACTCTCAACCGCAAACCTATTTTAATTATAACTCTTTTACAATTCCTTGTCAAGGGGATAGAATGTGAAAATTACTTGAAAAAATTAGTCGCGTCTTTAAAGAAATCGAACAAAGATTCGTTTAAAACGCGCTGATAAGCGGCTTTATCGGTCACTACCGACTCCGCCGTATAGCCTATGCAGACGTTATCGCCGTTGAAATACAGGCTTTTATATTTCGGTCTCATTATAAAAGTAACGCAATAGCAGCCCTTTGGAAAGCACTCCGGCGACAAATCGCGGTTTATCTCATACGGCAGATGAACGCACGCCGTCACCTGCTCGAAGGTGTCGCCGAGCGCTCCGTCCTCGAACAGCTTGTTTCTTTCGACCTCGTCAAGATCGGAAACATCTCTTGCGTCTTTCGGAATAAAGCACATAATAAATCCTCCTTTTTTGTCCTATTATCTATTTTAATACTCAATTTGCAAATTGTCAACACTAATTTTCTCAATTTGTGATTATTATACAGATATTGTATTTGTTTTCGTTTAAAATATACAATGGGTGATAATATGGAATTTGGTAAAAATTTGAAAGCTATTCTGGAATTTGAAGGCATAAAACAAAAGGAATTCGCCGAAATGCTGCACATATCTCCCTCTACCATGAACGGCTATCTCAACGACAAGCGGCAGCCCGACTTCGATCTGGTGATGAAGATGGCGAACGCGCTTAATGTGTCGGTGGATTATCTGTTCGGCGGCGAATGCGGCGATAAGCCTGTACTGTCGGAAAGCGAACTTGCTCTGCTTACAAGCTTTCGCAGAATGCCGCCCGAACAGCAGAAAGTGTTTATGGCTCTGGCGAAAATGCTTGCCGACTCATCGGGCAAAAAGTGATTCGTTCAATTTGACACTAAAATTATTTTTTATTTCATTTTAAAATTCGGAAAAGCTGGTTTTTTTGTGTAAAATATATAAAAATCGGCAGGTAAAATGTGTTATTTCTACAAAATTTATCAATCTTTTTGAAAAAATTGAAAAATAATTCTTGCAGAAAAGGAAAAAATATAGTATAATATCACCGTAAGTATTTTTGCTTATAATTTTATTTAGGAGGATTTTTAACAATGGCGTTAAAAAATCAGTATTTGGCAGACCTGTTGGAAACGGTTAAGAAAAGAAACCCCGGCGAGCCGGAGTTCATTCAGGCGGTGACGGAGGTTTTTGAAACGCTCCAGCCCGTTGTCGAAAAGCGTCCCGACCTTGTTGAGGCGGGTGTTTTCGAGAGAATTGTAGAACCCGAAAGACAGATTATCTTCCGCGTTCCGTGGGTTGACGACAGCGGAAAGGTTCGCGTAAACCGCGGTTTCAGAATTCAGTTCAACTCCGCTATCGGTCCGTACAAGGGCGGAATTCGTCTGCACCCCTCCGTATATATGGGAATTATAAAGTTCCTCGGTTTTGAGCAGATCTTCAAGAACTCTCTCACCACGCTCCCCATGGGCGGCGCCAAGGGCGGCTCCGACTTTGATCCCAAGGGCAAGAGCGACGGCGAGGTTATGCGTTTCTGCCAGAGCTTTATGACAGAGCTTTGCAGAC
>CANQNY010000140.1 GCA_947625335.1 uncultured Clostridia bacterium | reverse complement strand
TCGGTAATGCACTTCGCCGCCAGCGCGCCCGCGCCGCCTACCGCGCAGAAATACACCGCGCCGTTGCGCTTTATCGCCTCGCAGACCGCCTCGGAGCGTTCGCCCTTGCCGATCATCGCGCAAAGCCCCAAATCCAGCATCATCGGGGAATACACGTCCATTCTCCCCGAAGTTGTCGGACCGCACGAGCCTATCGCCATGCCGTCTTTTGCGGCGGTCGGACCTGCGTAGTAAATCGCCGCGCCCTCCAGCTCGTATGGGAGCTTTTCGCCCCGCTCGATAAGCGATTTTATGCGTTTATGCGCCGCGTCGCGCGAGGTGTACACCGTCCCCGACAGCAGCACTTTTTCGCCCGCGCGGAGCGTTTTCGCCGCGGTTTTAAGCTCGCTTACATCAATTTCAATCATATTTTTCTCCATTACTCTTAGTTATAAACATCACAATAAATACAGCCTGTGTAATCCAAACATACGTTTTCGCTGCGCAGCATTCTTTCAGCTTTAGCGGCTTGTACTGAACAAATTATCCAACCCAAACGCCCGATAACGCGCATTTTAAGCAAATTTCCCCCAAAAACGATAACTTTCCGACATAAAATGCTAAAATAATACAGAATGTGTACACTGCACAAACTGCCCCCAACAAATTCTAAAGGGCAAGACCAGCTTGCCCTTTGAATACAGGGTTTAGAATGAGCCGAACAAATCCGCGCTCATATCGTCGTCCGAACTGTCGCCCGACGAATCGCCGCCGAAATTCCAGATCGACGAATCGTCCGCGTCCGGAACTTTTCTGTCATCGGACGCCGCAGGCGCGCTCGGCTCTTCGGCAGCGGGTTCGTCTGCAATGCTGCCCGACTGCTCCATAGCGTTAAGCTGAGCCTGCAAATCCGCCCACGGATTGGGCGCGCTGTTTGAGGAATCGTCTTCAGCCGAATTATCGGAATTATCAAGCTCAAAATCATCGGAGGCGTTTCCGCCCGCGCTTTCGAGAGCCGCTCCCATTTGACCGAGCAAGGCGTTCATAGCGTCGATTCCGCTGTCGCCTGAACTTCCCATATCCATGCCGCCCATATCGAAATCGTCCATACCGTCCGAGGGCTGAACCGCAAACGCCTCTTCGCGTTCTTTAACTTCCGCGAGAAGATCTTCGTCAAGGCTTTCCGAAAGAGCGGAACTCGGCACAGTCTGAACTATCAAATCCCGCGCGAACTCATCATCGGGTTTTGCGCCGCCGCGCTTTTCATCGAGAGGCTCAATCTCGGAAACATCGTCCTCCTGCGGAGCGGGTTTTCCGGCATTTGACAGGTCAAATCCCTCGACTACCTCGTGTTTAGGCTTTTGCGGGTCGAGGGGCTTTATATCCTCGCCGAAACCGCTCAGATCCATATCGCTGTCGGAATTGTCAAGACTTCCCATATCGAACATATCCATGCCGTCGTTCCCGCCCATATCCATATCGGTCGAGAACAAATCGCCGCCCATGTCAACATCGGCTTTGGGCGCGGGTCTTTCGGCAGCTTTCGGCGGTTCGGGTCTTGCAACCTCCGCACGGGGCGCAGTATACTCCGAAAAATCGGGAATTTCGGGCGCGGGAGCGTTCGCAAGCTCCGCAGCCTTGGAATTCACCTCGCGCAGACCCTCGGACACCGTCTCGGTGAACCTTTTAAGCACCGCCATAAACTCGTCGGACATGCCGCCCCTGACGCTTCCCGCCGACAACATCTCCGACGCGGTCTTTTTCGCCTTTTCGACGATCTCGCGCGCCTTGGCGTTCGCGTTGTCGATAATTTCCGCGGCGTTTGCATTTGCGCTTGCGTTTGCCGCGACGTTTGAGGACGACTGTTTCAGCTTTCTTTTCGCCTCGTCAAGCTGAATTTCAACAGCCTCGGCTTTCTTGCGCTCAAGTTTTATCTGCTCTTCAAGCTCGGACATTTTCTGTTCGTACTCGTTTTTCAGAGCCTGAATTTTCGCGTCCGCCTCTTCCGCGGTTTTAACGGCAGCGCGCGTTTTTTCATCGTTTACGCGCTTATCCGCTTCGATCTCGTTCATTTTTTTGCGAAGATTGCTTATGTACTCGTTGACCTCGTTTTTGTCGAAACCCATGGGCTTTGTGCTGAACCCGCCGTCACCGACTGCCATATGTAAAACTCCCCTCAAATATACAAAAATACATAGTCATCAAACTACTTACTTAATTATAACACAAAAAATCGAAATATACAAGTGTTTTAGCAAATTTTATAATTATGTATATTTTGGAAGAGATTTTTTGTATAATTTAACTAAATAGGTTGTAGAAAATTTGTGCTATTCGGAGAAATGCACAGTAAAAGTGAAAAAAGGGGTTGAATTTTTCGGCGAAATGTCCTATAATCATACTAGAAGAATACGAAACACGCGCTTTTGCGGGCGCGGCGGACATACGGGGGAGGGTTGACAATGATGGACAAAACTATGACCTTTTCGGTTCACGAGGAGAGGGAAAACGAGATGCGCGAGATCCTCACCACCGTGTATGACGCGCTGAAACAAAAGGGCTACAATCCGATAAATCAGCTGGTCGGCTACATTCTTTCCGAAGACCCGACGTACATCACGACGTTCAACAATGCCCGCGGGCTTATCCGCCATATCGACAGGGACGAGCTTTTGCAGGTGCTGGTGAAGAACTATCTTGCGGATTGAGCGTGATTTACCGCTTTTGCAGACCGCGCTTTGAAATCTTTCATTCGCGGGTGCGGTATATTTTACCGGTCCAGACGCCTCGCCGTTTTCGGCGAGGTTTTTTTGTGGTGCGATGGCGGGGCGATGGGCGCATTTTGGGGTGCTTAGGACGCGTTTTTGTGGAAAATGCATAAAAATTTTTTATTTGCTTTGTAAGATTGTTACGATTTTGCGCTTGACAGATTTTGAATTAAATGTTATATTAAAATTGCAAGGAGTTATTGGAAATAATTCATTTGCACATAAAAACATTAAATTGTAAGAAAAAGGAAGGAATTTGGCTATGAAGAACACATTCAAACGCGTAGGCGCGCTGGCTCTGGCGGCTGCGGCGGCGTTGGGCTTTTCGGGCTGTAAGGACGGCGCAGGCTCGTCGGATACGCTCGTTGTCGGCATGATAGGTCCGCTTACGGGCGGCGCGGCGTCTTACGGAATCGCTGTAAAGAACGGCGCGCAGCTGGCTGTTGACGAGATTAACGCTGCCGGCGGCATTAACGGCATGAAACTCGAACTCAAGTCCCAGGACGACGAGCATGACGCGGAAAAGTCCGTAAACGCGTACAACACCCTTAAGGACGACGGCATGAAGGTGCTGGTGGGTACTGTTACCTCCGCTCCGTGCGAGGCTGTTTCCAAAGAGGCGGCAAAGGATAATATGTTCCTTATCACTCCGTCGGGTTCGTCCATAAACTGCATTACCGCGGGCGACAACTGTTTCCGCGTATGTTTTACCGACCCTATGCAGGGCGCAATGGCGGCGGATTATATCGCTGACAACCTCTCCGCTAAGAATATCGGCATTATCTACGACAGCTCCGATCCGTATTCTACGGGTATCGTTCAGGGTTTTGAGGACGAGGCTGCAAACAAGGGCTTGACTGTTGCAGCAAAAGAGGCGTTTACCGCGGACTCCAAGACCGACTTCTCGGTACAAATTCAGAAGATAGCCGACAGCAACGCAGAAATGCTGTTTTTGCCGTTCTACTATCAGGAGGCTGCTCTGGTGC
Organism: uncultured Clostridia bacterium; assembly: GCA_947625335.1. Classification (GTDB taxonomy): domain Bacteria; phylum Bacillota; class Clostridia; order Oscillospirales; family Ruminococcaceae; genus CAG-115. The sequence continues at coordinate 399 of CANQNY010000140.1, read as the reverse complement.
TGCAGCAGGCTGAGGGCAAGCTGAATATCCCCGTTATGGGCGGCGACGGTCTTGACGGTCTGGCTGACCCCGCAATTCTGGGCGAAAATCTGTCCGTATGCGACGGCGTTCTGGTTATGACTCCTTTTGCGGCGTCTTCTCCCGACCCCAAGTCCAAGGCTTTCACCGAGGCTTACGAGGCTAAGTTCAACGAAACTCCTATCCAGTTTGCGGCTGACGCTTACGACGCTGTTTATGCGATAAAGGCTGCTCTTGAAAAGGCAGGCGTAAACGACGCGTCTATGTCCGCGTCCGACCTCTGCGACAAGATCAAGGGCGCTATGACCCAGATCGAACTTGACGGCATAACCTGCGGCATCCATTGCGCAGAGCATCAGTACGTTCTCTTTGGGGATGCCC
>CANQNY010000139.1 GCA_947625335.1 uncultured Clostridia bacterium | reverse complement strand
CGTCTTGGTCGCCGTCGGAAGAGTCGTCGTCTGCGGCGGCGTTTTTATCCCCGGAGCTTACAATCTCCGCCTGACGGTCGATTTCCGCCATAATTCCCTCGTCGTACTCAGCCTTGAATGTCTGTGTAATAAATTCCGCAACGCGTTCTACCTCGTCGTCCGACACATAGCACCCCTGAAGTCTTATAGGCTTCGGCGCGCCCACGGGCATATACAGCATATCGCCGTTGCCTAAGAGCTTTTCCGCGCCCGACGCGTCAAGAATTACGCGGCTGTCTATCTGCGACGCTACCATAAGCGCAATTCTGCTCGGAATATTGCCCTTTATAAGTCCCGTGACAACCTGAACCGTCGGCTTTTGCGTTGCTATGACAAGATGCATACCCGCGGCTCTGGCTTTCTGCGCCAGGCGGACAATGCTGTCCTCAACGTCCTTCGGGGACGCCATCATAAGGTCCGCTAACTCGTCTATAAAGATAACTATCGACGGCATTCTGACAAGTTCTTCATCATGCCCGCAAAGCTCGTTAAAGCCGTCGATATTTCGCACATTATTCTCCGAAAACAGCGTATACCGCCGCTCCATTTCGGTAACCGCCCACGCAAGCGCGCCCGCGGCTTTTTTCGGGTCGGTGACAACGGGTATAAGCAAATGCGGAATGCCGTTGTACATCATAAATTCAACCTGCTTTGGGTCTACCATTATAAGCCGAACGTCCGACGGCGTGGATTTCATAAGAATGCTCATTATAATAGAATTTACGCAGACGGATTTTCCCGAACCCGTAGTTCCCGCAATAAGCAAATGCGGCATTTTTGAGACGTTGCAGGAAACGGTGTTGCCGCTTATATCCTTGCCGAGAACGGTGTCAAGCTTTTTGTCAAACGTCTTTTTGAACTCCGCGGAATCGACAAGTTCCCTGAAAAATACGGTATCTTTCACTTTATTCGGAATTTCAATTCCCACCGCCGCCTTATCGGGAACGGGAGCAATTCTCACATCGCTTACCGCAAGCGACAGCGCGACGTCGTCCGCAAGATTGGCTATTTTGCTGATTTTAACGCCCGGAGCAGGCTGGAGTTCATAGCGCGTAACCGACGGACCGCGGCTTGCGCCGAGGTAGGTTGTCTGAACGCCGAAACTTTTAAGCGTTTCCACAAGCTTGTCCGCGTTGCGGCGGATTTCGGAATCGATATCCGACTGCAAAACAGGCTTTTTCACGGGATTTAAAAGCGTCATAGGCGGGAGCGTGTACACGTCCTCTAAAGTGAGCGTGCCGCCCTGCCCCGGCGTAGTTATCTCCTTTTGGGGAGCGGGAGCGGGCGTCGGAGGTTCTACAAAACCCGCGCTGTCGAACGGACGATTTTCCGTGATTATATCGTCAAGATCAATCGGAAGTTCAGCCTCCTCGACATCGGAAATATCGGAAAATTCGGGCTCGGTTACCTCCTCTTTTTCCTCTTTATCCTCCCTTTCGTCCGAAAACGTCATATCCTTTTTCGGCGCGTCAACTATTTTCGACACTCGCGCGGGTCCTTTTTCGGCGTTCAGCTTGTCCAGAGCGTCGATTATCGGGACAAGCTCGATATCGTTATCCTCGAATTTATTCGGGTCTTCGGCAGGCTTGTCGTCGCGCATAATCGGGTGACGTTTTTCCATATATTTCTTCAAAGCCTGCTGATAATCGCGGCTTTCTTTTTTCTGCTCGCGGATAATATCCGACTCCTCCTCGCCCAGCAGCTTTATTTCGGGCTTTTTTGCGGGAGTTTCGGTATTAAGCGGCTCGGCGGGCGGCTGCTTTTGCGGCTTAGGCAGCTTTTGCGGCTCGGCAGCTTTTTTCCCCGGCACGGGTTTGCCCACGCTGTTTACAATATCCTGCATTTCCTCAAGTTTCTTGCGCTTTTCCTCCTCCTCAGCGGCGCGGCGCTCGAATTTCTCGCGGTCGGCTATTGCCTTTTGCAGGCGTTTTTCCTCGCGCAGACGCTGATACTCCTCGTTTGCAGCAGCGGACTCCTCGCGGCGGCGGTCGTGATATTCTTTAGCCGTCGCGCCCGCGTTTTTCACAGCGCCGCCCATTTTTGAGAACATCTCGTTAAGCGGCATATTTATCATAAAAAGAATGCCCGCAAGAGCTAAAATGATGATAATGACCGCAGCGCCGAGTTTCCCCAAAAACAACAGCGGCACGCCGAGTATCAAAGCGAAAAATCCGCCGCCCTTGAAATCTTTTCCGTTTATGTAGAGATTTTTCACGACCTCGCCGAAATTCTCTCCGTTCACCGTGCCGACAGCGAAAATCTCCACCGCCGCGCAAATCAGCAGCAGGAAAAACACGCACTTGAACACAGTCCACGCTATCGCGGTTTTCGGCTCTTTCGCGGAGGTTATAATTGCGATGTAGATAAGCGCGGGACCCGCAAGATACGCCGAAAACCCGAACAGACCGTGCATTACGTTATACAGCGCGCGCCAGCCCTCGCTGCCGGGAATAATCGCCAAAAGCGTAAGAAAAATCCCCAGCGTGAACAAAATAACCGACGCCGCTCTGCGACGCTGCAAACTCTTTCTGAGAGCCTCCTCGCGAAGCCGCTGCGCCTCAAGTTCCGCCGCCTTTTTGGAGCGCGGTTTCGAGGTTGTTTTCCCCGTATATCCCGAACGCGTCCCTCGGGAATTTCTTTTATTTTCCGCCATTTTATTCTTCCTTTTTTATGTAATCAATTACCAAACAAATTTGCAAGCGAACCGCCCGCTGCGTGTTCCCAAATACCTCCCGCAACGCACGCGAGACCTATTATAAGCGTGTACGCGCCGAAGATCCTGAACCTGTCCTTTTCGAGCAGCCATTTTACAAGCTTTATAGCCAGAAATCCCACTACCGCCGAAATTACAAACCCCAAAGCCAATGCTATGTAATCAAGCTCCATGTCGGACTTGACGGCGTCGCCCAGCTCCAAAACGCTGCCGCCGAGTATCGCGGGAATTCCGAGTATAAACGCGAAAGTGACCGCGGTGTTCTTTTCAAGCCCGCAGAACAGTCCCGCGGCGGTTGTCGAACCCGAACGGGAAACTCCCGGAAACAGCGCGACGCACTGGAAAAGTCCGACTGTCACCGCGTCGGAAATTTTCATCTGCCCGCCCGTCCGAGTGCCTTTGCATTTATCCGACAAGAACAGCAGCAGCGCCGTAAACAAAAATGCAAGACCCTCGAAAACTATATCCCCGTCGCCCTGCCGCGACGTGAAAAAATCTTTCACGAGATAAACCGGCACCAAAATCAGCGTCGCGATTATCACCATTATCATCATTCTGCGCTCGGAGGACATTTCCCGCCACGAGAATTTCCCCGTGAAAATATCGCCGATTGACAGGAAAAACTCCTTTATCATGCCCCAGATCGTTTTCCAAAACGCCGCGAAAACCGCCGCGAGAGTGCCTAAATGCAGCACTATCGACAAAATCAGAGCGGTCTCGCCAGTATAACCCGTAAGGTGCTGCACCACCGACAAATGCCCCGAACTGGACACCGGCAGAAACTCCGTCAGACCCTGAATTATCGCCTGAATTATTACGCTTATGTAATCCATAATGTTCCCCTTTTTTATTTATATGTACAGCGGTGATAACCTTCGGTTATAACCGCCGCGGTATTAGCCGCCGTTTGTTCTTAAGAATTTATTCGGATCGCCCGAAATAAGCTTTCTTATGCGCTCGTTTTCGTCAGTTACGCAATTAAAACGCTCCTCATCATTTTCGGGATCTAAATTATTTTCCAATCCTTTCACAAGTTTCCCCCCCTGTCGGATTTTCTCGGTCTGCCGCGTTTGGCTTTCACAACGGGAACTTCCGCGGCTTTTGCCGATTTTTGAGCTTTCCCGGATTTGGAATTTTTGGCAGCGGGCGCTTTCCGCTCGACAAGCTTATAAAGCCTTGATATAGCGTCCGAAAGAGAACCGAGATGATCGATTAAGCCCTCTTTCACGGCAGTCTTTCCGTCCAGCACCGAGCCTATATCCAAAACCAGTTCGTCGCGTTTCATCATAAGCTCTTTAAAGCGGTCGGGTTTCATTTTGCTGTTTCGCGAAACAAAATCCGTAATCCTGTCCTGCATTTTCTCAAAATAATTCATCGTCTGCGGCACGCCCAGCATCATACCGTTCATTCTGACGGGGTGAATAGTCATGGTTGCCGACGGGACTATAAAACTCTCCCTTGCCGACACCGCAAGCGGCACGCCGATAGAATGTCCCCCGCCCAGCACAATCGACACCGTGGGCTTTGACATGCCCGCTATAAGCTCCGCTATCGCAAG
>CANQNY010000138.1 GCA_947625335.1 uncultured Clostridia bacterium | reverse complement strand
CGGAGTTAAAAGACGCTCGATTATAGGGTCGCTCGAAAGATTAAGGAACATGCACACGCGCTCGATAGCTCCCGATTCCACAAACGAACGGCGGAAATACTCCGCAACGTCGTTTTGCACGCCCATTGCCGCGAAAACTATCGCAAAATCTCCCCCGTTTTCGCCGTTTTCACCCGTAAGTTTCGCCTGCTTTACTATCTGAACGGCAAGCTTATTGTGCGACAATCCCGAACCCGAAAAGATAGGCAGCTTTTGCCCGCGGATAAGCGTCATAAGCGCGTCGATAGAGGAAATTCCCGTGTGAATATAATTCCTCGGGTACTGCCGCGCCACGGGGTTTAAAGCGCGCCCGTTTACGTCGCCCATTTTCTCGGGGAACACCGCCCCTAACCCGTCAATCGGCTTTCCCGCGCCGTTGAACACGCGCCCGAGCATTTCGGGAGCAAGCGGTATTTCAAGAGGCTTTCCCGAAAAAACCGTTCTCGTGTTGTTTAAAGCAATGCCGCTTGTGCCCTCAAACACCTGCAAAATGACCTTATCTCCGGCAAGCTCGACCACACGCCCGATACGCGTTGAACCGTCCTCCAGACGTATTTCGGCAATCTCGTCATACGCTGCGCCCTTGACGCCCTCCAGCGCCACCAGAGGACCGTTTATGTCGCTAAGTCCCAGATACTGTACACTCATAAATTGCCCTCCTTAAACGGTAAGACCGCCGATTTTTTCTTCAATTTCACTAATATAGCCGTCAAACATTTTAAGATTGTCATTCGGAATATCGTATTTCATCTTAACAGCCTTGTCAAACAGCCCCGTAGCGGTAATATCCGACAGCGGAACGCCGTTTTTAAGAGCCTCCAGCGACCGCTTATAAAGCGTGGAGATGACCTTCATCATAAGACGCTGCTTTTCGGGCGGCACATAGGTGTCGTCCTTGTGATAGGCGTTCTGCTGCAAAAAGCCCACTCTCACCACTCTCGCGGTTTCGATAGTAAGTTTCTGATCGTCGGGGAGAACGTCCGCGCCGATAAGCTTTACTATCTCCATAAGCTTAGTTTCCTCGCCGAGAATGTTGGACATCTCCTGCCGAAGTTCCATAAAGTCGGGAGCGACGTTTTTATTAAACCACTCCGACAGATCCTCGATATACTCGGAATAGCTGCTGTTCCAGTCGATTGCGGGATAATGACGCGCGTAGGCTAGCGATTTATCCAACGCCCAGAAACACCGCACAAAACGCTTGGTATTCTGCGTTACAGGCTCGGAGAAGTCAGAACCCTGCGGCGACACCGCGCCGATAATGGTGACAGAGCCCTCCGTGCCGTTCAAATTCTCGACATAACCCGCGCGTTCGTAGAACTCCGAAAGCCTTGACGGCAGATATGCGGGGAAACCCTCCTCCGCAGGCATTTCCTCCAGACGCCCCGAAATCTCGCGCAAAGCCTCCGCCCAGCGCGACGTCGAATCCGCCATAATCGCGATATGATAGCCCATATCGCGGTAATATTCCGCAAGCGTTATCCCCGTGTAAATGCTCGCCTCGCGCGCCGCCACGGGCATATTAGAGGTGTTCGCAATAAGAACTGTTCTGTCGGTAAGCGGACGGTTGGATTTCGGGTCGATAAGCTCGGAAAACTCTTCGAGGACCTGCGTCATTTCGTTTCCGCGCTCTCCGCAGCCGATATAAACGATTATATCCGCATCGCACCATTTTGCAAGCTGATGCTGGGTCATGGTTTTTCCCGTGCCGAAACCGCCCGGAATAGCCGCCGCGCCGCCTTTTGCTATAGGAATTATCGTGTCGATAACGCGCTGTCCCGTGATAAGCGGACGGCTTATCGGCAGACGCTTTTTTATCGGACGGCTTTTCTTTATCGCCCAACGCTGAACCATCGTAAGCTCTTTTTCCTCGCCGCTGTCAAGACGAAGCTTTATTATCGTGTCGTTTACGCGAAATTTGCCGTTTTGAACGGCATACACGACCTCGCCCGACATATAAGGCGGCACCATACATTTATGCGTTATAAGCGCGGTTTCGGGGCAGGTGCAGTACACGTCCCCGCCGCTTAATTTATCGCCGACTTTTACCGTTACGGTAACGTCATACTCCTTCTCGGTATTCAGCGAGAACAGAGTATTTCCCTCCGAAACAAACGCGCCGTCCGTCTTTATCATATCGGGGAGCGGACGCTCTATCCCGTCGAAAATATTCGAGATTATCCCGGGTCCCAGCGTCGCGCAGACAGGCTCGCCCGTGGGGAAAATCGGCTCTCCGACCTTAAGCCCCGCGGTGTTCTCGTAGACCTGAATTGTGGTAAACTCATCGGTCACGCCAATGACCTCTCCGATAAGACGCTTTTCGCCGACATACACCATTTCCAGCATGGAAAATCCGCGCGCCTTGTAAGCCTTAACGACAGGACCGTTTATAGAATAAATCGTGCTGTTCACAAGCAATTCTTCCTTTCTTTAAAGCCTTAACTCCGAACGCCCGGAAAATGCGTTTTTCTCGTCATTCAACGCCTTATCAAGCGAATAATCACAGAACAATCCGCGGCTTTCGTCCAGAGCGCAAATCCCGCCGAGTTTTATCGAACGGTCCGCGCGCACCTCGCGGTTTGTAAGCTTTTTCAAAATATCAACGTCCCGCTCTCTCGCAAGAACAACAAAATTTTCCCCAAGTTCGGTTTCGGCTTTCGCGACAGCCGCTTTAAGGTGCTTTTCGTAATTCTCCGACTCGGAAAACCGCGAAAGTTCGCTTTCGATATCCGCAAAAAAGCCGTCGATAAGCTCTTTTCTGTGAAGTCTTACCGCCTGCGCTATCTCAAAATCGCACCGCGAAAACTCCTTTTTGAACTTCGCCTCGGCAGCACTCTGCTCGGCGTGAATTTTCGCAAGCTTTTCCCTCACGTCAAGCTCCGCCCGAGCCGCGCCCGCAGCGGATTTTCTTTCGCGGATAAGCGACTTTTGCTCTTTAATTTCATCGTCAGCCTGTTTATCAATCGCCTGGCGGAACATTCCGAGCTTTGACTCGTTTAAAGCGTTTATATCCATAAAATTCCTCTTTTCGTTTATTCGGAAAATCAGAGCTTTATGCCGAGAGCCTCCTCGACATAGCGGCTTATCGCGTCAATAGCTCCGCTTTTGCTGCCGCGGTCGGGAACTTCGACAATAAGCGGTCTGCGGCAGTTGAGTTTTATATCGTACACCCGCTCGTGACACAATTTCACCAGTTTTTCGGTCATAAGCACAACAGCTATTTCCTCGTCTTCGACAGCCTTTTCCAAAGCCCCCAGAGCCTGCTGCTTATCGTAAGCCGCCGCGCCCTCGATACCCGCTATTCGCATGCCCATCTGGGCGTCGACATTATCGCTTATAATAAAGAATTTCATACCGTTTAACCGAACAGGATAAGAATGGAGATAAGCAGTCCGTAAATCGCAACGCCTTCGCCCAGCGCAACGAAGATAAGCGCCTTAGAAAAGCTCTTGTCGTTTTCGGAAACCGCCCCGATAGCCGCGGGAGCTGCGCCGCCTACCGCTATACCCGTACCGATAGTGCCAAGACCCGTCGAAAGTCCCGCGCCGATATAGCGAAGTCCCTCCGCAAGACCGCTTGCAGCCTCCGCCGCCTGAGCCGAATCCGCAAACGCCCCCGTAAACGGGATTACCGTCATTAAAGCCAGTACCCCGAAAAACGAAATTACGTTCGTCAAAACCGCGCGTTTTCTGTTTACGGGCTTTTTATCGTGAATTCTCTTAAGGCTTACAAACAAAGGGGTCATGATTGCCGCGACGATTACCGCGGGCAGGATTAAAAGAAGTGCTGTATTCATAATTTTGTCCTCCAAAATCTTATTTTACATTACGAATCAAGGTCTATAACTATAGGCGTGAAAGCCTTGCCGTCCGCCTCGTAAAAGCGGCTGAATATCTCGTAGAATTCGAGTCTCAAAACCTGAATTCCCACCAACAGTCCCTCTATGCCCATTACCACAAGATTTCCGATAATGTACACGATAACCGTTTTCGCCGTTATGGGAGCGTCTCCCGCCGTACCGGCAAGCTGCGACACCACCAGCATAAATCCCGCATGGGACAGTACAAATCCGCCGACTCTGAGGTAGGACATGGTGTTTGAAAGGAAACTTATAACGCTCTCGAAAATCTCAATGAAATTCTCGATAATGAAATTGCCAATGGTCTTCTTTTCAACGGGTTTTCCCGAAACCAACGCGCAAAGCGGCTCTTTGAAGAAAACCAGCACCATCGGCAGCACGATAAGCAGCAGCACATACGGCGCAGTCAGCATTTTCACGCCGTACAAAAGC
>CANQNY010000137.1 GCA_947625335.1 uncultured Clostridia bacterium | reverse complement strand
CGGAACGGCGATAAAATACGCTTTTTCGCCCATTTTCGGGAACGTGTACACTCTCTTGCGAATGTCTATAAAGCGCATTGCCATATCCGCAAAATCCGCCTCGGGATGTTCGTACAGCACCCACATAATTTTTCCCGCGTCCATTGCCGAGCCGCCGCCCAGAGCGATGATTACGTCAGGCTCGAATTTCCGCATAGCCTCCGCGCCCGCCTTAGCCGACGCGAGAGTCGGGTCGCTTTCAACGTCGGAGAACGTCGTGTGAGTAATTCCCATTTCGTCGAGTTTGTCGGTAACGCATTTTGCAAAACCGTTCTTTGCAAGGAACGAGTCGGTAACGACAAACGCTCTCTTTTTACCGAGAACGTTCTTCAGTTCCTCCAGAGCCACGGGCAGGCAGCCTTTCTTGATATACACCTTTTCGGGAGCGCGGAACCACAGCATATTTTCTCTCCTCTCAGCAAGCGTTTTGATGTTCAGCAGGTGCTTTACGCCGACGTTCTCCGACACGGAGTTTCCGCCCCACGAGCCGCAGCCTAATGTCAGCGAGGGCGGGAGCTTGAAGTTGTACAAATCTCCGATGCCGCCGTGCGAGGAGGGCGTATTTATAAGCATACGGCAGGTTTTCATACGCTCGGCGAATTCGTGAATTTTCTCCGCTCCCGTCACGCTGTCGATATACAGCGACGAGGTGTGCCCGTAGCCGCCGTCCGCGATAAGCCGCTCGGCTTTGTTTAAAGCGTCCGCGAAATTTTTCGACTTGTACATAGCAAGCACGGGGGAGAGCTTTTCGTGTGCAAATTCCTCGGAAATATCGACGGATTCGACCTCTCCGATAAGGATTTTAGTGTCTTCGGGAACGCTCACTTTAGAAAGCTTTGCGATATTGTAAGCCGACTGCCCGACGATTTTAGCGTTCAGCGCGCCGTTTATGATAATCGTCTTGCGGACCTTGTCGATTTCCTTGTCTTTGAGGAAATAGCACCCGCGCGCCTCAAATTCCTTTTTGACCTTTTCGTAAATTTTCGACGACACGATAACCGACTGTTCCGACGCGCAAATCATGCCGTTGTCGAATGTCTTGGAGTGGATAATCGAGCTTACCGCAAGCAGAATATCCGCGCTCTCGTCGATAATCGCGGGGGTGTTTCCCGCGCCCACGCCCAGAGCGGGTTTTCCGCTTGAATACGCCGCTTTAACCATGCCCGGACCGCCGGTCGCGAGGATTATGTCCGACTCGCGCATAAGCATATTTGTAAGGTCGAGCGACGGCACGTCAATCCACGCGATAATGCCTTCGGGCGCGCCCGCCTTCACCGCCGCCTCAAGGACTACCTTCGCCGCGGCTATCGTGCAGTTTTTCGCGCGGGGGTGCGGGCTTATGATAATGCCGTTTCTGGTCTTAAGGCAGATTAACGCCTTGAAAATCGCGGTGGAAGTGGGGTTAGTCGTCGGGATAACCGCTCCCACAACGCCGATAGGCTCGGCAACCTTTGCCACGCCGTAAACATCGTCCCGCTCGATAACACCGCAGGTTTTTACGTTCTTGTAGGCGTTGTAGATATGCTCGGAGGCGTAGTTGTTTTTGATAACCTTGTCCTCAACCACGCCCATTCCCGTTTCTTCTACAGCCATTTTCGCGAGCGGAATACGCATTTTGTTTGCAGCGGACGCCGCCGCAAGGAAAATTTTGTCAACCTGCTCCTGCGAGTACTCCGCGAATGCTTTCTGCGCGGTTCTTACTCTTTCCAGAGCGGCTTCAAAGCTCTCGACGCTGTCAATGATTTCGTAGTCCATAAGTCACTCCTCCTAAAATTTACCAATTAACCGTTTAATCCCTCTCCAGCGCGGTAATACCCGAACGCACCATTTTGATAATCCCGAACGGTTTCATAAGGCTAAGAAATGCGTCGATTTTCTGCGGCTCACCCGTCAGCTCCAGCATAATGGAGTTTTCGGCAACGTCCACGGGCTTTGCCCTGTAGAGGTTGGCGATTTCGATTATCTTATGGCGGTCCTCGGAATTTCTTCCCGCCCGGATTAGTATGTGTTCACGCGTAACCGCGTCGGTGAGAATTTTCACCTCGTACACGTCGTACAGTTTCATAAGCTGGTTTTTGATCTGCTCCAAAATCCTCAAATCACCCGCGACAACGATTGTAAGCCGCGAGATATTCGGCTCTTCGGTCTCGGCGGCGTTAAGGCTTTTTATGTTGTAGCAGCGCCTGCTGAAAAGCCCGCCTACGCGCGGCAGAACGCCGTTATGGTTTGCAACCTTTACCGATAAAACATATTCCTGCATAATTATCCCTCCCGCTCTATTTCTATTGAAGTTATCGGGTCTATGATAGGCTTTCCCGCGGGTATCATCGGCAAAACGTTAATATCGCGGTCGATTTTCACTTCTATCATAACGGGCGCGGTTTTTGAGATTTCCAGAGCCTTTGTTAAAACGGGCTCAATATCCTCGTTTTTCGCGATAACAAAGGTTTTTATACCGAAACTCTCCCCGAGTTTAACATAGTCGATATGACGGTTGTCAAGCGTTGTCTGAGAGAAATGCTTGTTGTAGAACAGCCGCTGCCATTGGCGCACCATACCGAGAACGCTGTTATTTATTACCATCTCGATAATGGGGATATTATGCGCGGAGGCGGTGATAAGCTCGTTTAAATTCATAGCGAAACTGCCGTCGCCCGCGATGTTTACAACGGTCTTGTCGGGGCAGCCGACTTTCGCGCCGATAGCCGCTCCCAGCCCGAACCCCATAGTTCCCAGTCCCCCCGAGGACACGAAACTTCTCGTGTTTTTAAAGCGGTAGAACTGCGCCGCCCACATCTGATTTTGCCCGACTTCGGTGGCTATAACGGCGTTGCCCGAAGTCAATTCGTCCAGCCGTTCAATCACCGCCTGCGGGGTGACGGGGAAGTCCTTTGTGCCTTTTTGCACGGGTTCGCCGAAGTCTTTTTCGATAAGCTCGTCCGTCCACGGATTTTTCTTTTGAGTAACCCTTTCCAGCAGCTTTTCAAGCACCGCTTTCACATCGCCCTTGATTGTCACCTTTGCCTCGACGTTCTTGTTGAATTCGGCGGGGTCGATGTCGATGTGAATAATTTTCGCATGCCGCCCGAAAACCGCAGGCTCTCCGATAACGCGGTCGGAAAAGCGCGTACCTATGCCGATAAACAGATCGCACTCGTTTAAAGCCGCCGCCGCTTTTACCGTGCCGTGCATACCGAGCATTCCGATATAACGCCGATTTGTCTGGTCAAAAGCTCCCTGCCCCATAAGCGAGCAGGAAACGGGCGCGTCGCACACGTCCGCGAGCTTTGCAAGCTCCTCTTCCGCGCCCGACGAGATAACCCCTCCGCCCGCGTAGATATACGGCTTTTCGCAGTTTTCGATAAGCTCTAATGCTTTCGACAGTTCCTCCTCGCTGATATTATAAATATCGCGGATTTTGGACATTTCCGGGATAATCAGCGGCTTTTCGGGGTCTGCGGGGGAATAATCGCACTTTGCAGCTGTAATATCTTTCGGTATATCCACAAGCACAGGACCTTTTCTGCCGCTGCCCGCTATCTTAAACGCAAGACGGATTGTGTCGGCAAGTTCATCGATATGTTTTACAATGAAATTGTGCTTAGTAATCGGCATTGTAACGCCCGTGATATCCACTTCCTGGAAACTGTCCAGCCCCAGCAAATCGCAGGAAACGTTTCCCGTAATCGCCACGAGCGGCACGGAGTCCATATACGCCGTCGCAAGCCCCGTGGTGAGGTTAGTAGCCCCCGGACCGGAGGTTGCAAGCACCACGCCCGTTTTGCCGGTAGCTCTTGCAAAGCCGTCTGCGGCGTGGCACGCGCCCTGCTCGTGGGACGTGATGATATGGCGGATTTTGCCGCTGTATTTGTACAAGCTGTCGTAGATGTTCAGCACCGCCCCTCCGGGGTAGCCGAAAATCGTGTCCGCGCCTTGTTCGAGCAGACATTCAACAATAATATCCGAACCTGTTAAAACCATAATATCCCTTTCCTTTATTGTTTTCTAAATTGTTATTAAAATAACATCTTCTTCTATTTTAACACAAATACCCTTTATTGTCAACAATTAAAACGGCAAAATGCTTTTTCGTGAAAATGCCAAAAAACCGAGTAAATTTTTGTATATTTTGCGGAAAGCGAAAATTCCGCGCAAAACCGCGCAAAATAGTTTAGAGGTTTTCGGCAGTTTCAACTTCGCGGTTGTGCGGGAAATTTGCAAATTGCCCGGCAGCTTAGGCTTGCGGGCGCGCGTTTTTCGCGGCTTGCAAACTTGTGCAAAAAAATTCAGAGGTGAGATAGGTGAAAAAATTTTTTGAAGGCGGCGTATGCGGGCTGCTGAACGGCTTTTTTGGTTCGGGCGGGGGA
>CANQNY010000136.1 GCA_947625335.1 uncultured Clostridia bacterium | reverse complement strand
GACGGGAAAACTTTTATCCCGAATTCGGGATAAAAGTTTTCCCGTCTGACGCGAATTTTTTGCTTTTAAAATCCGATATTCCGCTTTATGATGCGCTTTTACGCGAGAAAATTTTAATACGATCCTGCGAAAATTTTAAGGGTTTGAGCGATAAATTTTTCAGAATTGCGGTGAGAACGCACGCGGAAAATTCTGCGCTTTTAAACGCGATCGGGAGGGTCAAAAATGGCTAAATCAATCATGATTCAAGGCACGATGTCGAATGTCGGAAAGAGCCTGATTTCCGCAGCGTTATGCCGAATTTTCAGGCAGGACGGGTACTCGGCAGCGCCGTTTAAATCGCAGAATATGGCGCTGAATTCGTTTGTCACCGAAGACGGTTTTGAAATAGGCAGAGCGCAGGCAATGCAGGCTGAATGCGCGGGCGTCAAGCCCTCGGCATTGATGAATCCGATCCTGCTTAAACCCACTTCCGACGCGGCGTCGCAGGTTATTTTAAACGGCGTTCCGGTAGGCGATATGACCGCAGCGGAATATTATTCGCGAAAAAAAGAATTTGTTACCGACGTCGAAAATGCCTTCAAAACGCTGTCCGAGAACTTTGACATAATCGTTATCGAGGGCGCGGGAAGTCCCGCGGAACTCAACCTCGGCGCGGACGATTTCGTGAATATGGGCATGGCGAAAATTGCGCGCGCGCCCGTGCTGCTGGTCGGGGACATTGACCGCGGCGGCGTTTTCGCGCAGCTTTTGGGGACGCTAATGCTGTTTGAGGAGCGTGAGCGCGAGCTTGTGAAGGCGCTTGTTGTCAACAAATTTCGCGGCGATAAATCAATTTTTTCAAGCGGAATTTCAATCCTTGAACAGCGTGGAAAAATCCCCGTAGCGGGTGTTATTCCGTTCATAAAATGCGATATCGACGACGAGGACAGTCTCTCCGAAAGGCTCGCAAACCGCACCGCTAAAGGGTTTATCGACATTGCGGCGGTGAGACTTCCGAGAATTTCAAACTTCACCGACCTCGATGTTTTTTCGAGTTACGAGGGCGTTTCGGTGAGATACGTTTCCAAACCCGAGGAGCTTTTGTCGCCCGACCTCGTGGTAATTCCCGGCACGAAAAGCACGATTTCGGATATGAAATTTCTGCGGGAAAGCGGGCTTGAATGCGCCGTAAAAAAATGCGCGGCAGGCGGCGTGCCGATTTTCGGAATTTGCGGAGGTTATCAAATGCTGTGCGAGGAAATTTCCGACCCGCTGTGCTCGGAGGGCGGCGGGAGCGTCCGCGGAATGGGATTGCTGCGCGGAAAAACGGTATTTTCAGCCGAAAAAAAACGCACCGTTACCGAGGGAAAATTCGAGCAAGTCGGCGGCGTTTTTTCCGAGCTTTCGGGGAAGAATTTCCGCGGTTATGAAATTCATATGGGGCATACAACCACTCCCGAATTGCTTCTGCTAAATGTCGGCGGAGCGCAGAACGGCAGCGTTTACGGGTGTTATATACACGGAATTTTCGATAACTCGGAAGTATCGGATACGATTGTAAACACGCTTTACAAACGGCGGGGAATTGAGCGAAAAATAAAAAATGTTGACCGCGCGGAATACAAAAATTCGCAGTACGATATTTTAGCGCAAGCCGTGCGGGAAAATCTCGATATGAAACTGATTTACGAGATACTCGAAAAGGGTATTTAAAATTTTGAAAAACCTCTTGACAAACGGGAATAGGTGTGGTAAAATTATAGTTGTAAAACTTAATATTTAAGCGTCGGGTGTCGAAAATTCGCATTGCGAAACGGTTCGATGAAAAGGGAAACAGGTGTGAATCCTGTGCGAACTCGTCACCGTATCGGGGGAGCGCGGAAAGATTATGTCACTGATTTTTCGGGAAGACCTTTCCAAGCTGTGATCCCCAAGTCGGGAGACCTGCCCTGCGCTTGTACGGAGCTTTGCTCAATGCCACGAGTAATTGGCAGTACGAAAACGTGTGCGCGGTGCGTATGCGTTTTTTCGGCGTCTTTACTTTGCGGTAAAGGCGTTTTTTTAGTTTTGGAGGGGAATTATAGTATGTTAAAAAACGGCGATTTTAAGGTGGAAGTAACGCTTTCGGGCGGTTCGGGGAAGGCGAAAATAATGTCTCCCGCCGACGTTCACGTCGAGGACGGGAAGATAACCGCAACCCTTGTCTGGAGCAGTTCAAGCTATGATTATATGGAGATTGACGGGACGGGTTACACGCCCGAAATTGTCGACGGCAAAGCGGTTTTTACGGTGGAAATTCCCGCGCTTGACGAGGAAATTTCGATTAAGGCGGAAACCGTCGCGATGTCCGCGCCGCATATGATTGACTACACGCTTTTGGTAAGCGGAGCGGAAATCCGCACGTCGGACAATTCCGAGAGTTCCGAGAGTTTAAATTCTACGGAAAGTTCAACAAGTGCTGAAAGTTCAACCTCCACCGAAAACTCAACCATTTCTTCAAGTTCAGCCACCGTGGAAAGTTCTGCAACTTCCACCACCGAATACATCTCCTCGGAGAGCGTTTCCGTCCCGGAAAGCGGCTCGCAGATCGCGCCGCTGCCGATTTTGATTGTATGCGGAGCGGTGCTGGCGGCGGCGGTCGCTGCGGTGATAGTTTTGGTGTTAAGAAAGGCGAAAAAATGAGGAAATTTGCGGCTTTTCTTCTGCTGGTTTTTTTGGTGACAATTTGCGGCTGTTCGGACAATTTTTCACCCTCCGAAAACAGCGTTTCCGAGGACGGATTAACGCTTTTGGAACACGTCGAAAACGAGTTCGCACAGCAATTTTCGATTGACCGCTACGAGGGCGGTTATTCGATGATAACGACAATGCAAAACGCGCGTTATCTGGTCGTTCCGGAAGGGTGCGAACCGCCGAAAAATCTCGATGATGACGTGGTTGTAATTCAGCAGCCCGCGGAGAATTTCTACCTTGCAGCGACAGCGGCAATGGGTCATTTTGCGGAAATCGGCGCGGGAGACGCGATAAAATTTTCGAGCATAAAAGCCGAGGATTGGTATGTGGATTACGCGCGGGAAGCGATGAATTCGGGGAAAATGATTTACGCGGGAAAATACCGCGAACCCGATTACGAGCTTTTGCTGTCGGGCGGGTGCAGGCTGTCAATTCAGTCCACCATGATAGAACATTCCCCCGAAGTCAAGGAAAAACTCGTGGAGCTGGGAATTCCCGTTTTTATCGATTACGCAAGCTACGAACCCCACCCGCTTGGGCGGTGCGAGTGGATAAAAGTTTACGGCGAGATAACGGGAAAAACTGCCGAGGCTGAAAAGATTTTTTCGGAGCAGTCGGCGAAATTGTCCTCTATCGAGAACCTCGAAAAAACGGGGAAAACAGTCGCGTTTTTCTACATAAACACGGCGGGTCAGGCGGTTGTCAGACGGTCGGGAGATTACATCACGAAAATGATCGAGCTTGCGGGCGGGGAGTATGTTTTCAAGGACTTGGGCAGCGGAGAAAGCGGTCTTTCAACGATAGTTATGGAACCCGAAAAATTCTATGCCGAGGCTAAAGACGCCGATGTTGTGATTTACAACAGCACTATCGGCGGCGAGTCGGATTCTTTGGACGCAATTCTCGAAAAAAGCCCCCTGCTTGCGGATTTCAAGGCGGTTCGCGAGGGCAACGTCTGGTGCACGGGGGAAAATCTTTATCAGGAGTCAATTCAGTTTGGCACGATGATTGCGGATTTCCATGCGGTTTTAAGCGGCACAGCGGACGAAAATCCTCCGACGTTTTTGTACAAGCCGAAAGGCGCGGGTGAGAACGGTGAATAAGGCGAATAAGACGGCGAGATACACCGCGGCGTTTGCGGCGCTTTGCGCGGGAACGGTTCTTGTGCTGCTCGCGAGCGTTTGCATAGGCAGCACGCAAATCCCGTTTGCCGAGGCAATTCGGTCGATTTTCGGCGCGGGAGAATTTTCCGATATTCTGTGGAAAATAAGAATTCCCCGCGCGCTCTGCGCGTTGCTGCTGGGCGGCGCGCTGGCGTTGTCGGGATACCTTTTGCAGACGTTTTTTCACAATCCGATAGCAGGACCGTTCGTTCTCGGCGTGTCTTCGGGCGCGAAACTCACCGTCGCCCTCACGATGATAGTCGTGTTTCGGTATGTGCGGTCGGTAAGCTCTGCGGTAATGGTCGCGGCGGCGTTTGTGGGGGCAATGCTGTCTTTGGGGTTCGTGCTGCTCGTGTCGCGCAAGATGAAACGTATGTCCATGCTGGTGGTGTGCGGGATAATGATAGGCTACATCTGCTCGGCAATTACGGATTTCGCGGTGACTTTCGCGAAAGATTCCGATATTGTAAACCTGCACGATTGGTCAAAGGGAACTTTTTCGGGAAGTTCCATGGACGATATTCCCGTAATTTTGGGGATAGTCGCGGCGGCGGTGTTAGGCACGCTTTTTATCTCGAAACCGATAAGCGCGTA
>CANQNY010000135.1 GCA_947625335.1 uncultured Clostridia bacterium | reverse complement strand
CCTGACTTTTTATCAGGGTGTCCCGGGTTCGATTCCCGGGTGGATCACCAGCAGGACAATGTCCTGCACCATTTCCCAGTAAGGGCGGCTTGTTTTCAGCCGCCCTTTTCTGTACGGCGGTGGGGTGGTCAAAGGCTCGTCACAAAGATTATTTGTTGACCTTTTCTCAGTAATGGCGGCTTTTTTCAGTTGCCCTTTTCTGTACGGCGGAAATGTGGACAAGGGCTCGTCACAAAGATTATTTGTTGACCATTTCCCGATAAGGGCGGCTTTTTTCAGTTTACAGTTGACAGTAAAAAGTGAATAGTAGTAAGTATCCGCCTGACGGCGGTTTTTTGATTGTATTTAAGTTTATCGGCAACGTTCCCCTTTGTGACAATCAAAATCCGTTCGCGCAAGCGAACGCTCCTGCTACTGTTTACTGCTTACCGTTTAATTTTACTACATTTTTGTACTACAATCAACCTGCACATGTGAGGTTTGGTATAATATGAAAAAATTTTTAAAAAGGAAGGTGGAATTATGCTCCAATACCCAAGAATTCGTGACTTAAGAACCGACAACAACCTGAGGCAGGAAGACATTGCCCAAAAGCTTGACACTACCCAAAAGCAATACAGCCGTTGGGAACGCGGCGAACACAAGATCCCCTTTGACATCATAATTCAGCTTGCAAAAATTTACAACGTTTCTATCGACTACATCGCCGAGCTTACCAACGTTAAAAGATCCTACCGCTGAACTTTATACGGGCGTTTTAGCTTTTTTTAAAAAAATACTTGAAAATGCAAAACAAATGTGCTATAATATTATTGCGCCCGTAGCTCAGCTGGATAGAGCAATAGCCTCCGACGCTATGTGTCGTGCGTTCGAATCGCATCGGGCGTACCACAAGGGCAATGCCCTTGACCATTTCCCAGTAAGACGTTGATCTTACTGGGACGTTCTTTTCTGTACGGCGGTGGGGTGGACGAAAACTCAGAGCAAGGGATAATGCGTTGACCATTTCCCGGTAGGGGCAGCTTGTTTTCAAACGCCCCTTGCTGTACGGCGGTAGGGTGGACGAAAACTCAGAGCAAGGGATAATGCGTTGACCATTTCCCAGCACAGGTAGCTTGTTTTCAAACGCCCCTTGCTGTACGGCGGCAAGGAAGTCCTTGACCTTTTCCCAGTAAGACGTTGATCTTACTGGGACGTTCTTTTCTGTACGGCGGGCAAGGACGATGTCAGCGTTATTCGCCGTCAGGCGAATAATGCGTTGACCATTTCCCAGCATAGGTAGCTTATTTTCAAATGCCCCTTGCTGTACGGCGGTGAGGTGGACGAAAACTCAGAGCAAGGGATAATGCGTTGAACATTTCCCAGCTTAGGTGGCTTATTTTCAAATGCCCATTGCTGTACGGCGGTGAGGTGGACGAAAGTTTTATGCAAGGGGGAGTTGTTCATCAACTTCTCACCTTTGTTACAATCTAATATGTTCGCGCAAGCGAACACATACTACTGTACACAGCGTTATCCGCGGAGCGGATAATGCGTAAACTGTACACTATAAACTGACTACAGGAGTTTGTAAATTGGAAAATGCTGTAAAAACAACAAGCCGCGGGAAGATAATTCTTTCACAGCTCGCAAACGGCGTCATAGGCGGTATGATGATCGGAATAGGCGGCTGTGTTAGCCTCTCCTGCGACAACAAGTACCTCGGCGCGTTTTTGTTCTCGCTGGGACTGTTTGCTATCGTACAATTCGGGTTTGGGCTGTACACGGGAAAGGTCGGGTATATTCCGCTGAGAAAACCCGCGTATCTTCTCGAATGTCTGTTCACTCTTATCGGAAACGCTGTCGGAACGCTTATTGACGCGCTTTTGCTGCGTTCTTCAAGAATTGCGCCCGCGATAATCGAAAAAGCCTCCGCGTCGGTTGAAACAAAGCTGTCCGACGGGGTTTTGAGTTCGTTTATTCTGGCGGTATTCTGCGGAATGCTGATGTTCCTTGCCGTCGACAACGCAAGGCTCTCGCGCGGGGAGGGCGGTCACATCGAAAAGGCTCTTGGGGTCGTGATGTGCGTTATGGTGTTCATTCTGTGCGGGTTCAACCACTGTATTGCCGATATGTTCTACATATTCCTCACGGGGAAAATTGCTTTTGCGGGCGTTTATCTGCCCGTGGTGATAATCGGAAATTCCGTGGGCGGGGTGCTTATTCCGCTGATTAAAATGCTGACGGACAAGCCGTTTTCCAGGCAATAACAAATTTAAAAGTCCGAAACGAGGGGTTTCGGACTTTTTGTGCGGTTATTCGTCAAAATCGGCTTGATTGTCCTCAGCGGATTGCTCTTCGCCCTCGCGGGAACGCTCCTCTATCATCTCATCGAACCCCGAAAGCGCCGCGAATGACGCAAACTGCGCCGCACGCGCCCCGACGGGCATCGGAGACCGCGTTTTAGACACATGGTGCGGCAGAGATATTATATCATCGTATTTTCCCATTTTATGCGCGATGACCGCCAACCTGACCGTTTCGCTCGGCGGCAGTCGCTCCCTCCTCAAAATTCATTCCCTTTAAAACGGAATTTTTCCCGTATTTATGCTTTATTTCAAGCACCGCGCGCTGGATATTCCGCTCTTTTTCAAGAGCCGCTGTTTCGGTTTCGCACCTCTTATAATCCGTGAACAAATTAAGCTGTTCGGGTTCGGGAACGATATTTTCCGAAACAACATTATTCGCCGCGATGGTTATCCTGCGTACAGTCAGATCCCTTCTCACCGCCGTATCAAACAGCTTTGCCGCCGCGTTTACTATCACGCGCGCGGAGGAGGTTCTCCGTCCGAGAGCCGCAGACCCGTGAGCGGGCTTTGGGATACGCCTGCCGTAATGGTCGAGGACTATCTCGCCGACAAAGCCCTCCGAACGATCGGAATTTGAGAGGTTTTCAGCGTCATACCCCACCGAAAGCGTAATGCTGTCCGTCACAACGCGTTTTTCCACAAGCTCCAGCGACAAGCAATCAGCCATTTCACGCACAATAAGCCGCGCTTTTTCAAAGCTGTACGGCTCTTTCAAGACCTGCCCCGAACTTAAGCTGTTATTTTCGGGGCGATAGGCTTTAATATCGGCGATTGTACACGGCTCCCACCCCCAAGCGTGATCTATAAGAAGCTCGGCGTTCACCCCGAACAGCTTATACAGCAGCTCTTCATTTTCAACCGAACAGCGCGCGACATCGCCCATGGTGAACATACCGTTTTGCTCAAGTTTTCTCCGATAGCCCGCGCCCACTCTCCAGAAATCCGTAAGCGGGCGGTGTTCCCACAACATTCTCCGATACGACATCTCGGAAAGCGACGCTATCCTGACCCCGTTTTTATCGGCGGGAATGTGCTTTGCAACAATATCCATAGCCACCTTGCACAAATAGAGATTTGTCCCTATCCCCGCCGTTGCGGTTATGCCCGTGGTTTTTAAAACATCGGCTATTATCATACCCGCGAATTCACGCGCGGTTTTATGATTTGCCCGCAAATACGACGAGGCGTCAATAAAAACCTCGTCTATCGAATAAACATGAATATCCTCGGGAGCGACATATTTAAGGTATATTCCGTAAATCTGCGTGCTGACCTCCATATACTTCGACATTCGCGGCGGCGCGATGATAAAATCCAGCCTGTAGGACGGGTGAGCCTTAAGTTCCTCGGCATTGCACGACCCCGCGCCCAGCATTTTCCCCGGTGAACGGCGTTTTCGCTCGCGGTTTATCTCCCGAACACGCGCCGTCACCTCAAACAAACGCGCCCTGCCCGAAATTCCGTACGCCTTAAGCGAGGGCGTGACAGCAAGGCAAATGGTTTTCTCGGTCCTTGTTTTATCTGCAACCACCAAATTCGTACAAAGAGGGTCAAGTCCGCGCGAAACACACTCCACCGACGCATAAAACGACTTCAGATCTATCGCAATATAACAACGTTCCTCCATATGACCGCCTCCGTTAAGCTGTACATTTATTATACCATATATGAACATATTTGTCAATGGGGAATTTTCATTTTCCAAAAATTTAAGAACAAAAAATTCGGGGAAATTATTCCCCGAATTCCCTATAAACGCTTACTGTATAAGCTTGCTTTGAAGTTCGGCAATATCGACGGGCTTTGGCAGAAAATCATTCATTCCGCAATCCAAAGCGCGCTGTTTTTCATCATTGAACGAATTCGCCGTGCAGGCGATTATTTTAACCGTTTTCGCGTCGGAACGCTCTAAAGCGCGGATTTCCCGCGTCGTTTCAAAGCCGTCAAGTTCGGGCATCATAAGATCCATAAGTATCACATCATATGTCCCGACGTCAGAGCTTTTGAATTTTTCCAACGCCTCCCTGCCGTTTACGGCAAGCGTCGTTTTACAGCCGATGTCCTCCAACAGCTCGACGATTATCTCGCCGTTCAGCTCGTTATCCTCCGCCACAAGCACCCTCATTTCGGGGATCTCGGCGATTTTCTGAAGAGGTTCTTCGGGAGCGGACGCTTTATCCGACGAAAACGTGAAAGTAAACACGCTCCCCTTCCCTTTTTCGCTCTGGCAGAAAATATCTCCCCCCATAAGGCGCGCCAAACGG
>CANQNY010000134.1 GCA_947625335.1 uncultured Clostridia bacterium | reverse complement strand
CTTTTCAGCGCACGAAACGAACAGCCCGCGTCCACAAGGATACCGTGACCGCGGGTGCCGATAAAAGTTGAATTTCCGCCGCTCGAAGAGCAGATAGGATATATTCTTGCCATAATTCCGCCTTAAATAGCCTGTTTTCGGGAGGGCTCGCTTTCGGGGTCGGGCTCGCTTACCTTGACAATATCCGCGCCCACGGATTTGAGCTTTATCTCCATATTCTCATAACCGCGCTCTACATGGAAAATATCGTAAATCTCGGACACGCCCTCCGCGCTTAACGCCGCGATTATAAGAGCCGCGCCCGCACGAAGATCCGTCGCCTTTACGGGAGCGCATTTAAGCCGCTCAACGCCCTCTATAACCGCCACTCTGCCCTCAACGGAGATGTTCGCGCCCATTCTGCGAAGTTCGTCAACATAACGGAAACGGTTGTCGAAAATGCTTTCCGTCACCATAGACGCGCCCTTTGCGCAGGTAAGCACAGCCGCCATCTGCGGCTGCATATCCGTCGGAAAACCGGGGTGCGGCTGGGTCTTTATTGACGTGCCAACATAACTGTCCCCGCCGATAACACGAACCGCGTCGTCATACTGCTCTACCTGAACACCGATTTTAAGCAATTTGTTGGTAATAGGCTCTAAATGTTTCGGGATAACGTTTTTAATAAGCAAATTACCCCTCGTAGCCGCCGCCGCCGTCATAAACGTCCCCGCCTCTATCTGGTCGGGAATAACGCTGTAGGTAGTGCCGTGAAGTTCGCTTACGCCGCGGATTTTAATAACATCCGTACCCGCGCCGATAATATCCGCGCCCATAGAGTTTAAGCAGTTTGCGAGGTCTACAACATGCGGTTCTTTCGCGGCGTTTTCGATTATAGTAAGCCCCTCCGCCTTGACCGCCGCCATAATCCCGTTTATGGTAGCACCAACGGAGTTTTTATCAAAGAAAATCTGATTTCCGATAAGCCTGTCAGCCTCGAGGTGAATCATGCCCTTATCAAGCTCACACCGAGCCCCCAAAGCCGAAAAGCATTTCAAATGCTGGTCAATCGGGCGGTCTCCGAGGTTGCACCCGCCCGGCATAGAAACATTCGCCGAATGAAAACGTCCCAAAAGCGTCCCGAGAAAGTAGGTCGTCGCGCGCATAAGCTTTGCTTTCTCGTAAGGAATAGGCATATTCCTAAGCGGACGAGTGTCAATTTCAACAGTCGTCTTATTTAACATACGTATCTTCGCGCCCATTTCGGACATTATTTGTAAAGTTATTGTAACATCGCTTATATTCGGGATATTTTCGATAACGCACGGTTCGTCGGAGAGAATGGTCGCCGGCAGAATAGCAACAACAGCGTTTTTCGCGCCGCTTATAACTACCTCGCCGGACAGTTTCCCGCCGCCCTTAACGATATATTTTTCCAAATAAACACTTCCCCCTGTTCCACAAACGGAACATGATTTTATTTATATGTATGTAAAGCAAAATGCAAAACCAACCACATATGAACACACCCATACTTCTACATTATAGCACATTCTTTTGAATTTTTAAAGTATCAAATTGAAAAAAATCACGAGTTTAGATTTTTTTGTAATATTTCACTAAAAAAACAAATAAA
Organism: uncultured Clostridia bacterium; assembly: GCA_947625335.1. Taxonomy (GTDB): domain Bacteria; phylum Bacillota; class Clostridia; order Oscillospirales; family Ruminococcaceae; genus CAG-115. The sequence goes on along the minus strand of CANQNY010000134.1, from coordinate 3,014 downwards.
TTTGTAATATTTTACGATATATTGTATAGAACTATTTGCCGCCGCTCTACCGACTGTTTTATTATTGTCAAAAAAACGGTTTTTTAATCTTGACAAACCGCGAAAAATATGCTTTAATTATAGTGTATGGTAATTTTTAAAAACTTTACGGAAAGGAAATAATACACATGGCAAAGCTTAATGAGAATTTCTCAAAACTGAAGAAAAACTACCTCTTTATCGAGATAGCAAAACGCATAAAAGCGTACTCAGAGGAAAATCCCGAACAGGCGAAAAAGCTTATCAGAATGGGCATCGGCGACGTTACGCGCCCGCTTGCGCCCGTGGTGGTGGAGGCTATCAAGAAAGCCGCCGACGAAATGCAATACCGCGAGACTTTCCGCGGCTATGAGGACAGCGGCGCGGGATATGATTTTCTGCGCAAGGCGGTTTCCGACTACTACAAGAGCTTTGGGGCGAACGTTTCTGCTGACGAAATCCGCATTTCCGACGGCGCGAAATCCGACTGCGGCAACATTATCGACATCTTTGGCAGCGGCAACACCGTGCTTGTCACCGACCCCGCGTATCCCGTGTATGTTGATTCCAACGTAATGAGCGGAAACGAGGTCATTTTCGCGGACTCCACCGAGGAAAACGGCTTTGCAGCTATGCCTGACAAGTCGGTCAAGGCGGATCTCATCTACCTCTGTTCGCCGAACAATCCGACAGGCTCAGTTTACACGACGGAACAGCTGCGCGAATGGGTGAATTACGCGCTCGAAAACAATGCCGTGATTATTTACGACGCGGCATACGAGGCGTTTATCACAGAGGACAACGTTCCGCGTTCGATTTACGTTATCGAAGGCGCGAAAAAGTGCGCTATTGAGATATGCTCGCTCTCTAAAACGGCGGGATTTACCGGCACAAGATGCGGTTACACCGTCGTTCCGAACGAGCTTGTCCAAAAAGACAGCGCGGGCAACGACGTAAAGCTTGCCGATTTGTGGGGGCGTCGTCAGGGCAGCAAGTTCAACGGCGTGTCCTATCCGATACAGCGCGGCGCGGAGGCGGTTTTCACTCCCGAGGGGCAAAAGCAATGCCGCGAGAACATCAAGTATTATCAGGAAAACGCGCGCGTTATAGCTGCGACTTGCGATGAGCTTGGGATAAAATACACGGGCGGCGTGAACTCGCCGTACATCTGGCTGAAATGCCCGAACGGAATGGGCAGCTGGGACTTTTTTGATATGCTGCTTACAAAAATACAGGTTGTCGGCACTCCCGGGGCGGGTTTTGGAAAGAACGGCGACGGGTGGTTCAGACTGACGGCGTTCGGCACGCATGAGGCTACAAAAGAGGCTATGGAGCGTTTGAAAACGCTGTTGAAATAACACAATAGCAATAAAAAAACAGAGCCTATCATTACGATAGGCTCTTTCTTTCAGACTTCTGACAAAGCAGACGGGGCTTTATCGGCAGTCTGCTTACTTCTTGATTACTCTAACGCCGACTACATTCGCTACTGCTTTGAGTTTCTCCTCAATTCCCGCAGGATTGCCCTTTACGTCAAGGCAGGTGTATGCAAAATTCTTCTTGGAATGGCTCTGCATATTCTCAATGTTCATTCCCGCAGCGGAAATAGGCGCGGTGACGTTGTTGATAACGCCCTCAACATTCTTGTGAAGAACGCAGATTTTCGCGTCGCCCGTCATTTCCATTTCGAGGTTCGGGAAGTTTACGGAATTTCTGATGTTTCCGTTCTCGATGTAATCAACAACCTCCTTAACCGCCATAACCGCGCAGTTGTCCTCGCTCTCCTCCGTGGACGCGCCGAGGTGCGGAATAGCGATAACGCCCTCCATATTCGCGGTCTTAGCGTTCGGGAAATCGGTGATATACTTACGCACCTTGCCCGATTTCAGAGCAGCCTCCATAGCGTCGTCGTCAACCAGCGTATCGCGCGCGAAGTTCATAATGATAACTCCGTCCTTCATCATAGCGATGGTGTCGGCGTTTATCATATGCTTTGTGTTCACATCGGGGTCGTCGGACTCCACAAGCGGAGTGTGAACGGAAATATAATCGCAGTTCTTGAAAATTTCCGCTCTTGTCTTAACGCGCTTGATCTTATCGGAAAGGTTCCACGCAGCGTCAATCGTGATATACGGGTCGCAGCCGAGAACGTCCATTCCGAGTGCCAGAGCGGCGTTTCCGAGAGGACCGCCGATAGCTCCCAAACCGATAATTCCGAGCGTCTTACCCTTGACCTCCGTTCCCGCAAACTGGGATTTGCTCTTTTCAACGGTCTTTGCGATGTCGGGGTCAGCCTTGTTTGCCTGAACCCAATTTGCGCCGCCGATAACATCTCTTGACGCGAGAATCATACCCGCCACCGCAAGCTCCTTAACGCCGTTTGCGTTAGCTCCGGGGGTGTTGAACACGACAATCCCCTGCTCCGCGCACTTATCAACGGGGATATTATTAACGCCCGCGCCCGCTCTCGCGATAGCCGTAAGGTTCGAGCCGAACTCCATATCGTGCATTTTTGCCGAACGCACGAGAATAGCGTCGGGATTTTCGACGTTATCGCCGAAAGTATACTTCGACTTGTCAAGCAGATCCGTGCCGCAAGCCGCAATTTTGTTCAATGTCTGAATATTGTACATTTCAATTACCTGCTTTCCGAACTGTGTTATTCATTATTTACCTGAAGTATTGTCATCTGGCGGCGTAACAACAGGCTTTCCGTCTTTGTCGAGCAGGACGGTAAGACCGCCCGCGTATCCGTCGGCAACAAACAGATAGTTTACTCCCGTCGTTCTGTCAACAAGCACTTCTCTTTTGGACGCAAGCCCCTGAGAAAACACGACTTTAAATCTGTCGAACTTATTTTCCATGCAAACCGCCCCCTAATCAGCATATCAGCCGTTTTCCTTTTCAAACTTCTTCATAAACTCAACAAGCTTTTCAACGCCCTCGATAGGCATTGCGTTGTAGATAGAAGCTCTCATTCCGCCGACTGTTCTGTG
>CANQNY010000133.1 GCA_947625335.1 uncultured Clostridia bacterium | reverse complement strand
TTTCAAACGCGGCGCGATATTCGTCCGCCGTTTGCATAGACTTTTCCTCTTCGTCGGCTATGCGCTGTAATTCCTTCTCGGGGTCGTCAACCCACGGGTGCTGCCGCACGATAGTTTCCTTGCTGATAATGCCCTGCGACTTGCCGCAGTTGTCTATTGCCTCGCTTTCGTTTACGAGAATGTCGCGGTTGAATATCACGCTCACATCTTCGCCGTCAAAATTCCCCACGCCGCTGTTCGCCAAATACGCATTCACAAAGAACAGCAGATCCTCAAACGCCGCTTGAAACTCCGTCTCCATAACATTCGCGTCAAGGTCAATGTCGGAGTACATCGAGCGGATATTAAGTTCATTAGGCGCGCCCGAAAGCCGCTCGTCCTTTGCGTCAAAACCGCGTGCGTTTTCGATAATAGCCTTTTTAAGCGCGGCAATAATCGCGTTGTAATTGTCGGCATTAACGGTAACTTCAAGCGTTTCAACGCCGCCGTCCATACCGTCCGCTGTGCTTACCTTTACCGCGCCGTAGGTGATAAGGTTTCGGCGAAATTCCCCCAGATCCTCGCCGTCATAGTTCTTGATTATATAAATCGTTCCGCCGCCGTCGGTCTGCATATTGTTGACGAAATCCGACAGCATTAAGTTCAGCGCGTCCTGTAGGCATTTAACGCGGCAGAGCAGAGGAGTTTCGCGGCGGTTTGCCTTAAAGCATATCAGCGGAATTCGCTCCCAGTTCCATCCCTGTTTTTTACCCGTTTTAGGGTCGGTAGCGGTTATGTATGCGCCGCCCTGCGCGTCGTTGTCGGGGATAAGATGTCCGTTCTGCCAAATAAAGCGTTCTACGCCCTTTGCGTGGAACACTTCAGCTTTGTATATGATTTCACGCTTTCCGTAGTTGTCATAGCTGTAAATCGGAAATAAATGAACGGCGCAGTCAAGCTCCGTGTGCGCGGTATCAGCCCAGAACGGCAAGACCTCGTAAGCGGGCAAAACTGCAAAGGCAAATTCCCCCGCGGCACTATAATACGGGCAAACCCACACGCACCCGCCTATAAGCGCCTTTTCCGCAAGCAAACCTATCGTTCGGTGTATCTTTTTGTTAAACACCTTTGTAAGCGCCCTGCCGTATTCCGCATTGTCGGTATCGAAAGTTATCGGACGACCGAGCGAATAATTTGCTTTTTGGTCAACCATTTTTGCAAATTGATTGTCCACAATGCGGTTGTTCGGCAAATGCGGCACTTCGACAAGCTCTCCGTTTTCGCCCACGGTCTGACGTTTCCTTTGCAAAATAGCTTGCTTGCCGTCGTAGTACGCCTCCGCCTCGATCTGCTTTTTGCGCTCCTCGCTTACCAGCCACAAAGATATTTCCCGCTCCAGAAATTCCACGTCGGAAAGCCCCGGCTTTATATTTGCCGCAATGTGGAGCATAATATCGGAATTGCCCTCATGCGGAAATAAATTCAGCTCTACCATTTTGCCCTCCTATGTGAAACTTACGAGATTTACCCTCATATAGTCCTCCAGCGCGTAACGCATAGCGTCCATTAAGTGGTTGAAATCGTCGATCGGTTTATTCAGCTTTCTGCCTGTTTTGTTGTCCGCGTCCCAGGTGTAATTTGAGATCTCGGTCACAAAATTCACACACCGCGGGTGTATGATTATGTGATAGTCCTGTATAAAGTCAATGCCGTTGTTTATGCTGTCCTTGCCCTTTCGAGCGGCTTGTATATGCGAAAGCCCGAGAACCTTTAGCCTCGCGATGCTTTTAGGCTCTGCGCTGTCCGCGCGGATTTTCTCCTTTGCATATCCCGCGGAGATAACCTTTTCCGCAAGGCGTTCGTTGGACAGCCCGCGTTCGTAGATTTCGTCAAATACCCACAGCGTTTTAGCGGTAGTATCAATCAACCCGCAAAATAGCGCCGCGGGGTCGTTGGTGTAGCCGAAATCCAGTCCGAAAGCAGAACGCACGCTCGGCATGGTGCGAATTTCGTCAATGTCAAACGCCTTTTCCTCAAAATTCTCGTAAATCAACCCGTCAACAATTCCCCAATCGCCTAACCCCGCCACACGATAGCGGCGGGGATTACGGGTCTTCATTTCCTCAAACACCCGCAAATCCGCCTCGTCAAGCCATTCGTTGCAGGTGTAATTTGTAGTCATAGCGAGTACGTTTTCATTCGGGGTGTCAAAAAACCGCTTTTTCAGCCAGTGATGCTCATTCCAGGGGTTGAATGTAAGCGTTATCTGCTTGAACAGTCCGCTCTCTTCGGGGATTGCGCCGCGAATGCTCTCGTCGAGAATATCGAAATCCGCCTCGTTGCTGATTTCGTATGCCTCTTCAATCCACAGCCAACACAAATAACCCGTTTCAACGGTTATCGAGGTGACTTTCAGCGGCTCGTCCAGACCGCGAAAAAGTATCTTTTGTCCCGTCGGACGGTATGTCATCTCAAGCGGGCTTTCTTTTATGTCCCACCATTCGTCAACTCCGAGGCGGTGTATCGCCCACTTCAGCTCCGAAAAGCAACTGTCTTTCAGCGTCCGAAAAACCTTTCGTACAACAAGCAGATTGCTTTCGGGATATTGCATAATCCGCACAATGCAGTTAAGCCCCATAGTCTTGCTTTTCTTAGACGCGCGAGAGCCCTTGCACACGCGATAACGCTTTGTGCAGTTCCAGAACGCGCCGTAGCCCTTGCCGACGACTTCGGGGAGATAAATGCGGTTGACGTTGTTAGTCTTCAAGGTCCTCACCCCCGGAGATAACGACCGGCACGCTCCCTGTCACGTCTAAATTTTCCTTGAAAAGCCCATAGCGTTTGCCGATAAGCTCCGCGGCTTTCAAGCGGTCTTTCGCAGAAACATCAATATCAATTACCCGCTGAGTGCCGTCTCCGTCAAGGCAAAGCGTTTCTTCGGTATGATTGCCGCGCATAACGGCGGTAAGGTATTCAAGGACCTCCTGCGCGTCTGCAATTTTGGTACTGCTGATTTCGGCGAGGCGCGCGTCGATGTACGCCCGTATGTAAATCTTTGACAAGTTTTGTTCACCTATCTGCCGTGCAGTCTTCGCCGAATATCCTGCCCGAATAGCCGCCTGTGTTGCGTTGCAATCAATCAAGTATTCGTCTGCAAACCGCTGTTGTTTGGCTGTCATACCGCGCCGCCCCTTTCTGAAAAAATAAACGCGGCTTACTGCTGCAAGCCGCGTTTTAGATCGTGTGGAACCGGGGAAGGATTCCTTTAGCCCTTATTCCCACAATACCATTATAGCACATTCACTAGTGACAGTCAATATGACATTCAATGACATTGTATGACATTTTCAAAATTTTTAATGCTTTTCTCCAAGTAGTTCAATCCCGTTTCGTGCCAGCGAAAAATTGTGCGAATGTCCCGCGATTCACTTCGCGCGATTTCTTTGAATGAACGCCCGTTTATGTAATGCAAATCTATAACAAGCCTCACCTTTGCATTCGGTATCAAGGCGGTATACCCCTTTATTTCCGCTTGCAGGTCAATAAGCTTGTCTATCTCGCTGTTTATCTCGTTTTCCAAATCAACTATTTTCGCGGTTATCTCGCCTACCTTGTCATACGGCATAGGGTTAAACCCGCCTGTGGTTCTGCCTGCGTTCGTGCGGGTGACTAATGTCCGCAAATGCTCCACCTGTTCAAGTTTTGCGTTGATATATGCGTCAAGCGTGCGGTACTGCGCTAAATACTCCTTAACGGTCATAATTATTCCCCCTTGATTTTCTTAATTCGCGCTTTCAGCACACGCATAACCGTTTCATGCGTGTCCTGCCTGTCCTTGATAGCCGCGATAACGTCCTCGTCAACACAATTTTGCACTACGAGAAAATGATTATAAATCTTATCATACGGAGAACCCTGCCGCCAAAGCCTGCACCGCGTCTGGTCGTTCAGTTCAAAACTCCAGGTAGGTGTAAACCATACGATGTGCTGACCGCCCGCTTGCAGGTTCAGCCCATACGCACAACTCGCGGGGTGAAGTAAAAGCACGTCGACTTCCCCCGCGTTCCAAGCATCCTCGTCTGCGGTATCTGTGTAAACGCGCACGCGAAGTTTTGTTTTTGCAAGCGCTTGCAAAAGGCGGTCTTTGTCGTGCTGAAACCAATAACAGGTAATACACCGTTCGCCCGTTATGCGCTCAAGCAATTCCAAATACGCGTCAATTTTACAGTCGTGCAGGTGAATAACTCTTTTTTCGGTATCATAAATCGCGCCGCTGCAAAACTGCAATAGCTTTCCTGTCAAAACCCCCGCCGTCATCGCCGTGACAGTGCCCTCGTCAAGTTCAAGCAACAAGTCCCGCTCAAACTGATTATAGGCTTTTTGGGTTTTCTCATCGAGAATAACGGGGATTTCATGGTCTATGCAGTCGGGGAGTTCCAGATAGTCCTCCGCTTTCATCGCTATGCAAATATCGCTTATTGCGTCCAAAACCGCCTTTTCCGCGTCCTGTTTCGGCTTGTAGCTCCAAATCTGAGTTGCGTTGCGCTTGTCGGGGTCGAAGTACATTTGCCTGTATTGCGTCAATGTTTTTCCAAGCCGCGCGCCGCCGTCCAACAAAAACACCTGCGCCCACAGATCCTCCAGACCCTGCGACGACGGCGTGCCTGTAAGCAGTACCATTTTTCG
>CANQNY010000132.1 GCA_947625335.1 uncultured Clostridia bacterium | reverse complement strand
GACCTCGAAACCTTTTCAAGCATTCCAATTGATAAAGCGGGCGCACAAAGGTATATTGCAAGCCCCGATTTTGAGATTTTGCTGTTTGCATACTCCATTGACGGCGCGCAGGTTCATTGTATTGACTTAGCGCAGGGAGAAACTATCCCCGACTGGCTGACCGCCGCGCTGACATCTTCAGATTACGTTAAACACGCATACAATGCCGCGTTCGAGTGGGGGTGTCTGTCGAAATTCCTCGGCGTGCAACTCCCGCCCGAACAATGGCGGTGTACAATGGTTCACTCGCTGTATTGCGGATATGTTGCAGGTCTTGACGCGACGGGGCGCGCGCTCGGTCTGCCGGAGGATAAACGTAAGTTAAGCACAGGTAAAGCGCTTATCCGCTATTTTTGCGTACCTTGTACGCCCACCAAAAGCAACGGCGGGCGCACGCGAAATCTTCCGCGGCACGACCCTGCCCGCTGGGAACTTTTCAAGGAGTACAATATGCAGGACGTGGTTACCGAAATGGCGATTGAAAGCAAACTGACCGCCGCGCCGCTGCCCGCGTCCGTTCAAAAAGAATGGGAAACCGATTTGCGTATAAACAGCCGCGGGGTTGCCGTTGACCTCGAACTTGTGCGGGGCGCGCTTGAATGCTCCGCGCGGGTAACCGAACAGCTTATGAATAAGGCGGCGGTGCTTACGAATCTTGAAAACCCCAACTCGGTTAAGCAGTTACGCGAATGGCTGACGCAGGAGCTGGATACCGAGATTGACAGCCTGGATAAAGCTTTTGTTGCACACCTGCTGGGCGACAACAACACGACGGATAAAGCGCGCGCTGTGCTTGAGATCCGTCGGGAGCTGGGCAAAAGCAGTACCAAAAAGTACAACGCTATCGAAACAGCCGTTTGCCCGGACGGGCGCGTGCGCGGACTGCTGCAATTCTACGGCGCGAATCGTACAGGGAGATGGGCGGGGCGTTTGGTGCAGGTGCAGAACTTGCCCCGCACTTACATAGAGCCGCTTGAGTATGCAAGAGAACTTGTAAAGCAAAGAAAGGTCACAGCAATAAAAGCCGTTTACGGGGGCGTTATGGACGCGCTTTCACAGCTGATACGCACCGCGTTTATCGCCGCCCCCGGAAACGTGCTGATTGACGCGGATTTTTCCGCAATAGAGGCACGCGTTATATCCTGGCTTGCAGGCGAGGAGTGGAGACTTGAGGTTTTCCGCACCCACGGCAAAATATACGAAGCGTCAGCAGCGCAGATGTTCGGAGTTCCGATTGACAAGATTAAAAAGGGTAATCCCGAATACGCATTACGAGCAAAGGGCAAAGTTGCAGAGCTGGCGTTAGGCTATCAAGGCGGAAAAGGCGCGCTGATTAACATGGGCGCGCTTGATATGGGTTTGAACGAGGATGATTTGCCCGATATTGTAAGCCGTTGGCGCAGCGCGAATTCTCGAATTTGCGATTTGTGGTACAAAATGGACGCCGCGGCGGTACAGGTCATACGGTATGGCGGCAGTGTGGGCGTAAACGGGCTTATTGTATCGCGCGAATTTAATCCCGAATATGGGCTTGACGCTATGACTATTCAATTGCCGTCCGGGCGAAAGCTGTACTACAATTCCCCGCGTCTGGGCGTTAATCGGTTTGACAAGCCGTCAATCGTCTATATGGGCGTAAACGATAAAAACAAGTGGGGCGAAATAGAAACCTACGGCGGGAAGCTCACGGAAAATTGTGTGCAGGCAATAGCGCGGGACTGTCTTTCACAGGCGATTGAACGCCTTGAAAGCGCGGGTTTGCGCGTTGTGTTCCATATACACGACGAGGTTGTCATAGACTGCCCGCCCGAAACGGCAACTCTCGCAGACGTAGTGCAAATTATGACGCAGCCCATTCCGTGGGCTCCGGGACTTCCGCTCGGCGCTGACGGCTGGGTAGGAAAATTTTTCAAAAAAGATTAGGAGAGCTTATGGCAAATAACTATGACCCGATTATAGACGCGCTTTACAGCAGTTACATTGACGGTGCTTTTGACGATTGCAAACCGCTCATGGGCGAAGACATCGAAGAACAAGACACCGCCCTAATGCGAATCATAGATGCGACCGACATCGGAGAAAGTCTGAATGCGGAGATTTTCGAGCGAATAAACGAAGAAACAAGTCTCGCGGAGCGCAAGGGTTTTGCAGCGGGGCTTAAAATCGGCGCACGGCTTATTCTTAACTTAATCAACGGAGAACGGTAGTAATTATTATGCGCTTACGAATGGAGGACGTATGAACGCTGAAAATGTATTGAAGTATGCTCTGAACTTGCGGGGGGTGCTTGACCCCGAAAACAAGCACCTCCGCCCGACAGATTTGGAGACGCTGAAAGCGGCTGAGCGAATGATACCGAACGACCCGCACACTTTGATTTCGCTTATTATCGCGGAATGCAAAGCAACGGAAACCCCGCCCGCGAAAAAGACGAGAAAATCGAAAGCGCAAAAAACCGCCGAGGCGATATTGCAGGCGGCAGATCCCCCGCGTCCCGAATCCTGGCGTTATCCGCAGATACATAACGGTGTGCAATATTTTTCGGATAGCGTGGTTGTTGTAAAGCTGACCACTCCGCTGCCGCTTGAAGAAATGCCCCCGGATTTGGCGGCTGTTGTGATGCTTGACCTTGACGCGCGGTATTCCAACCTTGCGGCGGAGTGTACAAATCCCATTAAAATTCCGTCGGCGGCGGATTTGGCGGAAATCATTAAAGCGCATAACAACGCCGAAGTTGTAGTTTATGATTTCCCCTGCGGTTTCAGCGTAAATGTAAGGTACCTGCTTAATGCGTTGGAAGTCCTTAACGCCAAAAACGTACAAGCGCTTGTAGACGCCAGAAATCACCACATTTGCATTCAAACGCCAAACGGGTCGGGAGCTGTAGTTTTCGGAAGGCGCACACGGGAAACGACTTCGGAGCAGTAAATCCGTCTGCAAGAAAAGTCGGCATGAGGAGGTTAATAAATATGCACGAAAGACCCGTTATTTTTCTTTCGGGTAAAATCACAGGCGACCCGAATTATAAAGAGAAATTCGACGAGGCACAGCGAAAAATTGAACGCATAGATCTCGTAGTCTTAAACCCTGCAAAATTGCCCGCAGGACTTTTCCCCGGTGATTATGCGCGGATTTGCTTTGCTATGATCGACGCCGCGGATATAGTCGCTTTTCTGCCCGATTGGGAAGACAGTCCCGGGGCACGGCTTGAAAAGTTGTATTGCGAGTATACGCTAAAAGCACACTGCGAACTTGAGCTTATACTTGCTGAGTGGGAGGATATCGACAATGAAACACTACGGCGATATAATCAACATCAACGGCGCGATTGTTGAGCCTGTAAACGATTATAGAAAGGGTTGTTACAATGGAATACAGGAGTAGAGTCTACACGGACCGCCCCGCTTATGCGGATTTTGATGCGCCCGCTAAGTTTCAGGCGATACAAAGCATTATCGCAAAACATCTAAGAGAACACCCGAAAGCAATTTGCAGTTATTCCGGAGGGTCTGACAGCGATATTCTGATTGACTTAATCGAACGCACACGGGAGTTGTTTCCGCATTTACCGCCCGTAAAATACATATTTTTCAACACCGGCTTGGAGATGCAAGCAACGAAAAAACACGTCGAAGAAACCGCAAAGAAATACGGCGTTGAGATTGAGGAAATTCGCCCCAAACTCAATATAGTTAATGCAACTAGAAAATATGGACTTCCGTTTATTAGCAAGGCGATGTCGGAAATGTTGTCGAGGTGGCAATCAAACAACGTACCGCTCTCAATTGCCGAAGAATATTTTCGAGCGGAATATAAACAAGAAAAATACAACGAACTTGTTGAACGCTATCCAAATTGTAAAACTACAATAAATTTCTTGTGCAGTTGTAATGCGCTAGGAACGCCACAAAAGCCGAGCCCGATTAACATAAGCAGTTCTAAGTATATGTTAGATTTTCTTAGAGATTGCCCCCCCCGATTTTCAGATCAGCGCAAAGTGTTGTGATTATTGCAAAAAACAACCGGCTCATCAAGTGCAAAGAGGTTATGATATAGTAATCACAGGAGAGCGATTTTCCGAGGGCGGGATCAGAGCAACGGCTCACGGCGTTAATTTTGAAGATGGAAACAACACAATGTGCTTTTATACATACGGCGACCAATTCCGCTTTCGACCGCTTTTTTATATCACAGACAATGACAAGGCGTGGTATAAAGAGCGGTACGGCATTAAATACTCGGACGCCTATGAGGTTTACGGACTTAAACGGACGGGCTGTTGTGGCTGTCCGATCAGCTACAAAGCAGTAGAAGATCTGGAAAAAATTCGACCATATGAACCTAATGTAGTCAAAGCGGCGTATGCCATCTTTGGGAAAAGTTATGAATATCGGCAAAAGTACAACGAGTACAAGGCGCGGCGGCGAAATGAAGCCAAAAACCTATACCAATACACGCTTTTTGACTTAATCGAACAGGAGGAGCGAAAAAACGAACGAAAATTTTGACGCTTTTAACGCTTTTTGACATTTTTAGCGTATTTTAACGTTTTTTGACTTGAAAACAGGAGGACGACAGATGGGCGAGAAATTATCCATTAACGATTTCGCGAAAGCGGTACACGAAAACGCCGTAGCGCACGGGTGGTGGAAAACGGAGAGGACGTTTTATGAAATCATTGCATTGTGTCATTCGGAGTTGTCGGAGACTCTGGAGGAATACCGCAAAGGCAAACAGCCTACAGAAACATATTACAACGGCGAAAAGCCCGAGGGAATCCCG
>CANQNY010000131.1 GCA_947625335.1 uncultured Clostridia bacterium | reverse complement strand
CATTTTTCCGGGCGACTTGATTATTATACCACACCATTTCCTCTTTGTCAAGGGGTTTTTTCAAATTTTTTTAAAAAGTTTTCACATTTAATAAAATGCCCAAAAATTCTACCGAATATTCACAAAAATACGGGCAAAATTACAAATTTTCCAACTTTATCTTTATATAATCGGCAATAATATCCACGCATTTTTCAAAGCCCAAATCGCCGCTGTTAAGGCACAAATCGTAGTTTCGCGCGTCGATCCACTCGCGCCCCGTGTGATTTTTGTAGTACGCCGCGCGCTCCTTGTCGATCGCCGCGATTTTTTTCAACGCCTCCTTGCGGTCGAGAATTCCCTTTACCGCCGCGACGTTTTTTACACAATTTTCCAAATCTGCGTACACAAACACCCGCACAACGTTCTTATGATCTTTCAGCACATAGTCCGCGCAGCGCCCCACGATTATGCAGGACTTCTCCTCGGCGAGTTTTTTGATGACCATCGCCTGATAATTAAACAAATTCTCCTCGCCTGTGAAAGATTTTTTATCGGGAGCAATTACTTCGCCCTTGTAAACCGATTTTTTGGGAAAAATTCCCTTTGATTTCTCATCGGACTGCCCGAAAAGAGCCTCGTTTATACCGCTCTCGTCCGATGCTAAGCGAATTAAATCGCGGTCGTAAAACTCCACTCCCAGACGTTTCGACAGCATTTGCCCTATCGTCCGCCCGCCGCTGCCGTAGCCGCGCGCTATTGTGATTACAAAATTTTCCATATCATTCTCCCAGATACGCTTTCTTGACCTGTTCGTTATTCATAAGCTCCGACGCGTTCCCCGAAAGCACAATTTTCCCCGTTTCGAGAACATACGCGCGGTTGGCTATAGACAGCGCTTTTTTGGCGTTTTGTTCAACCAAAAGCACCGTCGTTCCCGTCTTGTTTATCTCGGTGATTATGTCGAAAATCTCGCTTACATAAAGCGGCGAAAGCCCCATAGACGGCTCGTCCATAAGGATTATCGACGGCTTTGACATAAGCGCGCGCCCCATTGCAAGCATCTGCTGTTCACCGCCCGAAAGCGTTCCCGCGCTCTGGCGGCGGCGTTCCTTAAGGCGCGGAAACCGCTCGTACACATGCTCCAGCGTCTCGGCAATTTCAGCCTTATCTTTTCTTGTATACGCCCCCAGCATAAGATTTTCGTACACCGAAAGCTGCGCGAAAACGCGCCTGCCCTCAGGAACGTGCGCCATTCCCATAGCCACCGTCTTATGCGCGGGGGATTTTGTGATGTCCTTCCCCGCAAGGCGTATAGTTCCCTGCTTTGCGCGGATAAGCCCCGTTATCGTATGCAAAGTCGTGGTTTTTCCCGCGCCGTTCGCCCCGATAAGAGCGATTATCTCCCCCTGCTCGACGTTAAAGGAAATGCCTTTAAGCGCGTTTATCGAACCGTAGTAGACCTCCAAGCCCTCGATTTCCAAAAGTGCCATATCAATTCTCCGTAAAATTATTCTCCAAGATACGCCGTAATGACCTTCGGGTCTTTGAGAACGGCGGCGGTTTCGCCCTGCGCGAGTTCCTGCCCGAAGTTCAGCACCGTAAGTTCTTCGCAAATGCCCGAAACCAGTTTCATATCATGCTCGATAAGCAAAATCGTCATATTGAACTGCTCTCTTACAAAGCGAATTGTCTCCATAAGCTCGGCGGTCTCGTTCGGGTTCATGCCCGCGGCAGGCTCGTCAAGCAGCAGAAGTTTCGGGTCGGTAGCCAATGCGCGCGCAATCTCAAGCTTTCTCTGCTTTCCGTAAGGCAGGTTTGCGGCAATGCTGTTTATATTGTCCTCCAAGCCGAAAACTTTAAGCAATTCTCTCGCTTTCTCGTTTACGCGCTTTTCTTCCCTGAAATACCTCGGCAGCCTCAAAACTCCCTCAATTGCGGTGTATTTTGTCTCGTTGTGCAGTCCCGCCTTGACGTTGTCCAGAACGCTCATTGCCTTAAACAGTCTTATATTCTGGAAAGTTCTGGCAATTCCCGCCTTATTTATCTCAACGGGCGATTTTCCGGTGATATTTTTCCCGTTTAAGAGAACGCTTCCCGCGGTGGGTTTATACACACCCGTTATCATATTGAAAACGGTAGTCTTCCCCGCGCCGTTCGGACCTATCAGCCCGTACAGGCAGCCTTTTTTAATCCGCAGATTAAGCCCGTCTACGGCGTGAAGTCCTCCGAACTGAATTGACAGCTCCAAAAGCTCCAGAACGGGAGTATTATTAGCATTTTCGCTCATTATGCCGCACCTCCCGCCGATTTGTCCGATTTATCCCGCCGAAAGACGCTTTTAAGTTTCATCACGGGCTTTGACGCCGCGATTTTCTCACGCAGCGCGATAAAGAACGGCGCGTTTGTCCAAAGCATCATAAACACGAGAACGATAGCATACAGCAGCATTCTGAGGTTGCCCGCGCCGCGCAGAAACAGTTCCGGCAGAGCATACAAAATAATTGTTGCAATTATCGACCCGCGCAGACTGCCAAGTCCGCCGAGTACTACGAACACCAAAATCAGAATTGACAAATTGTAGTCGAATTTCTTTGCCGCAAGCAATGACAGCGAGTGCGAATAAAGACCACCCGCAACGCCCGCAATCGCCGCCGACAGCGTAAACGCCATAAGGCGGTATTTTGTAACGTTAATGCCCACCGACTGCGCGGCGATGTAGTTGTCGCGGACAGCCATGCACGCGCGTCCCGAACGGCTGTCTATAAAGAGCATTAAAACGGCAAGGCAGATAAGCAGCACCACAGCCACTATCCACACGTTCGTGTCCTGCGGAGCAGCCATTCCGATAGGTCCTTTAAGAAGTTCCTGCTTTGTCGCCTCGTCAACGTTTGTCGGAGGCACAGTAAACCCGAAATGCAGACCGTTTTTATCCATGGTAAGGTAGACGTTGTTTGCAATGGACTTCATAATTTCGCCGAAACCGAGCGTTACAATCGCGAGGTAGTCTCCGCGAAGTCTCAAAACGGGTATTCCGATAAGCACGCCGAACACCGCCGCCATAATTCCGCCGAAAATAACCGCCAGCGCGAACCGCAGCCACACGGGGCTTATCGTGTTCTGAAAAATCAGCGAAAACGCGCCCGAAACATACGCTCCTATGCACATAAATCCCGCATGACCGAGAGATAGTTCTCCGAGAATGCCGACCGTCAGATTAAGCGAAATCGCCAGAATAATGTATATCCCCATAGGCACTAACAGACCCGTGGTCTTGTTGTCCAGCACGCCCGCCGTTGAAAGTCCCGCCATAAGGAAACACAACACCGCCGTGCCGCTAAAGGTTATAAGATTGTTTTTGGTTTGTTTTCTCATACTCACACCTTATACCTTTTCGTTGATTTTCTTGCCCATAATTCCCGTCGGACGTATGATAAGCACCACAATCAGCACCAGAAACAGTATAGCGTCCGAAATCTGCGAGCTTATATACGCCTTTGAAAGCAGCTCTATAATTCCGAGAAGAATTCCTCCTATCATCGCCCCGGGAATGCTTCCTATACCTCCGAAAACCGCCGCCACAAACGCGCGAATTCCGGGCATTGAACCGGTATACGGCGTAAGCTGGGGATAAGCTGAGCACATAAGCACCGCCGCCACCGCCGCAAGCGCAGAACCTATCGCGAACGTAAGCGAAATCGTGCCGTTTACGTTAATTCCCATAAGCTGCGCCGCACCTCTGTCCTCCGCGCAGGCAAGCATCGCCTTTCCCGCCTTGGTTTTATTGATAAACAGCGTCAGTCCCACCATTATAACTATCGACACGGTTATCGACAAAAACGTCTCCATAGAAACCGTGAGAGCGGGCGTTAAATTCTTGTAGGGGCTGTCCGAAAGCCTTGTAAAAAACAGCGGAGGTTCACCCTCGTACACTATCATAAACGGGGGCGCGCCCGCCGCAACGGACTTGAAGGTTTTGGGCGTTGCGGTCTGCGTGAGGAGGGCGATGTTCTGCAAGAGATAGCTGACCCCGATAGCCGTGATAAGCACCGCAAGCGGCGGCGCGCTTCTGAGCGGTCTGTACGCTACTTTTTCGATAACCACGCCCAGCACCGTGCAGACCGTCACCGAAATAATCAAAGCCAGCCACACGGGACACCACGACGTTGACATCGCGATAAACGCCGCATATCCGCCCACCATTATAATATCTCCGTGCGCGAAATTCAGCATTTTAGCAATTCCGTACACCATAGTATACCCCAGCGCGATAAGCGCGTAGATTGAGCCCAGACTCAACCCGCTTGTCAGATAGGATATAAAGCTAAGCATAATAACACCTCTCAAACTAGCATTAAAATCAACATGTAAATTACGTTCAGACTGTAAAGCCCCATCTGCGTCGTAGCATTTATCCGCCGCAGGCGGATAATGCGGCGTCGACTACAACAGCCACAAAGGCTAGTTGCAGCACCGCTTCAGCGTTGAGTGCCCCGCGCTCAATGCGAGCATGCCGGGGCTTTCTTTACAGTCTGATATTGACGTACTTAATATAAGCCTTAATACAATATAATACTAAATCTACACATAACTTACATCTTGCTTTTAAAGCGCCTTAAAATCCAAAAACAGAGGTAAGAGCAGGAGCGTCGCTGCCCCTGCGTCTTATCTCTTGGGAAACTATTTTATTTAAACCGTAAATTACGGATTTACATACTCGGCAGAATCGCCGTTAACGGAGATTTTCATAACCTGCGGAGCTTTTGTAGGTTCGCCGTCTGCGCCCCAAGTGGTCTTGCCGGTTATGCCGTCAAGTTCGATCTGGGTCATAGCGCCCTTGATCTTGTCGCAGAGGTCGGACGCGGACATAGACGCG
>CANQNY010000130.1 GCA_947625335.1 uncultured Clostridia bacterium | reverse complement strand
GACTCTGAACCTGCATTCCGGGAGCGGGGTCTGCATTCCGCAGAGGATTGCAGACCCCGCTCCCGGAATGCAGGTTCAGAGTCCGTCCGAGCTGTGCCTTGGGTGCTATTTGTTCCCGGATAAGTACAAAGACCCGCGGGTTCGCGTTTTCTATGATGAAATGATAACTCATATTTCCCGCGGTCTGGACGTCACCACCCGCAGAGTTTTCAATAAAGACGAGCTTGAAACCCTGGTTTCAAGATACCGTCTCACGCACCTGTTTCTTGCAAAAGAGGAGTACGAGCAGGACGCGGATTATATTGAAAGCCTTGCAAACGACATCATTGTAGCTGTCGTGGCGGACGATGATTATGTTCCAAAACAGAACAGCCGCGTCAGAACGGTCAGAAAGCCGTTTTACTGTTTCCCTGTGGTGAATATTCTCAATTCCTCCAAAGATGACTCCGCAGAACACGGCAAACGTATGATTTGCCCCGGAGTTAAGGCTTTGGTGGTGGACGACGAGCCCATGAACCGCATGGTTGCCGAGGGCATTTTAAAGGATTATCAGCTTGTGGTGAAGTCCGTGGGCAGCGGTGCGGAGGCTGTTGCTGTCTGCGAAAACGAGAGCTTTGACGTCATTTTCCTCGATCATATGATGCCGGGAATGGACGGCGTTGAAACGCTGAAAATGCTTAGAAAATCCGAGTCCGAGACCTCCGAGATGTTTACGGCGGTGGCGTTTACGGCAAATGCGGTAAGCGGCGCGAGGGAGATGTTTTTGCGCGAGGGATTTGATGATTTCTTGTCGAAACCCGTTGAAACCGTGGAGCTAGAGCGCGTTTTGAAGAAGGTTCTGCCAAGCTCGAAAATCCGTTTTGTGGACGAAGACGAAATCATTCCCGAACAAAAAACCTCGGCGGTTGTTCCCGATAAGCCCGCAGAGCAAGACCCCGTGACGCTCCTTGAAAGCGCGGGGATAAATGTTCACGCGGGGCTTACATATTGCCGAATGGATAAGGATTTCTATTTCCAGATTTTGACAAAATTTGTCACCGACGCAAAACAAAAGTCCGAGGAGCTTTCAAGGCTGCTTTCCGAGAAAGACATCGGCGGGTATAGAATTCAGGTCCACGCGCTGAAAAGCTCTTCCAAGATGATAGGCGCGGACGAACTTTCCGCGGCGGCAAAGGATCTCGAAGACGCCGCTAAGGATAACAACGCGGCGTATGTTGAGGAACATCACGCGGCTTTAGCCGAGCTTTTCAAGAAAACCGCCGAGGAGATAGGCGACGCTATCGGTATCGGAATTTCCGATGAAGACGATAACGAGGAGTTTTCGGGCAGCGAAATAGGCGCGGAGGAGCTGCTGCACGCGCTGTCCGAACTTCAGGAGTGTTTCGGTACATACGAGGCTGATAAAGCCGAGAAGATAATAAACGATCTTAAAGGCTATTCATATGGCGGCGAGCCGCTTAAAAAGACAGTCGAAAGCATATGGCGCGACGTTGACGAGTTTGAATATGACGCGGCGGCTGAAAAGACGGAGCAGCTTTTGCAGCGCATAAAAGGCGGTGATGCTTGTGAATAAGTTGATGAAGATAGTTGAAAAAGTCGTGGGCGATTACACCCGTCCTCTTCAAGAGCGGCTTTTCAGACTTATCACGGTGATAGGTTTCGTAGGGCTTGCGTCGGGCGTTATCGTGGGGCTGTTTTCGGGCGAAAGCACGATAAATCTTATCGCGATGTCGGCAGCCCTTGTAATTCTCGCAATTTCGGTATTTATAACTTACCGCACACGGAAAATAGAGGTCGGCGCGATAATCGTGTCCGCCATGGCGTTGTTTGTGGTATTGCCGTTCAACTTTATTACGGCGGGAGGAATTTACGGCGGCGCGCCCGTGTGGTTTATAATGGGCTTTGTGCTGGCGACTATAGTGGTTCACGGGAAAGCGAAATATTTCCTGCTCATTGGCGGGTATTTAATGTTTCTTGGGTGCTATTATGTCGCGTATTATCACCCTACAAAGATAATCCAGCACACTCTCGGCATGGCGTATATCGACTCTCTTACAACTATGACTTTGGTGTCTGTCGTAGTTTGCGGAATGTTGACGTTTCAGAATGCAATTTACCGCTCCGAAAACCGCAAGACCGAAAAGCAGAAAGAGGAGATTGAGGAGCTTAACAAGGCTCAGAACAGGTTCTTTTCGAGTATGTCGCACGAGATAAGAACCCCCATAAACACGATTATCGGTTTAAACGAGATGATACTTCGCGAGGACGTTTCCGACGAGGTTGCGGACGACGCGAAAAATATCCGTTCGGCAAGCAAAATGCTGTTGTCGCTGATAAACGATATACTCGATATGTCGAAGATAGAGTCGGGCAAAATGGATATTGTCCCGGTGATGTACGACGTCGGGGCAATGCTGTCGGATATTGTCAATATGATTTGGATTAGAGCCAAGGACAAGGGTCTTGAGTTCAGCATAAACGTCGAGGACAACATTCCCGCACAGCTTTTCGGCGATGAAGTAAGAATTAAGCAGGTTATTATAAATCTGCTTAATAACGCGGTAAAATACACGCCGGAGGGCTCGGTCACGCTGTCTATTCAGGTGTCGAAAAGGGTAGAAGATACGGTGTATGTGACATATTCCGTAACCGACACGGGCATGGGCATAAAAAAGGAGAATATCTCCCACCTGTTTGGCGCGTTCAAGCGTGTCGACGAGGAGAAAAACCGCCATATTGAGGGCACGGGTCTTGGTCTTTCGATTGTAAAGCAGCTGGTTGAGCTTATGGGCGGCGAGGTCGGCGTCGACAGCGTTTATACCAAGGGTTCGACGTTTATGGCGACTATTCCGCAGAAAGTAGTCGGTACGGAGACGCTTGACGAGCTTGATTTTGAAACAAAGCACACCTCGCACACCCGCGAGCGTTACCGCGCTCTGTTTGAGGCTCCGAAAGCGAATGTTCTGATTGTCGATGATAACGACGCAAATCTTATGGTGGCGTCAAAACTGCTTTCGGACACAAAAGTCGGCATAGATACCGCGCTAAGCGGCGAAATTGCTCTTTCCAAGACCGAAAACAAGCGTTACGATGTTATTTTTATGGATCATTTAATGCCCGTTATGGACGGCGTGGAGTGCTTTCACGCTATCCGTTCGCAGGCGGGCGGCTTAAACCATGAAACGCCTATTGTCGTGCTTACGGCGAACGCCGACGGCGAAAATCAGGCATTATACAAGCGCGAGGGCTTTGACGGGTATCTCACAAAGCCCGTAAGCGGGGCGCAGCTTGAGGCGGAGCTTTTGCGGCACCTGCCGAGGGAACTGGTAACTTCAACAAGCGCGTCGGATTTCGGAGATAATGTGGTAGGACCGGTTCTCGGACACGGGAAAAAGCGGCTTTTGATGATTACCACCGACAGCGTAAGCGATATTCCCGCGGCTTTAGCTAAGGAATACAACATCGCGGTGCTGCCGTATCACATTCTCACCGAGGGCGGCGAGTTCAAGGACGGTGAGGAGATTGAAACCGACGGCGTGCTGGCGTATCTAACGCAAAAGGAACGCCGCGCGCGTTCCGAAGAACCTACCGTCGAGGAGTATCAGCAGTTTTTCGCAGAGCAGCTTACAAAGGCGCAGCAGATTATCCATATTTCCATGGCAAGGAACGCCAGCCGCGGGTACGAAAAGGCTCTCGAGGCGTCAAGTTCGTTCGATAACGTGACGGTGGTGGATTCGGGGCATTTGTCAAGCGGCATGGGACTTATCGTGTTAAGGGCGGCAAAATGCGCTATGGACGGTATGACGGCGCAGGTGTTGCTTAAAGAGATTGAACGCCTTAAATCCAAGACAAAAACAAGCTTTGTTGTGGGGAGTACGGAGTATCTCGCGCGTTCGGGCAGAATTCCCGATAAGGTGAACAAGGTCTGTGAGACGTTTATGCTGCACCCCGTGATAGTTCTCAAAAAGAGCAATATGAAGGTTGGAGCAATACGCATGGGAACGCGCCGCGCGGTGCATAAAAAGTACATCGCCTCCGCGCTGAAGTCAAAGAGCAGGATAGACAAGAGCCTTTTGTTTATCACATACGCGGGAATGAATCCCGACGAGCTTGAAAAAATAGCCGCGCAGGTGCGCTCGAAAATAGCTTTTGACAAGGTGATTTATCAGAAAGCGTCGCCCGCGATTTCGATTAACTGCGGACCCGATTCGTTCGGTCTGTTGTTTATGGAACAGTAATTTTAAGGAGAATATTATGAACAAGTTTTTAAAATGTCTGCTGGGAATTACGGCGGGAGCGGTTCTGCTTTCCGGCTGTAACTCGAACAAGCCTGCCTCCGTACTTAAGGACGGGGAGTCCGACCTCGAATACGTCGGCAATAAAGGAACGTTCGTTATCGGGATAACGGATTTCGCGCCGATGGATTTCCCCGAAAACGGCAGCTGGGAGGGCTTTGACGCGAGCCTTGCGAAAAAATTCGCGGAACAGCTCGGTGTTACTCCGGAATTTAAGGAAATAGACTGGGATAAGAAAGCCGATCTTCTCGCCGACGGCACAATAGACTGCGTTTGGAACGGTATGACCTACACCGAGGAGCTGGCGCAGGAGATAACCTGCTCCGACGCGTACATATCAAACGCTCAGGTAATTGTTATGAATAAAGACGAGATTTCAAAGTATTCCTCCGCGGACGAGTGCCAGCATCTTCTGTTCGCCGCGGAAACAGGCTCTACCGGAGAGGCTCTCTTGCAGGAGAAAAAGTTCCGCTATGCAGTTTTCGATACGCAAAAGGACGCGCTGCAAAGCGTTCTTGACGGCAAGACCGACGCGGCGGTGATAGACATAATTATGGCGGGTTATTACACCGCAAAGGAAAGCGGTTTTGAGAGCCTCGCGTTTGATTTCCCGCTGAACGATGAAAAAATCTGCGCGGGACTGCGTAAGGGTTCGGATATTGCTCCAAAGCTTAATGAATTCCTCAAAAATGCGGGCAGCGACGGCACGCTGAAGGAGCTTGCCGACGCATACGGCATAACCGAAGCGATACTTGAGTAAAGGGGAGACGTTTATGAAAACAGTTCTGGCGGTCGACGACGACAACGT
>CANQNY010000129.1 GCA_947625335.1 uncultured Clostridia bacterium | reverse complement strand
ACTACAAGCCCTTTTTCAGGCAGCAGTGCGTGTTCTATCCCGACGTTTCCGACGTCGTAGAAATTCGTTATATCGTATTTTTCCGCGAAATTGCGGCACTGCTGGCACTGGATAGCCGCCTTGATGTCCTTGTTCGGCGTGAAGTGATCCATTACAAGCGAAATTTTGTCCTTGTCGAACACTCCGTCAAAGCCGTTTTTGTTGAACTCGTTTATCGCGACAGGGCTTGTAATATCGTTTCCGAGAACCATATCAAGCTTTGCGCGGATAAGCTGTCCCTCCGACACACTTTCAAGTCCCGCGTGTTTAGCGAGAATTTTCTGCGTCATTGTCATTCCCATTGTTAAAACCCTCCATTATATATTTTGCGAACGTCAGCCGTTCAGGAATTTCAGCACAAGTTCCTTGCACTTTGCGGGATTAGCCTGCCCTTTGGACGCTTTCATGCATTGTCCCACAAGAAATCCCAGAGCATTTGTTTTGCCGCCGCGATAGTCATTCACCGACTTCTCGTTTGCCGCGAGAACCTCGTTTACGATCTTTTCAATAGCGGAATCATCGGATATCTGCGAAAGTCCCTTTTCGGAGATAACCGCGTCGATGTCGGCGTTGTTTTTCATTATCTCGTCAAAGATGATTTTACCCGAATTGTTTGAAATTTTCCCGTCCTCGATAAGCTTTATAATCTTCACCAGCTTTTCCGCGGTGAGATTTGACTCGGAAATGTCCTTCCCCGTCTCGTTCATATATTTTGAAACATCAGCCAAAATCCAGTTTGAAACGGTTTTCGGGCTTACGCCGCCTATTGAAACGCACTCGTCGAAAAGCCCGCATCTCTGAAGATTTTCCGCGATAAGCTCCGCGTCGGTCTGCGGGATACCGAGTTCCTTTACATAGCGTTTAACCTTAGCGTTCGGAAGTTCGGGGATAGTTTTTTTGAGTTCCTCGACTTTCTCAAGCGGAATATAGATAGTCGTAAGGTCGGGTTCAGGGAAATAGCGGTAATCCTGCGCGTCCTCTTTTGAACGCAAAAGGAAATTCTCGCCTTTAAGGTCGTCCCAACGGCGCGTTTCCTGGAAAATCTCCTCGCCGCGCTCGAGAGCCTCTATCTGGCGGTTACTTTCGTAATCGATAGCCCGCATAGCACCCGAAAAAGAGTTGACGTTCTTCATCTCAACGCGCTTGCCGAATTCGGTACTGCCCTTAGGACGCACCGAGACGTTTACGTCGCAGCGAATAGAACCCTCCTGCATTTTACAGTCGGAAATATCAATATACTGTAAAATGGACCTCAGCGTTTCAAGATACGCTTTCGCCTCGGCGGAACTTCTCATATCCGGCTCGGAAACTATTTCTATAAGCGGCACTCCGCAGCGGTTGAAATCCACAAGCGAGCCCTGAAAAGCGTCGTTGTGGAGCATTTTGCCCGCGTCCTCCTCGATATGAATACGCGTTATTCCTATGCGTTTTTCCACGCCGCCGTCAAGCATAACATCGACATACCCGTGTTCGCAAAGCGGAATATCCGCCTGAGAAATCTGGTAAGCTTTTGGCAGGTCGGGATAGAAATAGTTCTTTCTGTCCTGCTTGCACACATTATTTATAGAGCAATTTGTCGCATGACCCATTTTCACGGCGTATTCTACAACCTTTTCATTAAGCGTGGGGAGAGTTCCCGGCATACCCGTGCAAATCGGGCAGATCTGCGTGTTTACTTCCAGACCGAAAGCGTTGCGGCAGCTGCAGTAAATTTTCGTCTTTGTGTTAAGCTCCGCATGGACCTCAAGTCCTACTATGGTTTCGTATTCCATTTTTCTCCCTCCTTACACGTTGACGGGGCGCGTTTCGCCGTAAAGTTCCTCAACCGCGAGAGCCGAGTTAAGGAGCGTCTGTTCGTCGAATTTTTTGCCGATAAACTGAAGTCCCGCGGGCAGTCCGTTCACCTTGCCGCAGGGAACGCTTACGGCGGGCAGTCCCGCGATATTTACCGTTACCGTGCAAATATCCGCCGCATACATCTTCGTCGGGTCGCCCATATTCTCCCCGAGCCTGAACGCTGTGCCGGGAGTTGCGGGAGTCGCTATAATATCGCACCTGCCGAACGCCTCGTTAAACTCCTCGACTATCTTTAGCGCGACAAGCTTTGCCTTCTTGTAATATGCGTCAAAAAAGCCGCTCGACAGCACAAACGTTCCGAGCATAATTCTGCGCTTTACCTCGTCCCCGAAGCCCTCGCTGCGGGTCTTTTCATACATATCTATAAGGCTGTCATAATTTTCCGTGCGGTAACCGTACTTTACGCCGTCAAAACGCGCGAGATTTGAGGACGCCTCCGCCGAGGAAATTATATAATACGCATTGAGGGCGTATTTTGTACTCGGAAGTGAAATATCGACAAGCTGCGCGCCTTTCTTTTCAAGCTCGCGGACGGTATTCATAACCGCCTGCTTTACGCTGTCGTCAACGCCCTCTCCGAAATATTCCTTCGGAACGCCTATGCGAAGTCCTTTTACATCAGAATTGAGTTTTCCCGCAAAATCGGGATATTCTCTGTCGGCAGAGGTAGCGTCCATGCTGTCATGACCGCAAATTGTCCCGAAAAGCATAGCGGCGTCGGTGACATTGCGCGCTAATGGTCCAATCTGGTCGAGAGAGCTTGCAAACGCCACCAGACCGTAGCGCGACACCGCGCCGTAGGTGGGTTTCAGACCGACTGTTCCGCAATAGGACGCGGGCATTCTTATCGAACCGCCCGTATCCGAACCGAGCGTTACAACTGCGCTGCCCGCCGCGACTGCCGCCGCCGATCCTCCCGACGATCCTCCCGGAACGCGGTCGAGGTCGTGCGGATTATGCGTTTTCTTGAAATGAGAGTTTTCGGTGGAACTTCCCATTGCAAACTCGTCCATATTAAGCTTGCCCGTTATAACCATATCCGCGGCGTTTATCTTGCCTATTACAAATGCGTCAAACGGCGGAACGTAATTATAAAGCATCTTTGACGCGCAGGTAGTTAAAATACCCTTTGTGGAGATGTTGTCCTTAATGCCTATGGGTATTCCCGCAAGCGGGGAAAGCTGCTCCCCTTTTGCAAATTTCGCGTCGACCTCGCGCGCCTTTGAAAGAGCGTTTTCCTCGCAGACCGTAAGATACGCTCCGACCTTGTCGTCTGTCGATTTAATCCTGTCCAAAACCGAGCGTGTTATCTCCTCGGAGGAACATTTCTTTTCTCTTAGCATAAGCGACAACTCGTTCGCCGACATTTCATACAATTCCATTTATGTCGTCCTTTCTTATTCTACTGTCTTTGGTACTACAACACAGCCCGCCTGCATTTTCGGAGCATTTGAGAGCAGCTCCGCGCGGGACAGCTTGTCCTCGGCAGGAACGTCCTCCCGCAGTTTCATGGGGTGTTCGGGGTCAAGTCCCGACGCATCTCCCGTAACATCGGGGAGTTGCTCTACCATAGCGACAATGCTTTCCATATCTTTCTCGAATTTTGAAAGCTTTTCGTCCTCAATACGAAGTCTTGCCAGCTTTGCCAGATGCTGTACATCGATATTCATTATGCCTCTCCTTTCTTGTTTGCCATTTTAAGGAATTCCTCTTCCGTCAAAAGAGGTATTCCGAGTTCGTTTGCTTTGTCAAGCTTTGAGCCTGCCTCTTCTCCAGCGAGAACGTAACTCGTCTTTTTGGAGACCGACCCGCTGCATTTGCCGCCGCGCTGTTCAATTATCTTTTTAGCCTCGTCGCGTTTGAGCGTCGGGAGCGTTCCCGTCAGCACAAAAGTTAGCCCCGCAAACACATCCGACACCTTTTGCTCGGAATATTTCATATTAAGTCCAAGTTCTCTCAGCCGCTCGATAAGCGACAGCATATGCGGCTCGCGCATTGCCGTATAAACGCTTTTTGCAAGAACCTCGCCTATGCCGTCTATCGACGAAATTTCCTCCACGGAGGCATTCATAATCGCCTCGACAGAGCCGAATTTCTTGCACAAAAGCGTTGCCGCACGCTGTCCTATCCCACGAATTCCGAGAGCGAAAATAAGGCGGTCGGGTTCGTTTTTCTTGGAGTTTTCAATAGCCGAGATAAGGTTTTCGGCGGACTTTTGCCCGAAACGCTCCAAAGCCGTTAAATCCTGCGTATTAAGCGTGTACAAATCGGCGGGATTATGCACAAGACCGGCGTTTACAAGCTGCTCTACAACAGCCTCTCCCAAGCCCTCGATATTCATCGCCCCGCGGGAGGCGAAATGCTCGAGCGAACGCAAAAGCTGTGCGGGACACTCGATATTTTGACAGCGAATGACCGCCTCGTCCTCGTCGCGCAAAGCCTTTGCTCCGCACACGGGACACACGTCGGGAATGAAATACGGCTTTGAATTTTCCGTGTGTTTTGCCGATTTTACAACCTCCGGAATGATGTCCCCCGCTTTTCGTACAACTATAATATCGCCCACGCGAATGTCCTTTTCGGCTATATAATCCTGATTATGCAGCACCGCCCTAGACACGGTCGTTCCCGCAAGCTCCACGGGGTCGAAAACCGCCACGGGAGTCAGCGCGCCTGTGCGTCCGACGTTTATCTCAATATCCCGCAAAAGCGTTTCCTTTTCTTCGGGCGGGTATTTAAACGCCACAGCCCACTTCGGGACTTTCGCCGTCGCGCCGATTTCATTTCTTAATGCGAGGTCGTTCACCTTTATCACCGCGCCGTCGATATCGAACGGCAGCGAATGCCGAAGTCTGCCTATTTCATCAATGCGCTGTATAATTTCATCTGCGGTATGGCAGATTTTCACATCGGGGATAATGTGAAATCCCATTTTTTCAATGAATTCAAGCGACTCGGAGTGAGTGGAAAATTCTTTTCCCTCCGCCCTTTGGATATTGAAACAGAAAATATCCAGCTTTCTTTGAGCGGTTATCCTGCTGTCTTTCTGGCGAAGAGATCCCGCCGCCGCGTTGCGGGGATTTTTCGGGAGCGGCTCGCCGTTCTTTTCGGATTGCTCGTAAAGCTCGGCGAAACTCTTTCTCGGCATATACACCTCTCCGCGGACTTCAAGCAGCGGGAGCTTTTCGGGGAGCGTCAACGGTATAGAGC
>CANQNY010000128.1 GCA_947625335.1 uncultured Clostridia bacterium | reverse complement strand
CAGCCGAGCTTACATACGCGCTAAGCCGCGGAATAACGTTGGTGTGCGGGATAATCTGATTTATCGTGGGATAATCCATTGTCCGCGCAAGTTCGTTTCCGTGAACTACCGGAAGACAAAACGACAGCTCGTAACCCAAAAGCCTGTTTGCCTGCTCAATGCTGCCGCGGCGGATTAAATCGCGTATCTCGGTGGAGCTTATAAGCTCGCCGTCAAGGCACACGTCCTCCACAATCTCCACCAGAATACCGTATTTTCGCCCAAGCTCGCAAAGCCGTTCGGGAGTGCCGTGACCGCCCAGCCCGAAACGGAAATTCCTCCCGCAGCAGGCAAAACCCGCGTTCAACTTCCGAACTAAAATATCCCGCACGAACTCCTCGTCCGTGAAATTGCAGACCTCCGCAAAATCGGGCGCGAAAATGTACTCCACGCCGATTTTCTCAAACCTCGCGCATTTGTCCTCAAACGAGATTATATCCTCCGGACTGCTGAACTTCGGCAGCGTCGTGTCGCAATTGAACGTGAAAACGCACAACTTCATCTCCCGCCGCGCCTGCGCCGCGCCGATGACTCCCATATGACCGCGGTGCAGCCCGTCGAAATACCCTAGTGCGACCGCGGTTTTTTCCTTTGGCGGCGCGCCGTATGTTATATTTATCAAATTATTTCACCTAATTTTAAGTCGGCATAAACTGTCGGACGGAAACAAGTTCGCCCTGCTCGTTTATCTTCGCAAGCCCTATTAAAGCGCTTTCCCCGTACACGGCAAGCAGCTCGTTTTCGGGGATTTTCTCCGCTTTGCGGGGGCTGTTCAGCCTCCCCGCGTCGAGCCTTACCCCGTTTAAGTAAAGCCTTTGCTGGACATTATCAAGCGTTATGGGAAAATACCCCGACATAACGTTATCCACAGACCATAAGGGAATTTCGTCCTGCGGCTTAGTTTTAAGCTCGTCAACAGTAATGCACTGCGAGAGCGTAAAACCGCAGCTCTTTGTCCGCACAAGGCTTGACATAACGGCGTTTGTGCCGAGTGCTTTTCCTATATCGTCCACGAGCGAACGGATATACGTCCCCGACGAGCAATCCACGTCCAGAACGCCGTCCCTGCCGTCAAATTCTACAACTTCCAGACGGGTAATCGTTATCCGCCGAGCCTTGCGCTCGACTTCAACGCCTTTTCTCGCCAAATCGCACAGCTTTTGCCCGTTTACCTTAAGCGCGGAATACATCGGCGGGACTTGCTCGATTTCACCGCGGAAATGCTCCAAAACGCCCTCAAGCTGTTCCATTGAAACATTGACATTTTGCTGTTCGGAAAGCTCTCCCCAGATATCGAGAGTGTCGGACGAAAGCCCTAATCTGAACCCCGCGCGGTAGCTTTTGCTTTTATCGAAAACGAGATCGACAGCCTTGGTGGCGCTGCCGATAAAAACGGGCAAAACGCCCGTCGCCATGGGGTCGAGCGTGCCGCCGTGACCGACTTTTTTCGTGCCGAATTTTTTCCTTGCTACAGCCGTCACATCAAACGAAGTGAAGTGCTGCGGCTTATTTACGCAGATTATCCCGTTCATTCGAGACCCGCCTCGCGCAACGCCTTTACGCACTCCGCAATAAGAAGTTCCTCGGCTTTTTCATAACCGCAGTCGAAACTGCACCCCGCCGCCCTGTCGTGACCGCCGCCGCCGAATTTCTGGGCGATAAGCGCGGAATTTATCTTCTCGCCGGACCTTAGCGACGCTTTGAACACGCCGTTTTTCTTCTCCTTAAACGAAATGCCTATCTCAACGCCCTCAATCTGCCGCGGAATGGATGCAATCGAGCTTACATCGTCGCTGTCGATATCGACAAGCCGCGACATATCATCGAGCGTTAAGCACACGAGAGCGATTTTCCCGCCCTCGAAAAACTTCATACCCTTGTAGATATGCTGTTCGAGCGCGAGCCTGCCCTTCGTTTTAAGGTCGAAATGCAGATAATTTATCTTCCCGCACTCCGCGCCGAGC
The DNA here is from genome assembly GCA_947625335.1 of uncultured Clostridia bacterium. Taxonomy (GTDB): domain Bacteria; phylum Bacillota; class Clostridia; order Oscillospirales; family Ruminococcaceae; genus CAG-115. The sequence goes on along the minus strand of CANQNY010000128.1, from coordinate 3,253 downwards.
TCCATAAGCTCCGCCGCATAACGGTGGGTCTGGGCTTTTGTATTGCTGAACTTAAAACAGCCCGTGTCGGTCGCAATTCCCGTATAAAGGCAATTTGCCAAAGCGCGGTCAATCTGAACGCCCAGAGCCTTTATCACCTCGAAAACAAGCTCCGCCGCCGCAGCGTAATTCGCCCGCAGGAGCGTGCGTTTTGCGTAATCGAGATTTGATATATGATGGTCTATGCAAAGCTCGGCTTTATCGCCCAGCTCTTTAAGCTCCCCCAAAAGGCGGCTGTCCGCAACGTCCACGCAGACGATGTTCTGCGGCTCGAACTGCTGCTCTTCCACAGCCTCGCGAAGATAATCAAACCGTGCGGGAATGTGATCGGGACACACGGCGCGGGCGCGTTTCCCCATGCGCTGGAGCGCGCCGCAAAGCGAAAATCCGCAGCCCAGCGTATCGCCGTCGGGATTTGCGTGCATAAGAATGAGGTAATCGTCGTTTTCGCGGAGAAAATCCGCCGCCTGCTCTAACTCAATCTTCATTTTGCTCCTCGCTTTCCTCGCTATCACCGCTATCCTCTGCGCGTTTCGGGAGATTTGCTATGATATTTTCAATATGCTCGCTGTATTCAAGAGAATTGTCCGGAACGAAGATAAGCTCCGGCATTTTCCTCATGCGAACCCGCGCCGCAATGCGCTTTTTGAAGTACCCCGACGCCGCTTTCATGCCCTCGACAGCCTTTGCGGTGCGCTCCTCGCCGCCCATACAAGCTACCCAGACCTTGCAAAAAGACAAATCGCTTGTAATCTCGCAGCGCGTAACCGTCACAAAGCCGTTTGCGACGCGCGGGTCTTTAACCCCGCTTACCGCCGCCGAAAGCTCCCGTCTTACGTCTTCGCTGAGTCTTTTTATATTGAAATTCGCCATATATTACCTCCTTATCAGAAGTAAACAAAACTAATCGCGGTATTCCTCCATAACATACGCCTCGAAAATATCGCCCTCTTTAATATCGGTGAACTTTTCAAGGTTTATTCCGCACTCGTATCCCGCGGCAACTTCCTTTACAGCGTCTTTAAACCGCTGCAGACCCGCAATTTTATCGTCTCCGACGACAATTCCGTCGCGGACGACGCGAACCTGCCCGTTTCTTACAACCTTGCCGTCAAGCACATACGAGCCCGCGACAACTCCTACGCCCGTTATCTTATAAACCTGGCGAACCTCGACGCGTCCGAGCTGTACCTCGCGGAACTTCGGCGCGAGCATACCCTTCATCGCCGCGGTTATATCCTCGATTGCATCGTAAATAACGCGGTAAAGCCTTACCTCAACGCCGTTTCTCTTGGCGGTTTCCTCTGCGGACGGGTGAGGTCTTACGTTAAACCCGACGATTATCGCATTCGACGCCATAGCAAGCATTACATCGCTCTCGCTTACTGCGCCGACGCCGCCGTGAATTACCTTAACCCTGACTTCGTCGTTCGTCAGCTTTTCAAGAGACTGCTTTACAGCCTCAACCGAGCCCTGAACATCGCCTTTTACGACGATAGGCAGCTCCTTTACCTCGCCCTGCTCGATAGAAGAGAACAGATTATCGAGAGTGACCTTCTGATACGACTTGAACTGCTCCTCCTTAGCCTCGCGCTTACGCTTTTCGACAAGCTCGCGGGCAAGCTTTTCGTCCTCAACCGCCGCGAACGTATCGCCCGCGGAGGGAGCCTCGGAAAGTCCCATAATTTCCACGGGAACAGACGGACCCGCCTCGGTTACCGTCCTGCCCTTATCGTCGCGCATAACGCGGACGCGTCCTACTGCCGTGCCGGCAATGAGAATATCGCCCGTATGGAGCGTGCCGTTCTGAACCAAAAGCGTTGCGATAGGTCCTCTGTTCTTATCAAGGCGAGCCTCGATAACCGCGCCTTTCGCAAGGCGGTCGGGATTAGCCTTAAGCTCCATAACATCTGCGGTAAGTCCCACCATTTCAAGCAGGGTGTCCATGCCCTCGCCCGTCTTTGCGGACACGGGAACGCAGATTACGTTTCCGCCCCAATCCTCGCACACAAGATCGTATTTTGTAAGCTCTTCCTTGATCTTATCGGGATTTGCGCCCTCTTTATCCATCTTGTTCATAGCGACGATAATCTGAACGCCCGCAGCCTTTGCGTGGTTGATTGCCTCAATCGTCTGCGGCATAATTCCGTCGTCCGCCGCAACTACGAGTATAGCAATATCCGTAATCATCGCGCCGCGCGCACGCATAGAGGTAAACGCCTCGTGTCCCGGAGTGTCGAGGAAAGTAATATCCCTGTCGTCAAGATGAACGCGGTATGCGCCGATATGCTGGGTAATGCCGCCCGCCTCGGTCGCCTGAACGCTTGCGTGGCGGATATAGTCGAGAATTGACGTTTTTCCGTGGTCAACGTGTCCCATAACGACAACAACCGGCGAACGGGGTTTCAGGCTTTCGGGAGCGTCCTCCGCGTCCTCGAAAAGTCGTTCCTCAATCGTCACGATAATTTCCTTTTCGACTTTCGCGCCGAGTTCTTCCGCAACCAGAGACGCGGTATCGAAATCAATCGTTTCATTGATATTCGCCATAACGCCCAGCGCGAACAATTTCTTTATAACCTCCGACGCAGTAACCTTAAGCCTTGTCGCAAGCTCTCCGACAACGATTTCATCGGGTATCTGAACCTTAAGCTGCTGTTTTCTCGCGCGCTCCAACTCCAAGCGTTTCAGTTTCTGAGCCTCGGTTTCGTGCTTATTGCCGTACTGTCTGCCCTTTTGCTGCGACTTTTGCTGAATTTTCTGCTTACTGCGGAAATTATCGCCGTTCATTCTGCCCGCGGGCGCAATCGTCTCATAACGCTCGTTATACTTATCAAGCTCCACATAACTGCCGCGGGTATCGACTGTCTTTCTCACCTGCTCGCCGTGGCGGACAGCCTCGCCTTTCTGCTTTTGCTGAACAGGCGGAGTGTTGACCTTTATCTTGCTGGAATCAATAGCGGGCTTTGCAGCGTTATTCCTCGGAACAACAGGTTTCGGCTTTGCGGCGTTTCTGTCCCTGTTGTCGCGATTGTCGCGATTGTCGCGGTTTTCACGATTATCCCTGTTATCCTTGAATTCGCGGTTATTATCCCTATCCTTGGGTTTAAAGGATTTATCGGATTTAACTTCGCCCTTGACCTCGGGACGCGGAGGCTTTGCAGGAGCTTTCTGCTCGAGTCTGCCCTCAACGCGAGGGGTCTTCTCGGACTTAGGC
>CANQNY010000127.1 GCA_947625335.1 uncultured Clostridia bacterium | reverse complement strand
GCGGAAAGCTTGACGGAACTCCGGGCTGCACGCTTAAAGGTCCTGCGGGAGAGGTTACCATTAAAGAGGGCGTTATCGTCGCAAAGCGTCATATTCACCTCACCCCCGCTACCGCTGAGAAAAATGGTCTGAAAAACGGCGATGTTGTTTGGGTAAAGTGCAACACCAACGGCAGAGCGGCTGTTCTCGGAGATGTTGTGGTTCGCGTAAGAGATGATTTCGCGGACGCTATGCACATCGATACCGACGAATCCAACGCTATCGGAGCTACTCCCGGACTTATGGGAGAAATTCTTAAGGAGCTTTAATGGGACTTTTTTCCAAAAAACCGCAAACCCCCATTGACAAGGTTCTGGAAACAATTCACACCAGCCTTACCGTCAAGAACCAAATTCGTGACGGTAAGGCTTTTGTGCCTTTGTGGAAGGTTACAATTGCTCCGAGCTTTCAACAAACGGACAGCGACCAAATGGCGGTGATTGATTTTCACATAACCTGCCCCGACTGGGACGAGCGTATGTACGAGTGCTGCGCAAGCGGCGGCAAGGACTTTGATACCGCTTTGGGGCTTGCGATGGGGTCGTTTACATTTTGCTTTTTGCCGACGTTTACGGCAATGATGAACGGCGATAACGCAGAGCCTTTTGAGAGCGAATTTGTCGGGAAAACTCACCGCTGGAAACTCTACACAAGCGATGTGGTGGGTTTTGGCGATAATATAGGCGTCAGGAACTATTTTGACTTGATTTCCGATGGAGTAAGAAAGCGTTTGGGAAATCAAAGCATTGCTTATGTAAAGGTTTTCGCGTCAAAGGGAGTGAATGCAAACGGCGAGCCGAGCCTTACGGGAGAAGTGCGGATAAACGATGTTGTTGTCCCGGAGCTTGGAAAGCTTGTTGAGGAATACGCCGCAAAATGGGACGTTGCTCGCGGTTCATTTTCGTCGGCAAAGCAGTTTTTCTTTTTAAAGCAAGAAAGCGAAACACTTCTTCCCTATCCGTTCAGAGGTGAGAAAAGAGAGCCGACGCTGCTTGTCTGCGTGAAAAAAACGCTTGACCTTATTCTTGAGCTTGATACGAGTAAAAATCTCAGCGTCATTAAGGGGCAGCTTGAACAGTTTACGGGCGATAAAACCACCGCGGAGGAGCTGTTTTCTTTTCTTCCGGAAATCTGCGCGGAGAGACTTCTCACACAGCAGATGGATTTTGACGAGCAAATACTGTTTTCCAAAGGCTCGGAAAGCTTCGCCGTGTATAAATCGCAGCTTGCGGATTATCACACGTTCGGGGATATGATGTTTTATCTTTTCAGTACGGGAGTTTACGGCGAGCGGACAAACGAACTTGCCCAAAAACTTGTGGGTTACAGCGCAAGCTATGGGAGCTTGTGCAAAGCCATAGAGGGCGGTTTCAAGTCAGATTCGGAGAAACTTTACAGCAAGGTTATGTTTAATATGCCGGAGGATTTTGAAATTCGCTGAATATTTTAAAAATCGGGAAAGTCGGGCGCGGAAACGTCCGATTTTTTCCGTGTTTTTCCAAATTCGTGAAAAAGTGCTTTAATTCACCATTGACAAAAAACCGAATTTCTGTTATAATTAAAATATATGAGCTTGTCCGAAAGGAGGAAAAGAATGGATAACGAGTTAAATGAAATCACACCAAACGAACAAGAGTCGGGAGGAGCTGTTACGCAAACACCGCCCGCTGAAGAACCCGCTCCCGAAAACTTAAGCTATGAAGAACAGACCGCGGAATTTGAAAAGCGTCAGCAGGAGATAAAAGAACAGGATCAAAAGCTTTTGGCGGCGTTGGACGAAGTTCTCGAAAAGCGTTCCAAGCAAATTCAGTACGAACGGCAAAAAGCTCCCGATCCGCCTCAGAAAATGCGCGTTTTAACGAAAAGCGTCGTCCGAAAAGGCGTTGGAGTTATTTCTCTGGGACTTATTCTGGTGTTTCTCGGAATAGTGATGGTGGCGTGCCTTTTTTCGCCTACTCCGAATTTTTTGATACCGCTGAAACTGTCTCCGCTTTGCGCGGTTCTTATCGGGCTTGAAATTCTGATGAATCATATTGCCAATCACGGTAATATCAGGATAAACGTTCCGAGTATAATAATATCGGCGGTGTTGGTGGTTGGCTGCTGCGTTATGTGCGTCGCGCTGAACAAATATTACAACGAACGCAAGGTTGACTACAACAACCGTTCTATAGCGGCGGAAATATACGACAAAAGTTACAAAGAACTGAGATATGTGGCGGATATTGCCTCTCTTGACGTCGACGTTGACTTAAACCCCGACGGTTCGGGCAGAACCAAGGGTCTGGAGGCGCTTTCAACAGATGATTTTGTAAATATTACGGTGAATTTTGCGGGAACTATAGATTCGCCGAAAATATTCGTGGGATACTGTAAAAAAATCATTGACGGTTACAGATTTATGGGAATTCCCGTGACGAATTTCTACTTTAAAAACGAAAGTTCGCTGCACACCTACAGTCTGGAGGTTGAAGGAAAGTACGCTCAGGATTTTTCCGAAAGCCAACTTGAAGAGCAAGTAAATCACATTTATATGGATAATATGAATTATGTCGATGATCTGCCTGATTTTATTGACGAAACCGAAGATACCTCTACATCATCTTAAAAAAGTCAAAATTGCATTGTGAAAGGGAGAAAATGCTTAATATTGAAGAAAAGACCGCGCTTTATAGATGTATATCGCGGCAATTTCCCGACGCGGGGCTGTATCGCGCGTCGAGAGTGGGCGAATGGCTGCACACAAACGGTTATCTTTTAAACGAAATGGGTTATGAAAGCTTTCGCGGATTTGCGGAAGATTTTCCCGAAATGTTTGATTTTCAAGATGACAACAACAACGAATTCATCGAAATAAAGAAATGGCAAGAAGGTGAAAACAAAATGTATGATATTTCCAACCACCCCGCGGACAATTTTTTCGGTACGGCAAATATTATTCTGAACGATGATATTATTGAGATAACTCAGCGGTCGCTTTACGCGCTGACAAAAATTCTCGGAAACGGGCTTTCTGTTCAGCAGATGAAACAGCTGGTCTATGAGAAATTCGACGAGGCAAAACAGGATAACAAACTTATCTTTTTCGGTGAGAAGTACACGTTCCCCTTGGGATACTGCCCCGACGGACTGCTTGTAAACGGCATTATCACAAAAAATATCAGTCCCGTGGGAAAAAGCTTGTATTTTTCCTTTGATAAAACGCAGATCTACCGTTATTCGGGAGAAACGGAAAAACGAACGATGCCGTTTTCCGCAAATGGATTTTCCGCAGGCGTTCCCGCGCAGGATAAAGAAACTATCCGCGATTTGCTTATTAGCAATTTTGAATGCGACAGACCTATCCATATGGCGTCAATAAGCAAATTTTTGACCGACCACGGGATAAACCGTATGAAATACGGCTACTTTAAAATGAAAGATCTGCTGGCGGAACTTGATTTTTTAAAGCTGGACGAGGTTACGTTGGGCGGCGTGCCGCAGGTTATGGTGACTATCGCGTCCGATGGCGCTCCGCGGGCGTTTGAGTACGTTGAAAAGAAAGTTCCTATCCCCGCGGGGAAATTGTCCGATTTTTGCAATTTGCCGTCTAAGCCCATGACTATTCTGGAAAACTTCATCACGGAAAAAGGCTTTCGGACAGAACATTTCAGGCTTATCGAAGAGCTTAACGAGGATTTCGACGCGGCGCGGCAGGCGGGTAAGGTTCGTTCGTTTGAAACGAAACTTATTTTCCCATGCAGGTATCTGAAAGACGACGGCACAAATGTTGAACTCACCCTAAAACCCAGCGCATACGAGGGCAGGGCGTGGTTTTTGTACTATGTGGACGCGGTGGTACGCGAGAAGTCCCGCACACAGATAAGTCCGAAAAAGCAGCTTGAAAGTTTTGCGTTTCTTGGGAGCTGGTCAAATTTTCTCTCGGAACTTGCCGCAAAGGCAGTCGATGAGGAATGGGATTTCTCCGAAACGCCCCGAAGATACCAGATACTGATACAGTATATCAAGTATACTTTCAGCAGATTAGTGCGTGAAAACAAAGTCTGCGTTTCGTCCGACAGGCATTTCGCGGCGTTCAATACCGGACTTGCGGATAATCATTACGACGATATTTACGCGTGCTTTCTCCCGAACGATTCAGGCGATACCGAGTGGAAATTCGCGGGGTTCTGCACGGCGGCGTCGGGAGGTCTCGGAAAACAGCTTGTTGACTGTTTCAATCCCCTGCCCCAGCCCGCGTCTTACTTCAAAAGCACCGAGGATCTGTATTTTGACCACACAAAGCAAATTCACACGGATTTTGAACATATTATCATAACGAATATCAATCGACTGCCGCTGCAGTTTTTGTACGATCAATTTTTTGACAACGACGAGGCAAAGAGTAAAGTTGAACAAATTCGCGAGGCAACGGACAAATTGCTCAAAAAATCGCTGTACGAGGAATTGAAAACTCTTATTTTAAACAACAGCAGGCTTTTTGTGAGAATTCAAAACCGACTTAAGGATTCTATCGAGCTTGCGAAAAAACGCGTTCGGTGGAATTACAAAACCGCAATTCCGTCCTATTTCCCGAAACGCGATACAATGTCGCTTATGCTGCCGCTGGCGTTAATGGACGAGATAACGCCCGATGTCGCGCTGGTGGTGGAGCTTACGCGTTCGGGAAGCTATCAGGGGCAGACGATACTGACGCTGTCGCAGGCGTATATCGACGCGCGTTTAGTGTGCAGAATGACCGACGATTGGCTGAGTCCGAGAGAGATTTTCGACACCGAGGAGGATATTTCCTCCGGCGACGATGATGTAAACGAGATTGATTAAACAATTAAAAAAAATTTGCCCCCGAACCGCAGCTCGGGGGCATTGAATTTTGAATTATCCGTGAATTAAAGCTCTGCGAAGTACTTGATAGTTCTAACCATCTGAGAAGTGTAGGAGTTCTCGTTGTCGTACCAAGAAACTACCTGAACCTCGTAGAGATCGTCAGCGATCTTAGCAACCATCGTCTGAGTAGCGTCGAACAGAGAACCGTACTTCATACCGATAACATCGGAAGAAACGATCTGATCCTCGTTGTAGCCGTAGGACTCGGACGCAGCAGCCTTCATAGCGGCATTGATGCCCTCTTTAGTGAGGTCAGCCTTCTTAACAACAGCAGTAAGAATAGTGGTAGAACCTGTGGGAACAGGAACACGCTGTGCCGAACCGATAAGCTTGCCGTTAAGCTCGGGGATAACAAGACCGATAGCCTTTGCAGCACCCGTGGAGTTCGGAACGATGTTCGCAGCACCCGCTCTCGCTCTTCTCAGGTCGCCCTTTCTGTGAGGACCGTCAAGGATCATCTGGTCGCCTGTGTAAGCGTGAATGGTGCTCATAATACCGCTCTGGATAGG
>CANQNY010000126.1 GCA_947625335.1 uncultured Clostridia bacterium | reverse complement strand
CGCAAAGCCTGCTTTCGGGAATACAGCAATGCCCGAATTCCTCCACACCGCGCCGCAGAGCGTCGATTATCCCCGCGTAAGCGCGCTCCTCGCTGTTCGGGGGAAAATTGAGGTCAGAGGCAATGCGCTCGGCGTCGTCGAATTTTAAATCTATCCCCGGTTCGCACATGCAATAAGGATTGTCGGTTACCGCGCGGATTAAATCGTTGCCGTAGGCTTTCCACGCCGCAGAAATAACGCGGTGATCTATCGAATACTTAGAAAAGAAATTCATGACCTTGCGAAGACCCATATTATTGTGGAATTCCTCGCCGACGGATTTTGCAAATTCGGGGGTAATGCCCTTTATAGCTGCAAGCTGCATAGGGTCGTTTTCGAGAATTTCCACCGTTTTATCACCGAACGCCGCAACTATCTTCGCCGCCAGCGACTGCCCTATGCCGCGGATTACCCCCGAACCTAAGTATTTCCTTATAGACTCCGCGTCAGACGGCAGCAGCCGCTCGAAAATATCCACCTTGAACTGCCTGCCGTATTTCGGGTGGTCGACATATTCTCCATACGCCGAAATTCTCTCGCCCTCGCGCACATCGCCCATATTTCCCACCGCGGTGACAAGCTCTCCGCTAACGTCCAGATCGAGAGCTATGTAATCCGAACCCGCGGCTCTCGGATGAGCAAACTCGACCGTCCCGACTATATGTTCGGGCTCGGCTGGTACGTTGAAATTCATATACATCTAATCTCTGTCCTTTTTGTTCGATAAATCAAAAAACGCCTTGTCACGGCATATCTCCGACAAATCGACGGCATTTTCCAAGCTGTCCGAGCTGTCTGAATTATCCGAAAGCACAAAAACCCGCCCGATATTCGGGTTATTTTTGAGGCTTTCGGAAAGCTCCGGCAGATACTCGTTTTTTTGCACATACACGTCAAATTTTCTCGCCGCCCCGTCAACCAGCGCGCGGTACAGCGCAGATATAAGCGACGCCAGACCGAAAATTGCCAGAAACATCAGCGCGAACACATATACAAACCGCACAAATATCACCCCTTTGAGGCATTTTATGCGGTTTTTTGAAAATTGCCCTTAACTTCCCTTATCTTTTCAGCTTTATGCAGTTCCAGCCCTCTTCGCGCTTTTGGGAAACGGTTTTCCAATTAGCCGCTTTAAGCGCGTAAAGCACCTCTTCCAGCCGCTCGTCGATTATTCCCGAAACGATGAGAACAGCGTTTTCCGCCGCGAATTCCGAAAAATACGGGCTCATATCGATTATCACATCTGCTACGATATTCGCGCAGATTACGTCAAATCCGCCGCCGATTTTCCCGCGCAGGGACTTGTCCTCGGAAATGTTCCCGCAAAACGCGGAAAAGCTTTCAAAACCGTTCTTTTTGATGTTCTCGGAGGCGGTGTTTACGGCGTTCTCGAAAATGTCGCAGATCACGGCTTTCTCCGCTCCCAGCAAAAACGCCGCGATTGTCAGAATGCCGCTCCCGCAGCCGAGATCTAAAACGCGTTCGCCGCCCGTTATCACGTCTTCGAGCGTTTCCATAACCATTTTTGTGGTGTGATGCTGACCCGTGCCGAACGTAGACGCGGGGTCGATTTCGAGAATTCTGTCGCCCTCGCGAGCGTCGAATTCCTCCCACGACGGCTTGATTATAAGGCTTTTTCCAACGCGAAACGGCTTGTAATACTGTTTCCAGTTGTTCGCCCAATCCTCTTCCTTGACGTTCGCAAGTTCCATTCGCAGATTGCCGTAAAATCCGTCGGAATTTGAGAGTTTCAGCTCCTCAACCATAGCACGAACGCTTTCAAGCTGTTCTTTCCCTTGGGCGTTGTCGTGAACGTAAACGGTGATTTTCGGCTCAGCGGTTTTAAGCCCCATAAGGCTGTCGTCGACGTAGTCCCAGTTGGCGTTTTTATCCGCGAGAAAGTCCTCGAAGTCCGCGCTGTCGGAAATCTGAAAGCCCGTTATTCCGAGGTCCGACAGCCTTGCGGTTATTCCGTCGACAGCCGCCGACGACGTGTAAATGTCTATTTGAATAAAGTTGTCCATACCTCTTACCTCTAACCTCTAACAAGCATTATCCGCCGCAGGCGGTTAATGCGGCTAACATCTAACCTCTATTATACCATATCTTGTGTTAAAAATCAAGTACCTTTAATAAAATGAAAAAAGCCCCATTTGGGGCTGGTAGGCTGTATAAAAAGTCAAATCTCAGGCTGTAGAGAAAGCCCCAGATGCAAGGAAGTAGTACTGCGGGCTAGGCTTTGTGCCTGCCGCAGTGCTACTGACGCCGCAGATGGGGCTTTATCTACAACCTGAAAGCCCCCGAATTTGGGGGCTTGATGATTATTATTACCTCAAAACCTCGATTGCCACAGGTTCGCCGAGGCAAGCCATATATCCGTATGCGGATTTTATCACGGGGTCTTTTATCGTGATTTTCACGCGGACATATTCATCTCCCGGCTCTAAACCGTCATAGTCTATATCGTAGTCGGACATATTTCCGAGGTCAAAATAATTCAGATCCCCAGACCTCCCTGCCGGTCTGTGACAGATGCCCTTCGGCTCAAACTTGGGGATATATTCATATAATACCGCAGGGATGTTTGAAACGCAGTCGCCGTCGGGAAAAAACCACATATCGCCCGATGAATTATATCCCTCGGTTTCCATAACAACAATACAGCCTGTCATCTCAATCTCGCCCTCGTATTCAATTTCCCCGTCTGAGAGATAAATTCCCGGAATTGTGTCGGGGTCAACCTCCTCTTCCCGCTGCGCGAAATAATTCGAGAATATTGCCTGCGCCGATTTTACGGTAAGAGAGCCGAATTTATCGCCGACATTTATTCTGAAATAATCATAGCTCCGCGGAAGCTCCTCGCCCGAATACGTCCGACCGTCTTCTGTTTCTTCCGCAAAATTTTCGGGAGCCTCCGTGACACTTACGGTAAAGCGCGGGAAAAAACCGTATGCAAATCCCTCGCACACGATTTGCGGGCATTCGACGGCGGTGAACGTTTCCTTGTTGAACGTATCAAGCGGGTACTGCTCGTGAGTGCCGTGAAATTCCGCCATATTCTGATACTTGGAAATCTGCGACGTGTAAATTACCGTGCCGTCGGGGCAGGTCAGGAACGTAGGCTCGCCTGCGGGAACTTCGGGTTCGGAGCTTTCGGCAGAAGCGGTTGTTGAGCTTGAGCTTGAAGTTGACGTTGAATTTGTGCTTTCACTTGAAGTTGAGCTATCGGAAATTTCTCCCGAATTGCAAGCCGAAAGCAAAAGTATGCAGAACAAAGAAAGCGCTGTGATTGATTTTTTCATGGAAATTCCTCCTTTTTTCCCTTCTACTTATAATGACGGAATTAAAACCCAAATCTTACAAAAAGGACGCCCCTTTTTCAAGGAACGTCCCGTGTTGTTAATAATTACTTGTTCCAGTCGTACAGCTTGCGGATTTCTGCGCCGACCTGCTCGAGCTGGTGCGACGCCTCTATGCGGCGGCAAGCGTTGAAGTGAAGTCTGCCCGTCTTGTTCTCGTTAATCCACTTCGCAGCAAAAGTGCCGTCCTGGATTTCCGTAAGAATTTTCTTCATCTCTTTCTTGGTTTCCTCGGTGATAAGGCGTTTGCCCGTCTCGTAATCGCCGAATTCAGCGGTATCGGAAATTGAATATCTCATCATTGCAAAACCGCCCTTGTAGATAAGGTCTACAATAAGCTTCATCTCGTGAATGCACTCGAAATAAGCGTTCTGGGGGTCGTAACCAGCCTCTACGAGTGTCTCAAAGCCCGCTTTCATCAAAGCGGTAACGCCGCCGCAGAGGACAGCCTGCTCGCCGAAGAGGTCGGTTTCGGTCTCCATTTTGAAGGTGGTCTCGAGAACGCCCGCTCTCGCGCCGCCGATGCCCGCAGCATACGCAAGACCCGTGTCAAGAGCCCTGCCGGTAGCGTCCTGATGTACTGCGATAAGGCACGGAACGCCCTTGCCCTCTACATACTCGGAACGAACAGTATGACCCGGACCTTTCGGAGCTATCATTACAACGTCTACATCAGCGGGAGGAACGATAAGCCCGAAGTGGATATTGAACCCGTGAGCGAACATAAGCGTTTTGCCTGCGGTGAGATTAGGGAGAATGCTCTCCTGATAAAGAGCCTGCTGCTTTTCATCATTGATAAGAATCATAATGATGTCAGCCTTCTTTGCAGCCTCGGCAGCCACAGCCACCTCAAGACCCGCCTCCTCGGCTTTCTTCCAGCTCTTAGAGCCCTCGTAAAGTCCGACGATCACCTTAACGCCGCTTTCTTTAAGATTCAGAGCGTGCGCGTGACCCTGCGAACCGTAGCCGATAATAGCTACCGTTTTGCCCGAAAGTGCGGACAGATTGCAGTCCTCGGAATGATACATCTTTGCCATAGTTTTTATCTCCTTTGAAAAATTTATTCGACGCTTTTCAGCGAGGTTTTACGAATTTTTGACCGTTACGGCAGCCTCGCCCTTCTGAATGGCGATAGTTCCCGTGCGGACTATCTCTTTAATTCCGTAGGGGCGCAAAAGCTCCTCGAAATTGTTGATATTCTGCGCGTTGTCGGACATCTCTATCGTTACGGAATTTGCCGAAATATCGGAAATTTTCCCGTGGAAAAGCTCGCAGATAGAGATTATCTCCGGACGCTGTTTTGCGGTGCAGCTTATTTTTATAAGGACAAGTTCACGCGGGACCATGCTGTCGGGAGCTAAGGTCTTGACTTTAATGACGTCAATCAGCTTATTGAGCTGCTTTTCGATCTGCTCTAGGGTGTAATCGCTGCCGTCGGCGACAATAGTTATGCGCGAGACCTTTTCATCGTCCGTCACGCCCACAGCAAGCGAGTCGATATTAAACCCGCGCCGCGCGAAAAGCCCCGCCACACGCGCCAGAACGCCCGCGTGGTTCTCAACAAGAACGGAAATAGTATGTTTCATCTTTTTCCCCTCCGTTACAGAATGGTCTTTTCATGTTCGGGAACAGCCACTTCCAGCAAAAACGGCTTGTCGGAAGAAAGCATTTTCTCGATGCCCTCTATGGCGCTCTCCTCGCTGTCGACAAGCATAGACTCAATGCCGTAAGCCGCCGCGATTTTCGTGAAATCGGGACTTCCGTCAAGCGACACCGCGATAAGGCGGTTTTCATAAGCGCGCTCCTGAACTTCTCTCACCATACCGAGATAGCGGTTTCGCATAACTATTATCTTCACGTCTATCCCGTGCTGAATAGCAGTCGCAATTTCGTTCATCTGCATCTGAAACGAGCCGTCTCCGCACACCGCCACAACGCATGCCGCGCTGTCGGCGCATTTTGCACCGATTGCCGCAGGCAGAGAATAACCCATAGTACCCATACCGCCCGACGTTAAAAATCTGCCGTCCTTAAGCGAAATATTAGCCGCCGTCCAGATCTGATTCTGCCCGACGTCCGCAACTACTATCGAATGCGCGGGCAGCCGCTTATCAAGCTCCATAACAAACCGTTTTGGGTTTACATAACCGCTTTCTGCGGGCTGCACGGGGTTTTCAGCGCGCATTTCTCCGAGTTTTGTTTTCCACTCCTCGTGAGAAAACTCCCCGCCCTCGGAAAGAACGGAATTGAGCTGCTCCAAAAGCTGCTCCAACACAAGCGTAATATCCCCGACAATCGGAACATTCGCGCCGATATTTTTGCCTATTTCTGCAGGGTCTATATCAATGTG
>CANQNY010000125.1 GCA_947625335.1 uncultured Clostridia bacterium | reverse complement strand
TCCACACCCATTGACAGCCTTGTGGGCATGATTTTCTCCGATGATGAGCTTGCGGAAATCGGCAACTCGAATGTAGAAGTTATACTCAACGTTAAAGGCGACGAAAACGCTGTCCCCACGGCTGATAAAAATGCAGTTGAGGACGTTATAAGCGGTTCGGACTACATTCTCGGAAAATATTTCGACATTACGCTTTTGGCGACAGTTGACGGCGATGAAACCAAGATTACCGAAACAAACGGCGAGGTTACGCTCGTAGTTGATATTCCCGGCGATCTTTTAGGCGAGGGAAGAACTTACTATATGATCCGCGTTCATGACGGCGAAACTGATATTCTTCAAGACCTTGACAACGTCCCCGAAACTATCACTTTCATGACTGACAAATTCTCCACCTACGTTCTGGTTTATCAAGAGCAGGCAGAATCCTCCGAGCCGTCCGAATCCTCCGAATCCTCTGAGCCTTCAGAACCCGCCGATTCCGACAGCACAGAAAGCGCCTTGCCGGGTATTCCCGACAGCACGCCCACAGAGGACAATAACCCCAAAACGGGCATAGCTTATTCCGTTATTCCCGCGATACTTCTTGCGGGCGGCGGGGCTTTGGCGATTAGCAAAAAGCGTTCCAAAAAGTAATTGAAAGCAGCAAGACAACATAAATTTTGCCCCCGCCTAAAAAAGCGGGGGCGTTTTTTATTCTCGGATAAGACTTCCCGTTTCGGTGGATTTGTCCGCGTCGAGGAATTCCATAAGCCCGCCGTAGATGGTAAAAGCTACCTGCTGGCGGTATTCCCAAGTAGACAGTTTTGCCTCCTCGTCGGGATTTGACAGGAAACCGCACTCTATCATAAGCGACGGATTGGGGTTTGATTTCAGCAAAAACAGTTCGTTTCCCGTGAGCTTTATTTCGCGGTCGTTTCCGGGCTGAAGTTCGGCGAATTTGTTCTGCATTATCCGCGCGAGGGCGAGATTTTTCGGGTTGTTGTTATTGTAGAACATCTGTCCGCCAAAATACTGCGGGTCGGTGAAATTGTTTTGGTGTATGCATAAGAAAATGCTGTCGGGGTAACTCTGAATTATTTTCAGACGATTGTCCATGTCGTTCAGCTTTTGGTTGCGGATACCCTCAACTCCGGGGTCGTAGATCGAAATATCGCTGTCGCGCGTTAAAACGACTTCAAAGCCCGACATTGTAAGCATTTCCCGAAGCGCAAGCACCACCGAGAGATTAACGTCCTTTTCGAGGACGCCCGTCACGCCGACCGCTCCCGAATCCAATCCACCGTGACCCGCGTCCAGCACGATAACAGGCTTTTCCGACGGGTTTGCGGACGTGGGCAGGGCGTGTTCGGTTATCCTCGCGCACACCGCCAGCAGCACAAAGCACCCAATAAGCGACAGAGTAAGCTTTAACGATTTTTTTGAAACTTTCATGTGTCTAACCTCCGATTATCTTGTTTTTAGGCTAGTTTATGAACTTGTACGGTTTTTTAGAACAATGCA
Source organism: uncultured Clostridia bacterium (assembly GCA_947625335.1). Lineage (GTDB taxonomy): Bacteria > Bacillota > Clostridia > Oscillospirales > Ruminococcaceae > CAG-115. Next base: position 4,246 of record CANQNY010000125.1, on the reverse strand, counting down.
AATAAGGACGAATACTATCAATTGTCATAAGTTACAAAATTCTGGGTATAATATTGTTAAAATTGCCGAAAAACAACAGGAATTTGCCCGTAAAGTCAAAGTTTGTCGGTTATGGGTATTGTATATTTTGGTTTTTTGTGTTACAATGTAAGATGAATAGTTATTCGTACACAAAAGGAGCTGTTGTTAGTTATGGAAAAAGACCGTAAAACATATGAAAGCCCGTTCTGCACGCGCTATGCAAGTCCCGAAATGCAGTACATTTTCTCGGCTGAGAAGAAATTTACGACTTGGAGAAAGCTCTGGGTCGCGCTCGCAAGAGGCGAGATGAAACTCGGACTTAACGTTACAAAAGAACAGGTGGAGGAGCTTGAGGCGCACGTAAACGACATCAATTACGAGGACGCCGAAAAGCGCGAAAAAGAGGTCCGCCACGACGTTATGAGCCATGTTTACGCTTACGGACTTCAATGCCCGAACGCCGCGAAAATTATCCATCTGGGAGCTACCTCCTGCTATGTCGGCGACAACACGGATATAATAGTTATGCGGGACGCGCTGACGCTGGTTAAAAAGAAACTGGTGAACGTTATGGCGAATCTCGCGGCGTTCGCGAAGAAGTACAAGGATATGCCGTGCCTTGCGTATACTCATCTTCAGCCCGCGCAGCCTACCACCGTCGGAAAGCGTGCGACGCTGTGGCTGAACGAACTTCTTATGGACTACGAGGAGGTCTGCTACAGGATAAGCGGGCTTAAACTCCTCGGGCAGAAGGGGACGACAGGCACACAGGCTTCGTTTGAGGAGCTTTTCCACGGCGACAGCGCGAAAATTAAACAGCTTGAAAAAATGATAGCCGAGGAAATGGGATTTTCGGCGTGCGTTCCCGTAAGCGGTCAGACCTATTCGAGAAAGGTCGACAGCGCGGTGCTTTCGACGCTTTCGGGAATAGCGCAGACCTGCTCGAAATTCTCGAACGATTTGCGGCTTTTGCAGAACTTTGAGGAAATGGAAGAGCCGTTTGAGAAGAACCAGATAGGCTCTTCGGCGATGCCGTACAAGCGCAACCCCATGCGCAGCGAGAGAATTACTTCCCTTGCGAGATATGTTATGATAAATTCGCTTAACCCTGCGTTTACGGCGGGCACGCAGTGGTTTGAGAGAACCCTTGACGACAGCGCGAACAAGCGTGTGTCCGTGGCAGAGGGTTTCCTTGCCGTGGATGCGATTTTGAACATTATGATGAATATTACCGACGGTATACAGGTTTATCCCGAGATGATACGCCGCCGCCTTATGAACAAGCTCCCGTTTATGGCAACCGAGAATATAATGATGAGGGCTGTGGAAAACGGCGGCAACCGGCAGGAACTTCACGAGCTTTTGAGAACGCATTCTCACGCGGCGGCAAAAAAGGTTAAAGAGGGCGGCGACAACGACCTCGTAGACAGAATAGCGGCTGACCCTGCGTTCAAAATCACCAAGGACGAGATTGAAAAGCTGCTAGTACCCGAAAACTATGTCGGACGCGCTCCCGAGCAGACGGAGGAATTTCTTAAAGAGTTCATAGACCCGATACTTGAAGAAAATAAAGCGCTGCTCGGAGAAAAAGCGGAGCTTTCCGTTTAAGGGGTAAAACGACTTGAAAAAGTGGATTGTTTCCAAATCCCCCGTGCCGCCCGACAACGAGGTAGTAAAGGAATTCGGCGCGTTTTTGGGGAAAATACTCCTAAGCCGCGGGATTGTATCCCTTGACGCGGCAAAGAACTTTTTTTCCTGCGAGAGGCTGTCCGACCCGCTTGTTATGAGCGATATGCAAAAGGCTGCGGATATTGTCGAGGCGGCGATTGCCGAGGACAAAAAAATCACCGTTTTCGGGGATTACGACTGCGACGGGGTGTGCGCGGCGGCGATAATGTACAGCTATCTCGAGGCTCAGGGAGCGGACGTGGATTTTTACATTCCCGACCGCTCGGAGGGGTACGGCATGAATATGAACGCCGTAAAGCTTATTGCCGACCGCGGAACGCAGCTTGTCATTACCGTGGATAACGGCATTTCGGCGTTTGAGGAGGCAAAATATCTTATTGACCGCGGCGTGGAACTTGTTATTACCGACCATCACCAGACTTCTGCGGAACTGCCCGTCTGCGACGCCTGCGTAAACCCGAACCGTCCCGACGATATGTCGCCGTTTAAGGATTTGTGCGGCGCGGAGGTGGTTTTAAAGCTGCTTATCGCTATCGAGGGCGACGAGGATTTCGTGCTTGACAGCTATGCGGATCTGGCGTGCGTGGCGGCTATCGGGGACGTTATGCCGCTTAAGGGCGAAAATCGTTACATAGTCCAAAGGGGACTTGAAAATATCCGAAGTTGTCAGAATTCGGGGCTTACGGAGCTTATTAAATCGGCGGGACGTTCTCCCGAAAACATAACTTCCACCGATATAGCATATACCGTAGCTCCAAGGTTAAACGCCGCAGGCAGAATGGACTCCGCAAACAAAGCGGTAAGACTTCTCTTGTGCGAGGACGATACCGAAACGGCTCGTATGCTGGCGGCGGAGCTGTCGGAGCTGAACTCAAAACGCCGCGCCGAGGAGGACAAAATTCTCGCGGACATAAGGCGGCTGACAACGGAAGATCCCGCGCTTTTAAAACAGCGGGTTATTGTGCTGTCGGGGAAAGGCTGGCATCACGGCGTTGTGGGTATCGTCTGCGCGAAAATACTGGAAAAATACGGAAAACCCGTTGTTTTGATCTCGTCGGAAAACGGCGAGGCGCGCGGTTCTGCGCGGAGCATCGAGGGCTTTTCGATATACAGAATGCTTGTCGAGTGCAAAAAAACGCTTATAAAATTCGGCGGACACCCCGGCGCGGGAGGATTTTCGCTGCCGGAGGAGAAAATACCCGAATTTACCGAGAGCATTTACGCCTACGCGAAGGCGTTTTTCCCGAAAATGCCGAACGACCTTTTGACTATCGACAATGAGGTGACCGCCCGCGAACTTACCGCCGAAAACGTCGACAAATTGTCGCTGCTCGAGCCGTTTGGCGAGCATAACGAAGTGCCGGTGTTCCTGATACGGAATTGCAGGGTGGTGTTTAAGCGTTCGCTGTCGGACGGGAAGTACACCGCTTTTGAAATCGAAAACGGCGGGGTGAAACTTCGGGCGGTGAGCTTTAGGCTGCCTTTTGCGAAGTTTCGGGCGAATGTAAACGACAGGATCGACGTTGCCGTAAACGTTGTGAAAAACGAGTACAACGGCAATGTTCAGACGGAGCTTAGGCTTGCGGATTACCGACCCGCGGGTTTTGCCGAGGATAAATTTTTCGCGGCACAGCGGGTTTACGAGGAAATTTGCAGAGGAGAGGGCTGCGACAAGCGGCTGCTGCCGAGGGTTATTCCGGGCTCGCGCGAGGAGCTTAAAAAAATCTACGACCTTGTGAGGAATTTCCCAGACAGAACCGCCGAGGAGCTTGCGGTGTTCGGCGGCACGGTGAATTATTGTATGTTAAGAATTACGCTTGACGCGTTTTGCGAGGCGGGTATGGCGGAGCTTGAAAACGGGGGCTACAGGATAGTCAAAACGCGCGAAAAGCACGATTTGTTTGCAGACGGGCTGCTGGCGCGGCTTTGCGCAGAGTTATCCTGACCGAAGGAACAGGTCGGAAAAGAACGGAGTGAGGCATTTTGGATAGTATTACAATAGACTCTCTTATGGAGAAAATAAAGGCGAGCGAAAAGCCTTATGACGTGGATAAGATAATGCGCGCCTATAATCTGGCGGACGCGGCGCACGAGGGGCAAATGCGCTCTTCGGGCGAAAAGTACATTACCCACCCGCTGGCTGTCGCGTCCATTTTGCTGGACTATTGCATGGACACCGACACCCTCTGCGCCGCGCTTATGCACGACGTTGTGGAGGACACCGACGTTACTCTTGACGAGATAAAGAAGAAGTTCGGCGAGGACGTCGCGCTTATGGTGGACGGAGTTACAAAGATAGGTCAAGTTCCGCTTAATACTAAAGAGGAACAGCAGGCTGAAAATATTCGAAAAATCCTTATGGCAATGTCAAAGGATATCCGAGTTATTATCATCAAGCTTGCGGACAGACTTCACAATATGAGAACGCTCTATGCCCGCCCTCCCGAGAAACAGCTTAAAACGTCGCTTGAAACGATGAATTTCTACGCGCCGATAGCTCACAGGCTCGGTATGAGCGACGTTAAGGAGGAAATGG
>CANQNY010000124.1 GCA_947625335.1 uncultured Clostridia bacterium | reverse complement strand
CCTTAGCCTCCTTCAGACCCAGACCGCAGATGTCCTTAACTACCTTGATAACGCCCATCTTAGCGTCGCCAAACGAAGTGAGGACAACGTCGAACTCGGTCTTCTCCTCAGCAGCCGCGCTGCCTGCCGCAGCACCCGCCGCAGGAGCCGCCGCTACAGCCGCAGCGGAAACGCCGAATTCCTCTTCGAGAGCCTTTACATACTCGTTAAGTTCCAGAACGCTAAGGTTCTTTACTTCTTCAACAAGCTTTTCGATTTTTTCCGATGCCATTTTAATTTACCTCCATTAAATATGTTGTTGTTGAAATTATTCCCGCGTTATGCAGCCGAAAATTTGCCGCACCGAACAATTTTACGCGGACTGTTCGTCGTTTTTCTTCGCAATCTCGTTGATAGCGATAGCCAGACGCTGCATAGGCGACTGGAGCATAAATACGAGCTGCGAAAGCAGAGTTTCCTTGGAGGGCAGCTTAGCATAAGCCTCAACCTCTTCCTTGGAAATCGTCTTGCCGTCCACAAAGCCGAGCTTTATGGAGAATTTTCCGTCGGAATCTTCAGCCTTCTTGTGAAGAAGTTTCGGCGCGATGATAATGTCATCGTCGGAAATAGCGATAGCCGTAGTTCCGGACAAAGCGGGTTCAAGCCCCTCAATGCCCGCCTTTTCGGCAGCGCGCTTAAGCAGGGTGTTCTTTACGACGAAGTATTCCACGCCGCTTTCACGCAGCTCTTTACGCAGCTTTGTGTCGTCCTCGACGGAAATTCCCTTGTAGTCCACCAGAACGCCGCCCGCAGCCTTTTTCAGCTTTTCCGCCAGTTCTTCAACAAATTGCTGCTTTTGTGCAAGTACGGATTCGCTGGGCATTTTATTCACTCCTTTGCATAAAAATAAAATATGCTGTCCGAAACACCCGAAATAAAAAACCTTTCCGCCGAAAAGACAGAAAGGGAGTAAAGACTATAAATCTGCACCCATTCTTCGGCAGGCGCGGAAAACCGCATTATATCGCCGAAACTAATCGGGCGAAACCTGCTGTCTTCAGAACAGCATACTAATTATACCACACATTTTCCCGTTTGTCAAGCGTTTTTTGAAAATTTAATGAAAATTGTTGTATTTTCGGAAAAAATATGCTACAATAAACGTATGCGGTCAAAAATGTTAAGATTTATCAGAAAAATTTACATAATTTGGGAGAAAATAATATGTCCGAAAAGGTGAAAAAAACCTCCGACAGGGTACATCTGCTCGATGAAATACGCGGTTTTGCTATTTTGTGCATGGTGGTCTATCACACGATGTATCAGCTTAAATACAGTTTCGGCGTGAACGTTCCGATTTTTTTCGAGAGCTGGTTTAATGTGATAAGGGATATTTTCGCGGGCGCGTTCATATTCATTTCGGGGATAATGTGCCGCTTTTCGAGAAACAATTTAAAGCGCGGCGTTCAATGCTTTTTCCTCGGCATGATAATCACGTTCGTCACGCCGTTTTTCAGCAGCGAGGGCATTGTGTTCGGGATTTTACATTTTCTGGGAATTTCGATGATGCTGTACGGTCTGTTCGGAGAATATATCGAGCGTCTGCCGTCGCTTGCGGGGATAATTATCTGCGCGCTGCTGGCGGTTATAACTTGGAATATTTCGCTGGGATTTATTGGAATTCCGGGGGTGTTCGAGTGGAATTTGCCCTTGAAAGCGTATGAAGTCGGAGTGTTGTTTCCGTTCGGGCTGTTCAATGCGGATTTCCGCTCGTCGGATTATTTTGCGATTTTTCCGTGGATTTTCGTCTTTCTGGCAGGCTCTTATTTCGGCTTGTACGCAAAGGAACGCAAGCTCCCCGAATTTTTCTACCGCAGTCATATAAAATGGCTCGGAACGGTCGGAAGGTATACTATCTGGATATATATTCTCCACGCGCCGCTGATCTTTTTGGTATGTAACCTTATTTTTCGCTGAATACCGATTTTTTCTTTTAAATCAGGAATACTTTTGGGGTTGCAAATTTGCGAAAAATAATGTATAATAATTAAAGCGAGTAAATTTGCTTGCTTGTATGACTTTTGAGAATACGTTTTTCATATATGAATTTTCGGAAAGGATGGATACATAAATGATTAAGACAGAAACAATTCCCGCTATATCGCTGCGCGGGCTGGTAATTTTTCCCACAATGGTATTGCATTTCGACGTCGGAAGAACGCGTTCGGTAAACGCGCTGAAAGCCGCCGCCGCAAAAGAGGGGCTTATTTTCCTTGTCGCGCAGAAAGACCCTTCAAACGCAGACCCCTCGCCCGACGAGATTTATACCGTGGGAGTTGTCGGTCAGATAAAACAGCTGCTTACCACTCCCGACGGCTCGACGAGGGTGCTGGTGGAGGGGCTTTACCGCGCTAAAACTGTTCGTCAGGTGCCCGCCGAGGATTATCTTCAGTACGAGGTAAAACAGTACCCCTGCCGCGGGGGAGCTTTGTCCGAGGCAACTCAGACCGCCGCAAAACGTTCGCTTAAAAGCGTGTTTGACAAGTACGCGCAGATTTCCCCGAAAATGCCAAGCGAGCTTTACGAGAGCATTATGTCCGAGGAGAACTGCTCGCGGCTGTTTGATAAGATTGTGTTCAATGTGGTGCTGAAACTTGAAGATAAACAGCAGCTCCTTGAAACCAACGGCATTCTTAAGAGAATTCAGCTGCTTATAGCTATGCTCGAAGGCGAAATCGAGATTATGATGACCGAAATCGACATTCAGGAGCAGGTTCGGGAGCAGGTCGATAAAAATCAGCGCGAGTATTATCTTCGCGAGCAGATGCGCGCTATTTCGCGGCAGCTCGGCGACAGCGACGACCCCGCCGAGGAGTCGGAGGAGTACATAGAGAAAATTAAGGCGCTGAAACTCCCCGAAGGGTCGGAAGAAAAGCTTGTCGGCGAGGCTGAGAAACTGGCGCGTATGTCCGGCTCGTCGCAGGAGGCGGCGGTGCTGAGGACGTATCTTGATACCGTGCTGTCTATTCCGTTCAATAAGCGCACACCGGATAAACTCAATATCGACGCGGTGCAGCGCCAGCTTGACCGCGATCATTACGGTCTTAAAAAGGTCAAGGAGCGCATTCTGGAAACCATTTCCGTGCGCGCGCTTGCTCCCGACGTCAAGGGGCAGATAATCTGCCTTTACGGACCTCCCGGTGTCGGCAAAACGTCAATCGGACGCTCCATAGCGGACGCTCTGGGGCGCAAATACGCGAGGGTATCGCTCGGCGGCGTTCGCGACGAGGCTGAAATCCGCGGTCACAGAAAGACCTACGTCGGGGCGATGCCGGGGCGCATTATAAACGCTCTCAAACAGGCGAAGTCGATAAATCCCGTGATTTTGCTTGATGAAATCGATAAAATGGGCAGCGATTACAAGGGCGATCCGTCGTCGGCTATGCTTGAAGTTCTCGATTCCGAGCAGAACAGCGCGTTTGTAGACCATTACATCGAAATTCCCGTTGATTTGAGCGAAGTGCTTTTCATTACCACCGCGAATAATCTCGACACAATTCCCGCTCCCTTGCTTGACAGAATGGAGGTTATCGAGCTTTCGAGCTACACCCGCGAGGAGAAGTTCAACATCGCGAAGAGACATCTCGTTCCGAAACAGCTTAAAAAGAACGGCGAGAGTCCCAAAACGCTTAAAATTTCCGATAAGGCTCTGTATTCCGTTATCGATTATTACACGCGCGAGGCGGGCGTTCGCAAGCTTGAGCGCAGGATAGGGGAAATCTGCCGAAAATCGGCGAAGATGATAGTGTCGGGCGTGAAGAACGTAACGGTGACGGACGACAATCTCTCCGATTTTCTCGGCGTTCGCAAGTACCGCGATGAAAAGCTTGCCGCTCACGATGAAGTCGGACTTGTAAACGGTCTGGCATGGACTTCGGTAGGGGGCACAATGCTGCCGCTTGAAGTGCTGGTGCTGGACGGCACGGGCAAAACCGAGTTTACGGGGTCTCTGGGCGACGTTATGAAGGAGTCCGCAAAAATCGCGGTGTCGCTTACGCGTTCGCTTGCCAAAAAATACAACATCGACCCCGATTTTTACAAGGATAAGGATATTCACGTTCACGCTCCCGAGGGAGCAGTCCCGAAAGACGGTCCGTCTGCGGGCGTGACGCTGACTACCGCTCTGGTGTCCGCGCTTTCCGGCGCGCCCGTGCGCCGCGACGTCGCTATGACGGGGGAAATCACGCTCAGGGGCAAAGTTCTCCCGATAGGCGGGCTTAAGGAAAAGACCATGGCTGCTTACCGCGCGGGAATTAAGACGGTTTGCATACCTAAGGATAACGAGCCCGATCTTGAAGAAATCGACGATAAGGTTCGCGAGAATATCCGTTTTGTGCCTGCCGAGGATATTACGGCGGTGCTGGATACGGCTTTGGTGCTGCCGAATTGCACAACTTCGCCGAAAACCGAGTCTGTCCGCAAGTCGGGAAAGTCGGGCAAGCCGAAGAATTCCGAGCGCAAAAAACCCGTTCTTAACGCGTAAATTTTCATTCCTCGCGGGGAATTTTTCCCCACGGGGAATTTGCGCGTACAGATATTTTGATTTAGGTGAACTATGAATTACAACAACGCGAAATTTTTCGCTTCCTACGGAAAATTTGAACAGCTCCCGCCCCCTAAGCGGCTTGAAATCGTGTTTTCGGGGCGTTCAAACGTCGGGAAGTCCTCGCTTATCAACAAGATTTTCAACAGAAAATCATTAGCGCGCGTGTCGGCTGTTCCGGGGAAAACCGCGACGATAAATTTCTATGAGCTGGAAAATATTTACATGGTAGATCTGCCGGGTTACGGTTATGCAAAGGTGTCCAAGGAGGAAAAAAACCGCTGGAACGCGCTTATTGGCGGGTATCTGGGCGCGGGGCGGGATATTGCGCTTGTTTTTCAGCTTGTGGATTTTCGCCACCCGCCTACCGCGGATGATATTTCAATGATAAATTTCCTGATAGACGGGGAATTTCCGTTCGCGGTGGTGCTGACAAAGGCGGACAAGCTGTCTAAATCTCAGCGCGCCGAGCGCCGCGCGGCTCTGTTAAACGAGCTGCCCTGCGCGGAGGATATAACGATAATCGAGTTTTCCGCCCAAACGGGCGAGGGCGCGGACAGAATAAGGGAGATAATCGAGGAAGTGACCGCCGCGACCGAGTAGGGCGTGTTTCGGCAGCCCTTGCCGAGCGCACAAACGCCCTTTTAAGGCGTGCTGTCTGCGTTGTTCGGCAAACCCTGCCGCCCGCACAAACGCCCTTTTAAAGCGTGCTGTCGGCGGTATTCGGCAGCCTTTGCCGGGCGCACAAATGCCCTTTAAAGCGTGCTGTCTGCGTTGTTCGGCAACCCCTGCCGCCCGCACAAATGCCCTTTTAAGGCGTGCTGTCTGCGTTGTTCGGCAACCCCTGCCGGGCGCACAAATGCCCTTTTAAGGCGTGCTGTCTGCGTTGTTCGGCAGCCCCTGCCGAGCGCACAAATGCCCTGTTAAACGAGCTGCCCTGCGCGGAGGACTTGGACAAAATTCGGGAGATAATCGAGGAAGTGACCGAGTAATTTGTGGAATATTTGAAGATAGGAAACGTGACGATCGAAAAAACCGCCGCTTTAGCCCCCATGGCAAGCGTTGCGGATTACGCGTACAGGGCTTTGGCGAAGGAGTTCGGCGCGGCGTATTGCGTGGGCGAAATGGCAAGCTGCAAGGGGTTGTGCTATTCGGATAAAAAGACCGCGCAGCTTTTG
>CANQNY010000123.1 GCA_947625335.1 uncultured Clostridia bacterium | reverse complement strand
CCAGCTGTTCCGCGCAGGAAGTGGGTCTGCGACCGCAGGTGTTCCCGCGAAGATACTGCTCGATTTTATCGACAGTCCAGCCGTCCACGAGCTTTGAAATCGCTTTCAAGTTCCCGTTGCACCCGCCCAAAAACTCGATATTTGTGATAACATCGCCGTTTATGTCGAAACTTATAATCTGCGAGCAGGTGTTTTCCGTTTTGTAATTGTACCTCATATAATTACCTCCAAACTTTTTATTTACAAAGCAGACTCAACTTTTTGCGCGACATTTTTCATAGATTCCGTCGGCTCGAAACGCGCTAAAATTTCGCCGTCGCGGCTTATCAAAAATTTCGTGAAATTCCACTTTATATTGCCGTTGTTTTTGTAATCCTTATCCATTTTCTTTGCCGCGGCGGACAGAATTAGCGTCATGGGGCTTTTGCCGAAGCCCTCGAATTTTGTGTTTTCGGAGAGATATTTGAAAAGCGGGTCGGCGTTTTCGCCCAGAACGTCAATTTTCGAGAACTGCGGAAAAGTTATCCCGTACCGTCCCGTGCAAAACTCGTGAATTTCATCGTCGCCGCCGGGAGCTTGATTTGCAAACTGATTGCACGGAAAATCAAGAATTTCAAGACCGTCTTTCGCGTGAGCGTCGTACAGATCCTGCAATTCGTCGTACTGGGGCGTAAAACCGCACCCCGTCGCGGTATTCACGATAAGCAAAACCTTGCCCTTGTAATCCGCAAGAGAAACCTCGCTGCCGTCCATGGCTTTCACCGAAAAATCATAGATTGACATAATTTTACCTCCCGTTGTCATTAGATATATTATACCCCATCGGCAAAGCTTTGTCAATCGAGAATTTCTGAAATTTTGGTGAAATTTGCCCTAGCTTATATTGCAGTTCGGCAGAGCGGTTCTGAGCTCGGACAGCTTTCCGTGCGAAAACTCGTTGTCGTCAATGTTGAGGTTTAAAAGCCAAGTCATTTTCGCAAGCGGCGAGGGGTCGTAAATCTCATTGTCCGACAAATCGAGAATTTCAAGCTTTGTAAGCCCCGTTACCGCCGAAACATCGGATATTTCGTTGTCCGAAAGATACAGGTCAATAAGGTTCGTAAGGCTTGAAACGGGCGAAATATCGCGCAGGTCGTTGTCTTCAAGATAGAGATACCGAAGTCCCGTAAGGCTTGACAGCGGTCTTATGTCGGTAATCTCGTTGTCGGAAAGCCTGAGCGTCGTAAGTCCCGAAAGCCCCGACAGCGCGGATACGTCTCTTATGTCGTTGTCGGAGAGCGTGAGATTTTTAAGATTTGTAAGACCGCCAAGCGGCGAGATGTCGTAAATGTCGTTGTCGAAAAGGGTCAGCATCTGCAGATTTTTTAGGTTCGCAAGCGGCGAAATATCCCGCACATCGCAGTTCCCAAGCGTCAGCGCGGTAAGGTTTTCCAGCCGCCCGATTTCGCGCATATCATCAGCCGACAGCCGCTCGTTTGTGAGCGTAAGCGCGGTGGTGTCCGCGACGGAATATCTTTGCCCGCGGATAACGACATTCCCGCTCTCCGAGGGAGTCGAGGGGGCTGCGGGTGTCGAGGGGGTCGGCGCGCTCGCGCTTTTGGGAGAGCTTATGCTGCTTTGCGGCGCGCTCCCGGCGGTGCTTTCAACGCTTTGCGAGCTTTGAGAACTTTGCGGATTTTCGGAACTTTGCGGATTTTCCGAGCTTTCGGCGCTTTCGGTCGATGAAGTTTGCGAACTCTCAACGCTCTCGCTGCTTTGAGAACTTTCGTTGCTTTGAGAACTCTCGGAACTCTGCGAAATTTCGGAGCTCCCGCCGCTGTTGATATAGTTTGCACCGCCGGTGTTGTCGTTGCAGCCGGACAAGCATATTGCCGCCAAAAATGCCAGAGCCAAAAAAGCCGATTTTTTCATAAGAATTGCCTCCTTATAAAATTTCACCTTAATTATACAACTAAAACTCCGTTTTGTCAAGTAAGACCGGCGAGAAAACCCCGCCTACTTCGTCAACAGTATTGCGGCAACCGCAAAGGTTAGTCCGCAATACCGTTTCCTCGTATTCGGGGCTTTCTCACCGGTCCGGTTAATACAAACTGATAAGGTCGGGAAAACGTTTACAATTTTTTTGTGAAATTACTTGAAATTTCGGAACAGATGTGGTATAATGTATGTAACATTACAGGAAATCAGGTAAGAAGTCGGAGCTGCCCTCTAACCTCTTGCCTCTAATATCTAATTTCTAATACAGGAGGACTTTTCCAATGGCGAATATTCAGCAGTTGTATGAGCTTTGGCTCGAAAAGGCAGTCGAGGATCCCGATCTCAAAAAGGAGCTTGAGTCTGTCTCAAACGACGAGGAGGGTAAGTCCGACCGCTTTTACCGCGATCTGGAATTCGGCACGGCGGGTCTGCGCGGCGTTATCGGCGCGGGTACTAACCGTATGAACGTCTACACCGTAAAACGCGCGACTCAGGGACTTGCGGATTACATTTTAAGCGAGGGTCTGGCAAAAAGCGTGGCGATAGCTTACGACAGCCGCATTAAGGCAGATTATTTCGCGCGCTCCGCGGCGGAGGTTCTCGCGGCAAACGGCATTAAAGTCCACATTTATAAGGAGCTTATGCCGACGCCTATGCTCTCGTGGGCGGTAAGATACTTAAAGTGCGGCGCGGGAATTGTCGTTACGGCGTCCCATAACCCCGCAAAATACAACGGCTATAAGGTCTACGGCTCGGACGGCTGTCAGATGACCTCCGAGGCGGCGGATAAGGTTCTTGCGAACATAATCAAGACCGATACGTTCAGCGGGATAAAGTCTGTTGATTTCGACAAGGCTTTGGCTGACAAAACCGTTATGTACATCGAGGACAGCGTTATCGACGCGTATATCGGCAAGGTTCGCGAGCAAAGTCTGCACAGCGATCTTGTGCCGTCAAGCGACCTTAAGGTTGTATACACTCCGCTCAACGGCACGGGTAACAAGCCCGTTCGCCGTATTCTGAAGGAAATAGGCGTGAAGAGCGTTGTTGTAGTGCCCGAACAGGAAAATCCCGACGGAAACTTCCCTACCTGCCCGTATCCGAACCCCGAAATCCGCGAGGCGCTGCAAAAGGGTCTTGAACTCTGCGATAAGGAAAAGCCCGATTTGCTGCTGGCGACCGACCCCGACTGCGACCGCGTGGGAATTGCAGTGCCGGACGGGAACGGCGGCTACGAGCTGTTTACCGGAAACGAAACCGGCGCGCTGCTGCTGGATTATGTCTGCAAGGAGCGGACGGCTCTCGGAAAAATGCCCAAAAACCCCGTTGCCGTTAAAACAATTGTCACCAGCGACATCACAAAGGCTATCGCGAAGAAATACGGCGTGGAGCTGCGCGAGGTGCTGACGGGATTTAAGTACATCGGCGAACAGGTGGGGCTGCTGGAGGCTGCGGGCGAGGAAGAACGCTATATCTTCGGTTTCGAGGAGAGCTACGGCTACCTTGCGGGCGGTTATGTGCGCGACAAGGACGCTGTCGTGGCGTCAATGCTCATCTGCGAAATGGCGGCGTATTACCGTTCAAAGGGAATTTCCATGATAGAGGCAAGAAAACGTATGTACGACGAGTACGGCGTATACCTCAACAAAGTCGAGAGCCTGAGTTTCGAGGGCGAGGCGGGCATGACCCGGATGAAAGAGATTATGGGCGGGCTGCGTAAGGACGCTCCGAAGAGCATCGGCGGTCTGCGCGTGCTTGCCGTTACCGACTACAAGGAGAGCAAGACTATCACCGCAGACGGCAAGACCTCCGAGGTGAAACTCCCGAAGAGCGACGTTATCACGTTTACGCTTGAAAACGACGCGTCGGTTATCATTCGTCCGTCGGGCACGGAGCCGAAAATTAAGGCTTACTACACCACCAAATGCGATAAGAAAGAGGACGCTGCGGCTCTTCAGGCTAAACTTTCGGCGGATTTCACAAAAATCCTTGGGGTTTAAGTAAGCATTTTGTGTAAATTGCCTTTTAAAAATTTAAAAAATCACTTGAAATTTTTGCGGAAATGTGGTATAATCTTATAGTATGAATTGTAAAACGGATTGAGGTGACAATCATGAAAGAGGGTATCCACCCCGCATATGAGGCAACTACCATTAAATGCGCCTGCGGAAACGTTATCGAAACGCGTTCCACGAAAAAGGACATCAGAGTGGAAATCTGCTCGAAGTGCCACCCGTTCTTCACCGGCAAGCAAAAGCTGGTTGACAGCGGCGGACGCGTTGACAGATTTAAAAAGCGTTACAATATGGGCAAGTAAGCTCGGTTGTACGTTCATTGCCATTACCGAAACGAAACTCACGCATAGCTTTTGTGCGTGAGTTTTTGTTGTCATAAAACGCGGATTTTGTCGAGGAGAAAAATGGAGTACAGGACGATTGCGGCGCGCTGCGAGGCGCGGTTTGAGGAGAAAAGGTCGGAGTTTATAGGGTATCTCGCGCCCGTTTCAAGCGAGGAGGAGGCGGCGGCGTTTATCGAGGAGATACGCGCCCTGCACCGAAAGGCGTCGCACAACTGCTATGCGTATATCCTGCGGGAAAACTCGGCGGCGCGGCACTCCGACGACGGCGAGCCGTCGGGCACGGCGGGAGTGCCGATTTACGAGGTGCTGCGAAAAGAGGGACTTTGCGACGTGGCTTGCGTTGTAACGCGGTATTTCGGGGGCATTCTGCTGGGCGCGGGAGGGCTTGTGAGGGCGTATACCCGCGCGGCAAAGGACGCGGCGGACGCGGCGGAAATCAAGGTTATGGCGATGTCGGAGGAGCTTAAAATTTCGCTTGACTACGCGCTTTACGGGAGGCTGCCCGCGATTTTTCGGCTGTTCGACGCGAGGGTTCTAACCGAGGAATTCGGCGGGAATGTGGAGATTACGCTCCGCGTCCGCGAGGAGCAGTCTGCGGAACTTCAACAATCGCTCGTAGACTGCTGCAACGGGAAAATTGACGTGATGACCCTGCAAAAAGGGTGGTTTGACTTTGCGTGAGGGCTGCCCGCGGGTTCAACAACGCTTTTCGCGGCTGCAACCGCTTTAACGGAAAATTGACGTGCAGAGCCTGCAAAAAGGGTGGTTTGACTTTGCGTGAGGTAATTGTTGTTAAAATACACAAAATTGAGCATTTGGAATTGTTTAATACGCTGAAAATTGCTGTGAAAAAAAGGTTTTCGCGGGTCGAAAATTGTATAGCTTTATAGGAATGTTTTTTCGGGGAAAATCTGACGTAAAGGGGTGTAAAAAATGCTGCCGAGGGAGCGGATAATGGAAAACGAGCGAAAAACGCTGTCCGAATTCGCCTGCAAAGCCGAGGACAGCCGCGGGCGCAGAGTGTACGAAAAACCCTGCGATTTTCGGACCGATTTTCAGCGCGACCGCGACAGAATTATTCACTGCAATTCCTTTCGCAGATTAAAGCATAAAACTCAGGTGTTCCTTATCCCGCACAGCGACCACTACCGCACGCGGCTTACTCACACGCTGGAGGTAAGCCAGATTTCACGGACGGCAGCGTGCGCGCTGGGACTGAACGAGGATCTGACCGAGGCTATTGCGCTGGGGCACGATCTTGGGCATACGCCGTTCGGGCACGACGGAGAGCGCGTGCTGAACAAGCTTATGCCGGGCGGGTTCGAGCATAATCTTCAGAGCAGACGCGTGGTGGAGGTTCTCGAAAAGGACGGGCGCGGGCTTAACCTTACGTTCGAGGTGGTGGACGGGATCGTCGGACACCGCGGGAGCAGCAAGCCTCCCATAACGCGGGAGGGCA
>CANQNY010000122.1 GCA_947625335.1 uncultured Clostridia bacterium | reverse complement strand
CCCGTTGAACCCACCAAAACGTCGTCCGAGTCGATATTCAACGCCTGCGCGCAGAGTTCGCACATTTTTTCGGCGATCTCAACGCCGTCGGGATTGCAGGTATTGGCGTTTCCGCTGTTTACAATCACCGCCTGTGCAAAGCCGTCTTTAAGATGCTCGCGAGATACGATTATAGGCGCGCCTTTTACCTTGTTTGACGTGAAAAGAGCCGCCGTTTTGCACCTCTCGGTGCAGGAGATAATAGCAAGATCGCGCTTGGTGGTGTTTCCCGCCTTTATCCCCGCGATAACGCCGCCCGCGGTAAAGCCTTCCGCCGCGCAAACTCCGCCTTCAACAAATTCATAACCCTTAAATTTAACCATATCAATCACTCCAGACCTGTTTTTTCGTCAATTCCCATCATAATGTTAAGGCATTGAACCGCCGCGCCGCTCGCTCCCTTGCCGAGGTTGTCAAGCCGAGAACAGAGAATCATCCGCTCGTCGTTTCCGTTTACAAATAATTCCATATTGTTTGTCC
Source organism: uncultured Clostridia bacterium (assembly GCA_947625335.1). Classification (GTDB taxonomy): domain Bacteria; phylum Bacillota; class Clostridia; order Oscillospirales; family Ruminococcaceae; genus CAG-115. Next base: position 5,342 of record CANQNY010000122.1, on the reverse strand, counting down.
CGCTTAAATTGTTAGAGCCGATAAAGCCGTCGGCGGGTTCGCCCTCGGGCATAACTTTCACAAAATGCGCGTCGGCGTAATATTCCGAAAGAGCCTTTCTCACGTCCAAAACCGTGTATTTTTTCGTGAGAAGTCTTGTATGCAGCGGCAGGGAAACCACCATTCCGCTGAAGAAATCGCAAATCAGCGGATTAAATGACGGAGCGTATTCCAAGCCGCAGATTTTCTGCATTTCGGGGAGATGCTTGTGCTGCTGCGACAACGCGTACTGTCTCGGGGAATTGTACTCCTCGGGGCGGTTTTCGCCCTCGTAGACCGCAATAGCTTTCTTTCCTGCGCCGCTGTAGCCGGATACCGCATGAACGCAAACGGGATAATCCGTGGGCATAATTCCGAGTTTTACAAGAGGGTAGACCATCGACACAAAACCGCTTGCATAGCACCCCGGAACGGCAACGCGGTTTGATTTTGCTATTTTCTCACGAAATTCCGCCGACAGTTCGGGAAAACCGTAAGCCCACGCAGGATTTGTCCTGTGAGCCGTCGACGCGTCGATAACGCGCACCCTGTCCTCCGCCATATCCGCCGCCTCGACAGCCGCCGCGTCGGGCAGGCAAAGGAACGTATAATCCGACGAATTTATCATCTCCCGCCGAGCGTCAAGATCCTTGCGCTTTTCCTCGGGAATTCTTAACAGTTCGATGTCCGTTCTGCCGCTGAACCGTTCGAGAATTTTAAGCCCCGTTGTGCCTTCCTGTCCGTCTATATACACCTTAACCATTGCAAAGCTCCTTTAACTTCTTTTGTACAAGCTCAATCTGCGCCCTTACGCTTTCGGGAGAAGGACCTCCGTAGGACTTTCGCTCCTTAACGCAGGTATCAAGCGAAATCGCGCTGTAAACGTCCTCCTCGAAAAGCTCGCTCTGCTTTTTGTAATCTTCGAGGGGCAGTTCTTCAAGAGTTGTGTTATTTTCAATACAATGAGCCACCAGACCGCCCGTTATCTTATACGCCGTCCTGAACGGCATACCTTTTTTTACAAGATAATCCGCGCAGTCCGTCGCGTTGATAAACCCTTTTGCGGCGGCTTTTCGCATATTGTCTTTCAAAACGGTCATTGTCGCAAGCATCGGGATAAAAGTTGAAATACACAGCTTAATATTATCCACCGCGTCGAAAATCGCCTCTTTGTCCTCCTGCATATCCTTGTTGTACGCAAGCGGCAAGCCTTTCATCATAGTAAGCAAGGTCATATTGTCGCCGATAACTCTCGCGGTCTTGCCGCGGATAAGCTCGGTTACATCGGGATTTTTCTTTTGCGGCATAATGCTTGAACCCGTGGTATACGCGTCGTCAAGCTCTATAAACTTGAATTCCCACGAACACCAGAGAATGATTTCCTCCGAAAATCTCGAAAGATGAACCATACAGATTGAAAGCGCGTTTGCAAGCTCCATGCAGAAATCCCTGTCGGAGACCCCGTCAAGGGAGTTTGCCATAGCCCCGTCCATTCCGAGAAGAGCGGCGGTGCGGCTGCGGTCGATGTTGTAGGTTGTCCCCGCCAGAGCGCAGCTGCCAAGAGGGGAGATGTTCATACGTTTTTCCGTGTCATTCAGCCGTTCAATATCGCGCAGCAGCATTTGTGCATACGCCATCATATGATGCCCGAACGTTATCGGCTGGGCGCGCTGTAAATGCGTGTAGCCCGGCATAATAGTGTCGGCGTGCTTTCCCGCAATATCGCAGAGCGTTTCAATAAGCTTTTTTACAAGCTCCCTGATCTCTTTTATCTCATCGCGCAGATAAAGCCTTATGTCGAGAGCGACTTGGTCGTTTCTCGAACGCGAGGTGTGAAGGCGTTTTCCCACGTCCCCAAGACGGCTCGTAAGCTCCGCCTCGATAAACATGTGAACGTCTTCCGCGTTCGGGTCGAATTGCAATTTCCCGCTTTCGAGGTCAGCGAGAATTTCCTTAAGTCCGCCGATAATTTCAAGACTGTCGCCCGCGCTTATTATGCCCTGTTCGCCGAGCATGGTCGCATGAGCGATACTTCCCGCAATATCCTGCCTGTACATTCTCGCGTCAAAAGCTATCGACGAATTGAACGCGTTTACGCCGCTGTCAACCTCTTTTGAGAACCGTCCTGCCCACATCATTGCCATAAAAACTTCCTCCGTCATTTCATTCTTGCAGAATAACCGTAAAACTGAATTACAAAATCGACAATCACCGCAATAATCTTGAAAATAACGCCCTTAATAAGCTTTGAGAGCGCGTAGCTCTCGTCCCCGCCCGAAACGGTTATCTTCTCGGGGTCGTCATTGTCGCAAAGCAGCGTGATTTTCTGCCCGACCCTAAGACTTCCTCGGTTAAGCAAGGTAACTTTGTTGTAGTAGGGGAGATTTCCAACGTAATACAGAATATCAACGTCGTAACTTGTGTCAAACTGCCCGACGCGCTCCTCTGTAAAGCTTAAAACCTCCGCCTCCACGCTGAACACGTCAAAATTATGTTCCACATCATTGGAGTTTTTCAGCTTTTTCGAGAGCTTTACGATTTTGACAATATCCTTGCCAATAGAGACTGCAATTAAAATTCCGAAACCGAAAAGTATAAGCTTTAAGAAGAATTTCATAAATTCCAAAAAACCGGAAATAATTTCAAGCATAGTTTATAATTACCAATAACCGACGACTGAATAATATTCAAAAAAATGAATAAAATCCGTCATATAACTCAAATATCAGAGCGGGAAACAGTTTTCCCGCTCCTTGGCTTGTGGATTAAAACGAGATTATTTCTTGTTTCTTTCTGCATCAAGCAGAGCCTTTACCTTGATAGGCAGACCGAACAGGTTGATAAAGCCCGCGCTGTCTTTCTGGTTGTAAACGTCGTCCTCGCCGAACGACGCAAAGTCCTCGCTGTAAAGAGTATACGGCGAAGTAACGCCCGCGTTTATGATATTGCCCTTGTAGAGTTTGAGTTTAACATCGCCCGTAACGGTCTCCTGCGTTTTATCAACAAACGCGTCCATAGCCTCGCGCAGGGGAGTGTACCACTGCCCATTGTAAACCAGATCCGCGTATTTCTGTGCAAGACCGTATTTATAATGCTGGGTTTCCTTGTCAAGGCAGATAGTTTCGAGAACCTCGTGAGCGTGGTAGAGAATTGTGCCGCCGGGAGTCTCATAAACGCCTCTTGACTTCATTCCGACAAGTCTGTTCTCAACAACATCGAAAAGCCCGATGCCGTTTTCGCCGCCGATTTTATTCAGCGTCTTGATAAGCTTTACGCCGTCCATTTTCTCGCCGTTAAGAGCAGTCGGAACGCCCTTTTCAAAGTGAATGGTGATATAAGTGGGCTTGTCGGGAGCTTGTTCGGGAGAAACGCCGAGCTCAAGAAAACCGGGTTTGTTGTACTGCGGCTCGTTTGCGGGGTCTTCAAGGTCAAGACCCTCGTGAGACAGATGCCACAGGTTCATATCCTTGGAATAGTTGGTCTCGCGGGTGATCTTTATCGGAACATTATGCGCCTCGGCGTAATCTATTTCCTGATCCCTCGAACGCAAATTCCAAATTCTCCACGGAGCGATTATCTCCAAATTTGGCGCGAGAGCCTTTATTGTAAGCTCAAAACGCACCTGGTCGTTGCCCTTGCCGGTGCAGCCGTGGCAGATAGCGTCTGCGTTTTCTTTTTTAGCAATTTCTACCAATCTCTTTGCGATAGGAGGACGAGCGAAAGACGTTCCGAGCAGATAGCCCTCGTATTTCGCGCCCGCTTTCAGCGTCGGGAACACGAAATCATTCACAAATTCGTCCTGAATGTCCTCGATATAGAGCTTGGACGCGCCCGTTTTCTTTGCGCGCTCTTCCAGACCTTCAAGTTCCGCGTCCTGACCAACGTTTCCCGCAACGCATATAACCTCGCTGCCGGGATAGTTTTCGTGCAGCCACGGAATAATAATAGATGTATCCAGACCGCCCGAATATGCCAGAATGATCTTTTTGATTTCCTTTGCCATAACAAAAATCTCCTTTATAAATAAATTTACAATATACATTATACACCGTTTTGCAAAAATGTCAAGCAAAATTATTCACTTTTCGGAATATTATTCACATTTCTTGAATTTTTTCTTGAAAAATTTTCTTGTAAACCCTCTTGACAAAATTCAGGTTCATTGTTATAATATATAGTGAATGCTCTTTGAGTGAAAAAGAGCGAATATGGAGGTATTTTATGACAATAATTGAGAAAATGGATATTATGCTCAGCCGCCGTCATATCAGACGCGTTGATTTCGCTGAGAAGATCGGCGTTACATACCGCGCTTTCGCGTATTATATGAGCGGCACGCGCAAGCCCAGAAAGAGTATTCTTGAAAAGATTGCAAAGGAGCTTGATGTAAGCGTTGATTTTCTGACCGACGACACGCAGGAAATTCGCTTAACATCCGAGGAAGCTCTTATCAGAAATCTTGCGGCTCGCGGCGCGGAGACAGGCGACGCGGTAAAGTTTCTCGCAAAGTCGCACGGACTTTTTGCCGGAAATTCTCTTACCGACGAGGATAAAGAAAGCCTTATGCGCTGCCTTTCCGAGATTTACGAGGATTCCAGAAACGGTAAATAATGCGTCATATTATAGACGCCGCGGATAATACGCTTTCGCGGTTCGGCGGGAGAACTGTCTTTGAGACTGCGGAGAACGCGGGAGCGAGGGTGTGGTTTCGAGGGCTTGGTACGCTTAAGGGCTTTTACATCTGCGAAAACGGGTGCAGATATATCGTGATAAACGAGTCGCTTGACGGCGTTTTGCAGGCGGTGGTGTGCGCTCACGAGCTGGGGCATGATACGCTGCACAGGGAGCTTTCGGGCGGCGGAATACGGGAATCTACGCTTTTTCTCGGGAATAACCGTACCGAGCGCGAGGCGAATTTGTTTGCGGCGGAAATTCTGATTTCGGACGAGGATTTTTTTGACGCGGCAACAGGTGAAAACAGCGCGGATAATATCGCGGCTATGCTGAATGTTCCGGTCGAGCTTTTGCAGTACAAGCTTGAAATACTGAACTTCAAGGGGCATAAATTCAATTTTACCGCACCGAAAAACGATTTTCTTAAAGGTTGATGATGTGTGGATATTAACGGGATAAAGTCGGTTTTGAAAACTCTCTGCGCCGAGGACGGCGTTTCGGGAGACGAGTTTTCCGCGTCGAAAAAGGCTGCGGAGTTTCTTTCGGAATACGCCGAAAACGTCGAAGTTGACAAATTCGGGAATGTCACGGGTTTTGTAAAATCGGGCGTTTCGGGGGCGAAAACGCTTATGCTGGACGCTCATATCGAC
>CANQNY010000121.1 GCA_947625335.1 uncultured Clostridia bacterium | reverse complement strand
GACCAAAAGGGCGTTGATATGGGCGGCACAATGCGGCTGGGGCTGTATCCGTGCAAGCTTGACCAGAACAGCATTTCGGGGCAGGTGTACGGCGACGAGCTGGTTTACGAGCGTCACCGCCACCGCTATGAGTTCAACAACGCCTACCGCGAGCAGTTGAGCGAAAAAGGCTTGAAATTCGCGGGACTGTCCCCCGACGGCAAGCTTGTCGAAATTGTCGAGCTTTCGCGCGAGGAGCACCCGTTTTTCGTGGGCGTGCAGTTCCACCCCGAATTCAAGTCGCGCCCCAACCGCCCGCACCCGCTGTTTACGGAGTTTATCAGAGTGGCGTCGGAGCTGCGCGGTAACTGATTTTACGGCGGGAGAAAGTGTGCAGTTTTGTGCAGTTTCGGGGCAGTTAAACTTAGTATAGGCAAACAATTTTGCGGCAGCCGCAGGTGCAGTTCCACCCCGAATTCAAGTCGCGCCCGAACCGCCCGCACCCGCTGTTTACTGAGTTTATCAGGGTGGCGTCGGAGCTGCGCGGGAACTGATTTTACGGCGGGAGAAAGTGTGCAGTTTTGTGCAGTTTCGGCTGAAGTAAACTTACTGTAGCGGCGGGGAAATAACTTTTTTGGGAGTTTTGTGTATGAACAACGAATTTTACGACAACCGCGAGCTTTCGTGGCTGAAATTCAACGAGCGCGTTCTCGAAGAGGCTAAGGACGAAACCACGCCCCTGTTCGAGCGGCTGCGTTTTATACAAATTTTCTGCTCGAATCTTGACGAGTTTTTTATGATACGGGTCGGCAGTCTTCACGACAAACTTCTTGTAGACCCCAAAGACCGCGATAACAAGACGAATATGACCCCGAAAGAGCAGCTTTCGGCGATTGCGAAACGCGTTCGCGCGCTGCTGCCGGTAAAGGACGAGATTTTTTCGGAGATTATGCGCGGGCTTTCGGCGTTCGGCGCGGAGCATATTGCCGAGGATAAGCTCTCCCCCGAAGAGGACGCTTTTTTCAAGGCGTATTTCAACCGCGAGATAAGACCGCTGCTGTTTACGGGGATTGTTGACAAAAAACACCCCGTGCCGTTCCTCAAAAGCGGGGAAGTGTACATCGGCTGCAAAATCCGCAAAAAAACCGACAATTCGGGGAAGTTTACCTTCGGGATTTTGCCCGCGTCGGAGAACCTGCCGAGGGTTGTGTTCCTGCCGAATAAGCGCGGCGAGGACGGAAAAATAAGCGGCGCGTCGGGGCGGTTTATGCTGATTGAGGAGATAATCTGCCGCTATGCGAAAATGGTGTGGGGGAATTTCGACATCATCTCAAAATGCATTTTCCGCGTGACGAGAAACGCCGATATTCCCATAGACGAGGGGCTTTTCGACCACGACGTGGATTTCCGCGACATTATGAGCAAGCTTGTCAAAAAGCGCAAGAAGTTAAGTCCTGTGAGAATTGAGTTTCAGGGAAATCCCGATACTGACACGGTGTCAGTTATCTCGAAAATTCTCGACGTCGACGGGAGCTTTGTTTTCAAACAGAAATCGCCGCTGTCTATGGGATTTATGAGCTCGGTGGAAAAGCGTCTTTCGGGGCAGGCGAACCTGTTTTTCGAGCCGCTCTCGCCGCAGCGTTCGCCCGCGATACTGCCCGATGTGCCGCTTATCGAGCAGATAAAACAGCGTGATATTCTGCTGAATTACCCGTATGAAAACATAAATCAGTTTATCAATCTTTTAGAAGAGGCTGCGGTGAACCCCGACGTTTCATCGATAAAAATCACGCTCTACCGCGTTGCCCGCGACAGCAAGATAATAAACGCCTTGAACAAGGCTGCCGAAAACGGAAAGAACGTGCTGGCGTTGGTGGAACTTCGCGCGAGGTTTGACGAGGAAAACAACATCGGTTGGTCAAAGCAGCTTGAGGACGCGGGAGTTACCGTAATTTACGGGCTTGACGAGCTGAAAGTACACTCAAAACTGCTTTTGATAACGCTCCGCAGCGGCAACGACGTGTCCTACATCACGCAAATCGGCACTGGCAACTACAACGAGCGCACCTCGCGGCTTTACACAGACCTTACGCTGATGACTGCGGACAAGGACATCGGCTCGGACGCGTCGGTGGTGTTCAACGCGCTGGTGCAGGGGAGCGCTGCGGGGCGGACGAACAGGCTTTTAGTCGCTCCGAACGGGCTTAAAAACCGCATTGTAGAGTTCATTGACAACGAAATAACCTACGGCAGAGAGGGCTATATCGGGATAAAAATTAACTCGCTTACCGACCGCGACTTAATCGAAAAACTCGCCGAGGCGTCCCGCGCGGGCGTTAAGGTGGAACTTATTGTGCGGGGGATTTGCTGCCTTATTCCGGGAATTGCGGGGGAGACGGACAATATCCGCGTGGTGTCCATTGTCGGGCGGTTTCTGGAGCATTCGAGGATTTACATCTTCGGCAGGGACGACCGCCGCCGCGTGTACATTTCGAGCGCGGATTTTATGACGCGAAACACCGAACGCAGGGTTGAGGTTGCCGCGCCCGTGCTTGACAAAGGGCTTTCCGAGCGAGTTTGCGGGATTTTCAACACGATGTTATCCGACAACGTCAAGGCGCGGGAGCTGTTCCCCGACGGGCAGTACAGGCACGTTCAGAACGATAAAGAACCGCTTAATTCGCAGTTGTATTTTTACGAGCAGGCATACGCCAACGCCGAGAAAATCAAGAAACCCGCAGCGGCGACCATTCCGACGTTCAGTCGGGTTATGGACGTTCCCGAAGTTCCGACGGATTTGGATACGCTTAACACGCCCGTGAAGGTTAAGGTTTACAGAGTAAAGTAATTGTCAGAAAAAAGCGCGGACTAAAAATCCGCGCTTGTTTGTTAATTATTACTGCCTAAAATCTTTGTCAGCTGCGACATCAAATCGCCCTGCGCGCCTACGTTGATTTCGCCTACTTTGTCGCAAATCCGCTCTATGTACTCCATTTCTTTCAGGCGGCGCAATGTCGCGTTTTCGTCCATAAGCTTTGCCGTGTTCAGCAGCGAGCGCGTGGACGCGACTTCCTCTCGGCGGGTGATAACGTTCGCCTGGGCGCGTTTTTCCGCCTCAAGAACCGAGTTCATAATATCGGAAATCTTCCCCGGCAAAATTACGTCCACAATTCCCGCCGAAAGAATTTCAACGCTTACGCCCTCGACGCGCTTTCTGAAAAGCTCCAGAATTTCGTTCGCGAGAGCCTCGCGGTTTTCGAGAAGTTCGTCCATGGTTTTCGAGCCAAGGAAATCGCGCAATGCAAGCCGCGCCTGCATGCTTATAATTTCGCCTATGTCGGTGAATTGGTCGTCGATTTTCTTGTAATCGGTAATTTTCCAGTCGGCGGTGAAATTAACCCTAACGGCAGCCTTGTCTTTCGTCAGAATTTCCTGCCCCTGAATATACAAAATCCGCTCTTTCATATTGTAGATTTTCGCGGTAATTCTCACGGTATAGTTCCAGTAAAAATACCGCCCCGCGCCGACGTATTCCGCGGGTTTTTCATCGTAGAAAACAACGGCGTTCGCACCGTTGGGAACTTCCACCATAACGCAGATATGTCCGTCTTCGGCAAGCTTTGCGAGAACCGCCGCGGGAATGTCTGTTATTTTCGGCTCGGCGGTGTTGCAGACCTTAAACTCATGCTTGCCGCAGGAATTCAAAAAAACATGCCGCCCCGCCCTTAAAACGTTTTTATAAACGCCGTCGACGTAGTGCAGCGCGATTTCGCCGTCTTTTACGGTAATTTCGCTTACGGAATTTTTGTCGGCAAGACACTCGATAAATTTCGCGACGGTGCAGCGTTCGGGCAAAATTTCCTCATCCGCCGAGAGAACCTCAACGGTTTTCCCGCCGAAAAGCGTGTATTTTCCCGCACCGAGAACCCGCGTCAGAACGCCGTTTTTGTACAGAAGTCCGAGCTGGTTTTCATTGATAATTGTTTTTGTCATTTTAAATCTCCTTTCTTAAAGAGAATGCTGTCGGGACGTATTTTCACGGAATACAGCCCGACTATAGCTATAGTGATAAAGCGAGCAAAGTTAATAAAACTCGCGGACTGAGCGAATTCGCGCCCCGAACGGATTTTCGGAGGGGGTGCTGCTAAAGGGCAGCGTTTCCGAAAAGAAAATGCGAATTTCCACGGGGGGAAGTTGCCGAAACGGGAACTCACCGAGCGGATTGCTGCCCGAAAACCGCTCTATTTAAAGGCAAAATGCCGAGTTAAGCGTTTATCCGCTCCCCGAACCGAAAATTCCCCGAAAACGGCGAATTCGCAGCGGCGGCAGGGAAATTAAGCGCGGCGTTCCGGCAAGGCGGCTCCGCACGGCTAACGGCGTAGGGAGCGTTTTTGGCGGTATTCTGCGCGGTATCCTTTCCCCGGCAAAGCCGAGGCGGTTGTGCTTAAAGCTTGCTTTAAGCGCGGGAGCGGACTTTTTGCGGAGTTTCCTCCAATAAAATCTCTAGCCACAGAGACTGCTTTTGAGGCAGTTTGGGATTCGAACCCAAGATGGTGCAACCGCTTAAACGCGGTTGCACCGCTGTTACAGGAAAGCGCGAGGCTCTCCGGAAAACAAACGGACAGTTTGTTTTTTTCGGCAATACGCTGACCTACAGGCGCGCAGCCGCCCGCCTCGGTGAACTGCATGAAATCCACCCGTACACGGGAAATCCCGCCCTCCGACGGGTTAATCAGACGACCCGAAGTCTGCCGAATCCCGCCGAGGGTGACAAACTTAATTATAACACAGGTGTTTATATTTGTCAAGCGAAATTTTGAAATTTTTGAAAAAAGTACTTGATTTTTCTTGAAGAATGTGTTATAATGTATAGGTACCGCTTGAGAGAGCGGCTATCGAGGCGTGGCTCAGCTTGGTAGAGCGCCGCGTTCGGGACGCGGAGGTCGTGGGTTCGAATCCCGTCGCCTCGACCAACATATTGTTACTAAAAAGATATTATGCCCACAAACGGCTTGGTTAAGCCACTTGTGGGCATAAATCTTTTGAAAATCAAGAATCACACTCCACAGATATTTTCGACACGAAAGTGGACTTGAACCCTCCCCTACAAAATTTTCCGGGTGGTTTTTATGCAATATATACAAAGCGCCTGTAAGCGATTTCTCACTACCGAGAAATTACTTGCAGGCGTTTTTTTGTTGTCCAGAGTTGTTACCAAAAAGATTTGGACAGGACTTGAACCCTTTTAGCAACAAAATTTTCACGGTCGAATTTATGCAAATCGCACAAAGCGCCTGTAAATTACTTCTCCAATTTATGAGAGGTAGTTTACAGGCGCATTTTTGTTTTCCGACAAAGTTCGGAGAAACAATCAGTTAACAACTCCCGAACGGGACGACGGTAAATTTAAGGAGGAAACACAATGAGCAGTGAAAGCAAACAGACCAAGCCAGACTGCCCGTTGATCGGACAAGACGGAAACATCTTCAATCTTGTCGGAATCGCGGCAAAAACCTTGAACGCATTATCCGCTGACGCGGAAAACGCTGAAACGGCTTGTCATTAGAGGCTTCCGAGATGACGGAGAGGGTGTTCAACAGCGGAAGCTATGAGGAAGCGCTTGGAATTATCGGTGAATTCGTCAATATAACCTCTGTCGATGAATCGGATGAGGATATTAGTTTGGATATGAGATAACTCATTTCCATATCAAAAAATATATTATGGAGGACACAAAATGATCAAAGCAACAATTCAAAGGTCTCCGTACTGTACGGAGATGACGTTCCCGTGTACGGAAACACAACTCTCGACATGGCTCGACGAGCTACGCATGAACCCCGAACACCTCTGCCCCGCCGCTACGATCACGCAAATCGAGCCTGCGGAGCTGTCGATCCTTGAGGACTGCGAGGTAAGCCTTGACGCATTGAACTACCTCGCCAAGCGTATGGACGGAATGAGCCGTGCGGAGCAAAACCAATT
>CANQNY010000120.1 GCA_947625335.1 uncultured Clostridia bacterium | reverse complement strand
GTCGGGACGTGTCAGTTTACGGACGAGGAGGCTCCGGTTAAGGTTCCCGAGCTGTTAAACGAGCTTGTGAATTACGATAAAATTCACGCAAACGGTTAATTTGAGAATAACAAAAAGCCTTGCTTATGTGCAAGGCTTTTTATGTTATTGCAACGACAAACAGTCGCCCGCCGTCCACGCGAAAGCTTATCTGACGCTCCCCGAAAGCCATTGTGTAAACGCGCTCGGGGTCGTCCTGATATTGCGGGCGAGGGTCCTGCGCGAGGATTTTCAGCAGCCCGCGCCGTTTGTTTTCGGGAATTTTTTCCAGCAGCTCAGGCGGAAATTGAACGTGCAGAATGTCGTTCTTTTCGGCAAGCGACCAGCCGTTTGACGCGTCGGGAATGCTCTCAATGTACGGCAGATACGGCTTTATGTCGAAAATCGGCGTGCCGTTCATAAGGTCCGCTCCCGACACGAAAAGCTCCCCGCACGTGATTTTTTCCAGCCTCACCACCGAAAGCCCCAACGGGTTCGGGCGGTAGGGCGATCTCGTCGCAAAAACGCCCATTCGCACGTTCCCGCCAAGCCGCGGCGGGCGCACGGTAGGGGAGAATTCGCCGCTTTTTACCTCAGAAAATCCCCAGATAAGCCAGATATGCGAAAAATCCTCCAACCCGCGCAGGGCGTTGCTGTCGGAAAATTCGGGCAAAAACACGATTTTCGACGTCAGCTCAACTATCCCGCTTTGCCGAGGAATGCCGAATTTCTCCTTAAAATCGTTCTCGATATAGGCTATGGGTCTAATTTCCATTTTTTACCTCAACGCATATTTTCCAAAATTTGCCTGATTGAACGTTCAACTTCGTCAACTTCCATTTTCAGTTCCCTTGCGGACACGCGAACCGCTCCCGCTCCGAGGATTATAAGCTGCTCAGTGCCGTCGGAAGACGCGACTCTGACGCGGTTTTCGGCGGTAAGTCTGTGCGCCGCCTTTTCGATGAACATATCCGCGGTTTCCGCCTCTTTGGTGTATACAACCGTCAAATTACCATATTTTTCCGTTTCGCGGTCGGATTTCACCTTGTACGCGTCGAACACGAGGATTACGTTATTCTGCTTAAACCCCTGATAGTTGCACAATATATTGATAAGCCGAGCCCGCGCGGTATCAAGATCTTGTTTTGCGACAGCGGCAAGCTCCTCCCACGAAAAAATGATGTTGTACCCGTCGACCAGCAGAAACTCCGGTCCGCGCTTTGGAACTGGCAGTTTCGGAATTTTCTCGGTTTGCTTGTCGCGCCGCATAGCAACGCGCTCCGAGCGCTTTATTTTCCCATACGTCCGCTCAAAAATCTCCATAAGCTCCTTGTCGGTGGCGGCGCGCTGCTTGTAGGAGTTAATCTCCGCCTCGGTAACGGTTTCGCGGTTTTCGTCACGGTTATCGACCTTTATGTGCATTTTCTCAGGCACTTCGTCCCATTTGACAAGATACCCCGCGCCGTGCGAGCAGAAAATGCTGTCGGCGGAGTTTTCAACATCGCTCTCGAAATTGTAGCCGATTTTTTCGATAACTTCATCTTCACAACAGCACGGAAAATACCCGTAAGGCACGCAGCCAAGCGTTCCCGCGCCATGCGTGTACGCGGTGACCTCGCGGAAATATCCGCGCATTTTCGCGGCGGGACAGCTCCCTTCGAGTGTTGAAAACTCGTCCCCGCCGCTGTCTGTCCGGGAGAATTTCGCGCCCATAAGGTTGAGGTCGGTCATCGCCCTGCCGACCGCACTTTGCGGAACTACCAGTTTAAAGCGGTAAAACGGCTCCAGCAGTACGGAATTTGCGCTTGCAAGACCCTGCCGAACGGCTCTCCAAGCGGCTTGACGCAGGTCGCCGCCCTCGGTGTGCTTTGGGTGGTCGCGGTAATTAGTGAGCGTTATCTTCACGTCGGTAATCGGCGAGCCTGTCAGCACACCGACGTGCCGTCGCTCCCGAAGTGCCGCTAAAATCGCCTTTTGCCGCACTTCGTCGCCCTCGCAGTCGCACGCGAATTCGACTCCGCTCCCCTCGGGCAGCGGCTCTATTTTCACCCGAACCTCCGCATAGTGCCGCAGCGGCTCATAATGCCCTACCCCAAAAACGGGGTTTTTTATAGTCTCCCGATAGGAAATGTTCCCCTCGCCGAACGTCACCGAAAGCCCAAACCGCTCTCTGATCGCGTTTTCGAGGATTTCAAGCTGCACTTCCCCCATGATTGAAACATGAATTTCCCGCTCCGACCACGAAAATTTAAGCTGCGGGTCTTCCTCCTCAAGCCGTTTCAGATTTGAGAACAACTTCTGAACGTCCGTTCCATCGGGCAACCCGAGTTTATACGTCAAAAACGCCTCGGCAAGCGGCGCGGGCGGCTGTTTCTGCGCTCCGAGAGCCTGTCCCGCAAACGTCTGCGACAGCCCCGCCGCCGCGCAAAGCTGCCCAGCCTCCACCTTGTCGACCGCGGTGAACTTTTTGCCGCTGTAAATTCTCAGTTGTGTAATTTTATCGTCGGAATTGTCGATAACAGCGCGGTTTTTCAGCTCCCCGCCGTTAATTTTCAGGTGCGTCAGCCTTATTCCGTTCTCATCTGTTGTGATTTTCTGAACAATCGCCGCAAATTCCTCATATCTCTCTTTCGGCGTGGAATAATTTTCCAGCAGCTCCAGCATCACGTCAACATTGTTCATCTTCATCGCCGACCCGAACACCACGGGAAACACCGCTCTCCGCGCGACAGCTCCCGCCGCAAGCGTTTTCGGGACGTTCCCGCTCTCCAGCATGGAATTCATACACACCTCGTCGTATTCTGCGGTTTTTTCGCAAAAATTCCCGTCGTATTCCGCAAAATTCCTGTTTAGTCTCCCAAGGTCGTTCAGCAGCACTTCCTTAGACTTGTGTGAAATATCCATTTTGTTCACAAACACAAACACAGGTGCAGAAAATCGCTCAAGCTGCTCCCAGAGCGTGATTGTATGCGGCTGAACGCCGTCCGTCCCGCTTACCACCAGCACCGCGCAGTCGATCACCGCCAGCGCGCGTTCGGTCTCGGCGGAAAAATCGACGTGTCCCGGCGTATCCAGCAGGGTAAATTCCGCATTTTCCGTGCGTAAAACTGCCGTTTTGGAAAAAACCGTAATTCCGCGGCGGCGTTCAATCTCCTCGTTATCAAGCAGCGAGTCTTTGCCGTCCACGCTGCCGAGTTTTCTCAAACATCCCGCCTTGTACAGCAACGCCTCCGAGAGCGTCGTTTTGCCCGCGTCGACGTGCGCGGCAATCCCCACAACCAGCCTTTTCACGCTCTCGAATTCACCCCTTTTTCGTTCAACAAAACCACCTCGCGATACTTTGTACGGCGAGGCGGCAAAATATTCATTTTTTCAGCTGTTACTTGTTAATAACAACGCTTGCAGTCGCGTAATCCCTGCAGTGGGCGACCGACACGTTGAAAACAAAGCCCTCGCGCTGTTCGAGGAGTTTAGCGTTACCCTCGGTGATGATAAACGGCGCGCCCAGCCTGTCGCGCAAAACGGTAATATCGTTCGCGTGTATCATTCTGAAACCCGTGCCCAGAGCCTTTGCGACAGCAATCTTCACGCAGTAATTCTCCGCGATAAGCGCAGGCGACAGTTCGTGCGACACCAGAAAACGTATCTCGTCCGCGGAAAAGTATTTCGACATAAACTTCTTGTTCTTATGCGCCTTTTTGACCCTGTCAATCTCTATAATAGCAGTCCCTGTACGAACAAATACATTACTCATTTTCAGTCACCTTTGAACGCAGGTTGCGCGGCATTTCCTGCGCCATTGCCTCCCTCATTTTTTTGTTTGGGTTGAATACGACCAAAACCTTGCCGTAATCGGAATGTTCCGTCAAAAGGCAGGCTGAGTCGTTTGAAAGTCCCGTACCCGCGTATACGGTAACATCGCGCGAAATTTCGTCCTTCGGGGGGTATGCCTCGAATTCCAAGGATTTGGAAATATCGACCGTAATCATGCGCTTGCGCTTGCGCTTTCCGATGATTTTGTCAATATCCATCTCGTTGTTTGTCAGAATGTACTCATATTCAATATTAAGATTACCCGTCAGCCACACGCCAAGCGCGCCCGCGCCGAACGCGGGGATTATCATTATCAGCAAAATCCCCGTAATAATTCCGAAAAACACGCACGCCGCCGCGATCAACGCCGCAAAGAAAAGTATCAGCACGGTCAATGCGGTGTCGCCCGTGGTCCGCGCTTTTTGAACGTTCTGTTCGCAAATATTATCCATTTTTTACCACCCAACAGCATATTGCCGTTAAATTTTCACACAATACAATATATTGTGCATTAAAACAACAAATAAAGGCAGCAAAGCGGAAAACCGTTCGTTACCTTAAGTATATATCAATTATAACATCATTTTCCTAAAAAATCAAGGGGTTTTTATGTAATTTACATAAATTTTATGGTTCAAAAGCATAAAAAATGAACTGTTGATAAAAATTGTGTGATAATTTTCCTTTTGGTGTTGAAATTTTCGGCGAATTTTGTTATAATAGTATGGTGGTTATTTTTATTTTAGTTGAGGGTGGTAGTTATGCCTTGTTTCGGTGATAAAAAAAGAGTTGTGATAAAAGTCGGCAGCAGCACGCTTGCATACCCGCAGACGGGAAGTCTTAATATCCGCAAAAGCAGGGCTTTGGTGGAAGTGCTTGCAGATTTAAAGAATTCGGGGAAAGAGATAGTTTTCGTAACTTCGGGGGCGCAGGCTGTGGGCGCGGCGAAGTGCGGTTTTCGCGAAAAACCGCGGGATATTCCGTCAAAGCAGGCTTGCGCGGCGATCGGGCAAAGCGAGCTTATGAAGTTTTACAGCGAGTGTTTCGAGCAGTATAATCATAAAGTGGCGCAGCTCCTTTTGACCCGCGATGTTATCAGCAACGCCACCCGCCGCACGAATGTTATAAACACGTTCAACAGGCTGTTCGAGCTGTCGGTAGTGCCTATAATCAACGCGAACGATGTTGTGTCGATAAAACAGCTTGATTTCGACGAAAACGACACGCTTTCGGCGATAGTGGCGACGCTTTGCGAGGCGGACCTTTTGGTTATGCTGACGGACGTTGACGGTCTGTACGACGGCGACCCGTCAAAGGAGGGTTCAAAGCTTATTTCCAAAGTGGACAAGATAAATATGGACATAATTTCGCTTGCGAAAGGCGCGGGGAGCGCGCTGGGTTCGGGCGGAATGCTTACGAAGATTGAGGCGGCGCAGATAGCCACCGAGGCGGGCATTGACACGGTCATAATCGGAAACCGCGATCCAAAGCTGCTTTACGAGCTTTTCGAGACCGACTGCGCGCGGTGTACATGGTTTAAGGCTGAACATTAAATTATGGGGTGTGAATATGGATAATATGGAGAATAACGAGTATATCGAACTTCTTGGGCAGCGTGCGAAAAAGTCCGCGCCGAGCCTTGCGGAGTGTGGGACTCAAAAGAAAAACGAGGCTTTGCGGCGCATTGCCGCGGCTCTTTCGGACAATTGCGAAAAAATCATCGCGGCAAACGCCGTTGATATTGAAAACGCCCGGAAAAACGGCATTTCCGAGGCAATGATAGACAGGCTGACGCTTAACGAAAAGCGCATTTCGGGCATGGCGGAGGGCGTGCTGCAGGTTGCCGCGCTGCCCGACCCTATAGGCGAAGTTATCGGCGGCGGGGAGCTGCAAAACGGACTTCGCGTGACGAAAATTCGCGTTCCGATGGGCGTTATCGGGATAATTTTCGAGAGCCGCCCGAATGTTACGGTGGACGCGGCGGCACTCTGCTTTAAGGCGGGGAGCGCGGTTATCCTCCGCGGCGGTTCGGACGCGTTAAACTCGAATAAGGCTCTGACCGAGCTTATGCGCGGGGCAATCTCCGAGTGCGGGCTGCCGGAGGACTGCGTTCAGCTTGTTGAGAACACCGACAGGGCGATAGCGAACGCTATGATGAAACTTGACA
>CANQNY010000119.1 GCA_947625335.1 uncultured Clostridia bacterium | reverse complement strand
GCGCGCCAAACGGCGGCTTACCGAAAGTCCCAGACCCGTGCCCTGATTGCCCTTGGAAACGGTTTCAAGCTCCTGCGCGAACGCATTGAAAACCTGCTTTCGGAATTCTTCGCTCATACCCCGCCCCGTATCCGACACCGTGACCGTCGTTTTTACTTTGCCCTTATTCACAGCCTCCTGCTTTATCATAAGCTCGACTTTTCCGCCCTCGTTTGTAAACTTGCGCGAATTGTCGAGGAGGTTTAGTATAACCTGCTGAATTCTCACATCATCGCCCTTGATATATCTGCTTACAAAATCGGTCTTCATGGTGAAATCAAGCTTTTTTTCCTCCATAGCTCCACCCTCAACCGTAAAAATCGTCCGAGCCAAAAGCTCCATATCAACGGTATTTTCCGCAAGCTCAAGCTTTCTTGCAACCAGACCCGACGCGTCGAGAATGTCATTTACAAGCGTCAGCAGGTATTTGGCGGTTTTGGTGGACTGATTAAGATAATCCCCCATTTTCGGCTTATCGTCAAGCTTTCTCTCCATAAGATAATTAAGCCCGATAAGCCCGTTTAACGGCGTTCTTATCTCGTGACTCATCGCCGACAAGAAAAGCCCCTTTGCCTGCGCCTCGGCGCGGCTCCTTGCAAAACGGACATACAACCGCGTAACAACTATCGCGAGTATGACGATAATAACGGTTGACACCACGAGAATTACCGCAGAATAACGATAACGATTGAGAAAATCGCCGAACGTGTAACTATACTGGTTTTCCATAACGCCCTGAATGGTATAACTGCCTATCTCGTCCTCCGACAAGCAGGCGATGGATTTATCGAGTATATTTACCAGCATTTCGCCGTCCTGTTGGGTAGGTCCGCCCGTGCCCTTGAAATCAACGACTGCCGAAAAGCACTGTCTGTCGTCAAGACCCATTATCGGAATGACCTTCAACTTCTCGTATTTGGGCTTTGCAAGCCAATATTCAACAACATACTGATTTTGGATCATAAGATCCGCCTCGCCCGAATTTACAGCATTAAGGCAATCGGGAATGTTGTCGTAATCCGTAAGCTTGAAATTCGGGAAAGCTTTCGCTAACACCTTTTTAAGCGTCTGCGAACCCGTCGACACCGCGACCGTGAAATCCGCGTCGTATCTGAACTCGAAATTATTGCGCGCGACTATTACCTTTCTGCCCGAAAAATACGGCTCGCTGATAAGAATACCGCGGGCGTTCTTGTTTTCCTCGTTGTACTCAACGCTTGTCACAAGAGCAAAACCCTCGCCCTGGAGATAATCGTACGTAACGTCCTTTGTGGGAAGTTCCACATAATCGAACTCAAAGCCCGAAATCTCGCCCACGCGGTCGAGAATATACCGCGAAATTCCCGCGAACTCGCCGTCACGACTCTTGAACGAAACGGGTATCCTGTCGGGAACATAACCTACCTTAAGCGTTTTGTGGGACGATATATATTCCTGCTCCTCGGGCGTAAACAGCGCGGGTTTTGACGCCGCCGACGCCGTTGCCGTGCAAATAAAAAGCATTGCCAGAGCGCAAATTATTCCGAAAAAACGCGAAGACCTTCGCATGGAGTTTTAACCTCCCTTTTAATATCCTAAACTTAATTATACTCCTTTAATTTCAATTTGTCAATAGGCAAATATTTATCCCCCGAACATCAAATTCGGGGGATAATTTTATATGCGGTTTTTGTTTTTTGAGAAAAGCAAAGCCCAGAACGCTCCCGAAAGTGCGAAAAATGCGCTGCTTATCGGGATAACGTAATACGCGAGCATAAGTCCGAGCCCCCCGAACCCGGAATAACGGTTTTTCATATAAAGCGAATACAAAGCGACTCCGAGAGCGACTGCCAACGTCGGAACGTAAGTCAATACCCAGAACAGCGGTGTTTTCACCGAAAAATGCTCCAAAAAAGGTCTGCGTATGCGGTCGATACCGAAAGTCGCCGCAAGCGTTATCGCGGCAGCCAAAACAACGCCTAAAACGTTCCCGCTGCCCGCGAAAAGAAAGTTTATCAACATAAGCGCGAACGCCGCCGCTGCACCGCCTATCGCAAGCATTACCGAGGCTATCGTCTTTTTAAGAGCAGAGGGCTTTTGGGGTTCGGATTTTCTCCGAAGAGCGGCAGCCCACGCCAAAGCCGAAATTATCAATGCCGCGGGAGCAGCCAGAATAAGCGCGAATTCTCTTATATGCGAAACGGCAAAATAAATATTCAGAGCGGTTATTGGAACATATGTTACGGCAAAATATATCGGAGCGGTTATCGCGAGCTTTTTGCGCACAACCTCCGCCGCCAATGTTATCCCAAACGAGCAAATCAAAACGACAAGGATTTCTATCGCTACAAATATGAATTCATAGCCGCTTGCAGCCATATGGTAAAGCGACGCGAGAAACATATTCAGAAAACTCAGAACAAACAACGGCACAAAGCTGCACACCGCAAACAAAATAACGCTTAGGACTTTTTTCATAGAATTATCTCCTCACCGAAATTACTACAGCGCGGTAAGTCATTATAACCGTTTATTCATACAAAACCGCCCTTGCCATTTCGGCAAACGCTTTTTTCACCTTTGCGGGGCTTGTTATCTTAATATCCCCGTTGAACTGAAAGACCCACGCGAAAAACGTCCTGCTTGGCGCAACGTAAACGGTTGCTTTGAAACAACCGTTTGTTGAGGGCGCGGCGTCAACTTCAAGACCAAAGCGGTCTATCACCGACTTCATAAGCTCGTTTTTGCATCTAAGAGTTACCTTCACAACTGCGTCCGAGCTGTACATATGCAAGTTTCTGTTCACAAAATCCGCGATATTGAAATCATCGGTTTCGGGCATGCGTACAGCGTTTGTTATTTCAACATTCAACATTCTGTCCGCGCGGAAAGAAACTACTTTTTTATGTTTCAGAGAATACCCGATAACATAATAATACCCGTCGTCCCACGTCATTCCGTAAGGGCTTAATTCGTATTTTTCGCCGTCGTTTCGCAGAACTTTATTCTTCTTTACATCGTATTCAAAGTACTGAAACGAGATCTGATGATTTTGATTTACAGCATCGTTTACAGCATCCACAACGCTGTAAATTTCCTCGTTGTCGGACTTCAATCTTTGCGACAAATAGATGTGACAGCCAAGCTTATTCCTGTTGCGTTCGCTTGTAAGACTGCCTAACTTTTTGATAAGCTCCTCGGTTTTCGCCGAGGTGATAAAGTGCGAACAGCTCACCGCGTCAACCAGCAGCTTAAGCTCCGAGGGCGAAAAAGGTCCGCTGTTCAGGTAATATTTGTTTTGCGAACTGCGGACGCCGACAATATCCGCGCCGGCGGCTTTTAGCTCCTCAATATCGGAAATAACGGTTTTCCGATACGCCGCAATCCCCTGCTCCGACAGCTTATCGATTATCTGCTGAACCGTTATCATATTTTCCGCGTCGGTTTCACAAAGCAAAATCTTGTAAATATGCAAAATGCGTGACTTAAAATCGCTTTTCGGCATAATACCCCCGTTGGCAGTTTACAGTATACAGTTTATAGTGAACGCATTATCCGCTCCGCGGATAATTTAGATTGTCTGCAAGAATAAGGGCTTACAACCTATCTTTTAATATCGTAATTCATATTCATCAAATTGCGAATACTCTGAACATCGTCGGTGATATTTCCGTCGCCGTGGATAGTGTGTTTGATAACGCTGGACGCTACCGCGAAATTTATCATATCTATCGGCTTGAAATTGTTCATCATAGCGTAAATCAACCCGCTTGCGAACGCGTCGCCGCCGCCCACACGGTCAAGAATGTTGAACGTAAACAAACGGCTCTCAAAAGTATGCCCGTCGTACCACATAAACGCCTTAAGGCTGTTTTCGCTGCCGCTGTGAGCGTAGCGGACATGGCGCGCAATGCACTTAAGATTAGGGTATCTTTCAACAAAATGACAGAACACGTCCTCCTGCTCCTCATACGAGGGCTGGAGCGGAACGCCGTCTTTCCAGTCACCTTTCGAATGATCGTCCTCGTCTTTCCAGAGATGATAAGGCTCAATTCCAAGCAGAACGTCCACATACGGCAGACATTCGGTGCAGTAGTCGCGCGCGTCTTCCCAGCTCCAGAGCTGACTGCGGAAATTGCCGTCAAAGCTTACTACAAGACCCTTTTCCTTTGCCTTTTTAAGACAATTCATGATAAGTTTTCGGCAATTTTCGCCGAGAGCAGGGGTAATTCCGCTCAAATGCAGCCAATCAAAGCCCTCCAGCAGAGCGTCAATATCGTAGTTGTCGAAATTGTACTCGGTAATCGCGCTGTGCATACGGTCGTAAGTAACCTTGCTCGGACGAATTCCATAGCCTGTTTCCAGATAATAAGTACCGAGCCTGTGAGTAGGCGTTTCCTCAGCCGTGGACAGGATAACAGGCGTGCAGTGAACGTCATTCGAGCGCAGCATACGCACCGCGCTCTTGCCGAGGCTGTTGTTAGGGACTACGCTGAAAAACGTGCTGTCAACGCCGAGGTTTGCGAGAGCTAACGCAATATTAGCCTCGCTGCCGCCATAGCTTGCCTCAAACGTAGACGCCATACGGATTTTCTCATAGTTTGGGGGCGTCAGGCGCAGCATAATCTCGCCTACCGTGATAAACTTCTTTCCATCGCCGTTTTTGGGGAGGAGCGGATTATAATGTTCCATAGTTTTTCTCCTTACATATACGCAAAAATAAGAGAAAAATTTCTCTACTTAACATTATACACCAAACCTCGGAAAATTGCAAGAGGGGATTTTGAAAAGTTTACAGGAGACAGTTTACAGTAAACAGTAAGAGGTGTCCGCCTGCGGCGGATAGTTTAGATTGTAACAAAGCAAATAGGTTGTCAGCCCTTATTATTGCAGACAATCAAAAAGCGTTCGCCGAGGCGAACGCTTCCGCTCCTATGCTAAACAGCAGCACTATGCTCATTAACAGGGAGATTATCTTTTTCATAACAGGGTGTACTTTCATTCGTATGTTAATAAATTTACACAGAAAACATTTTTTGCAGTTATATTGTCATCGGAGTCAGAAAAAAGCAAATGGAATTTATTAAAATGTTGCTAATAGCTATTACCAAAGAAAAAATGAACATACCACGTCTTCTTGTTTTTATAAATTGGCTAATGTATAATATAATAAAAAAAATGTCAAAAGCGATGAAACACCACATCAGTCTTAATCCAATATATAAGATGAATGAAATAAAATAATTTCTTGCCAATTCCAATTCTAGCGGATTATAGTTGTAGGAAAGTGCTAATAAAATAAACATAGGAGTTATGTATATAGTATTAACGGCTATAAAAACCAAAGTGCAAATTTGCACGTTAATATGAAAAAATGTTTTTTTCATATATACCCCTCCATAACATAAATGCTTGAGATGTGCAAACTTGGTTTTGCTAACATTGAGTTGCAATATTTAGAATTAACTTGTAACAAATCAACATGCGACGCATGAATCCCTCAAAATATGTGTTTTGCACATCTAACCTATTACGTCAGACCCTTATCCACCCTACCGCCGTACAGAAAAGGGCGGCTGAAAACGTGCCGCCTTTACCGGGAAATTGTCAGCGCATTACCACTCTCTTCAAACCATTGTCCACACTACCGCCGTACAGAAAATAGTGTTTGAAAATATGCTACCTACGCTGGGAAATGGTCAAGGGCATTGCCCTTGCCGTACAGAAAAGGGCGGCTGAAAACGTGCCGCCTTTACCGGGAAATGGTCAACGAATAACCCATTACATCAGACCCCTGTCCACCCCACCGCCGTACAGAAAATAGTGTTTGAAAATATGCTACCTACGCTGGGAAATGGTCAAGGGCAATGCCCTTGTGTGATTCATTGACAAAAAAGATTTTTTATTTCTGCCATATAAAAGGGCGTTTTATTTCGCATTTTTATTATAACACATCAAAGCGTTAATGTCAAGTGTTTTTTTGCTCAAAAACGTCAAATGCAAAAGTAAATGCAACACAAAGGAGAAAAGTGTTGCAATAACCTCTGCACAAAGCATATAATTACAGG
>CANQNY010000118.1 GCA_947625335.1 uncultured Clostridia bacterium | reverse complement strand
GCGCCGCAATAAGCTTTTTCGGGGACATAATGCACAGCGAATACGCGCCCTTTATGCGGTACATCGCGCGCTCCACCGCCTCTTGTATAGAACCGCATTCCAGCCGCTCGCGGGTTATCGCATAGGAAATGACCTCGGTGTCGGACGTGCTGTGGAAAATAGCTCCCTTAAGCTCGAATTCCCGCCTGAGATCCAGCGCGTTAATCAGGTTTCCGTTATGCGCAATCGCCAGCGCGCCTTTAACATGCCGCACCGTCATGGGCTGGCAGTTTGCGGTATTGACGTTGCCCGTCGTGGAATAGCGAACGTGTCCCACGGCTATCCTGCCGTCCTCGAATTCATCGAGAACGCGCTGTGTGAACACCTCGTTTACAAGCCCCAGCCCCTTGTGCGTCTTGAAAACGCCGCGCTCGTTTACCACTATCCCGCAGCTTTCCTGACCCCTGTGCTGGAGCGCATACAGAGCGAAATACGCGCTTGTCGCCACATTTGTGGGCTTATTTGTGTAAATGCCGAAAACGCCGCACTCTTCGTGAATACTGTTGAACATCTGCAATTTCCTCTATTCGGTTTTTGGAGAATTATTTTATGCCGAGACGGCGCATAATCTCCTTGTAAGCGTCCTCAACCCCGCCCATATCGCGGCGGAATCTGTCCTTGTCGAGTTTCTCGTGAGTTGTCGAATCCCAGAAACGGCAGGTGTCGGGGGAAATTTCGTCCGCAAGCAGAATTTTCCCGTGGTAACGCCCGAATTCGATCTTGAAATCGATAAGGTCGATGTTCAGCTTCTTGAAGAACCCAAGCATAAAATCGTTCACCTTAAACGCGTATTTGGTAATATCTGCAAGCTCCTCCTCGGTAGCAAGACCCAGACCCAGCGCGTAATAATCGTTTATGAACGGGTCGCCCAACTCGTCGTTTTTATAGCTGAACTCCAGCGTCGGACGCTTTAACGGCGTGCCCTCCGCAATGCCGAGCTTTTTCGAGAAACTGCCTGCGGCAACGTTTCTTACAATAACTTCCAGCGGCACTATTTCCACTTTCTTAACCAGCGTCTGGCGGTCGGAAAGCTCATCTACAAGGTGCGTCGGAACGCCCTCTTTTTCCAGAAGCCTGAACATATAATTCGTCATCTTGTTGTTGATAACGCCCTTGCCGACGATTGTGCCCTTTTTCTCGCCGTTGAACGCCGTAGCGTCGTCCTTGTAATCAACAATGACCATATCCGGGTTGCTTGTCGCGAAAACTTTCTTCGCCTTGCCCTCGTAAAGCTGTGCGCCTTTTACAATATCTTCCATTTCAAATTCCTCCGTAAAAATGTAATTCTGTAAAAAATTTACAGATTTTCAAGCTCAAGTTGGAGCTTATGTTCTTTTTCATTGATTTGGTCTATCATAGTGCGCTTTGCAACGGAAAGCTGCGCCGAAAGAGCCTCGTTTGACAGAGCCAAAATCTGGATTGCAAGCAAAGCCGCGTTTTTCGCGCCGTCCACCGCAACCGTCGCCACGGGTATCCCCGACGGCATCTGAACCGTCGACAACAGAGCGTCCAGCCCGTTGAAACTGCCGCCCGAACACGGAATTCCGATAACCGGCAGCGTCGTGTGACCCGCGACAATCCCCGCCAAATGTGCCGCCATGCCCGCCGCGCAGATTATCACCCCAAAGCCGTTTCCTTTGGCGTTTTCGGCGAAATCGCACACCATACGCGGCGTCCTGTGAGCCGACATAATGTGGCACTCGTACTCCACCCCGTAGAACTTCAGCTCCTCGCACGCTTTTTTCACAACCGGAAAATCGCTGTCGCTGCCCATAATAATTGCAACCTTTGACATAACACTCTTCCTTTCAAAACAAAAATAGCTGTATTTTCAGATACAGCTTAGACTTTGATCGCAAATTTCGTGCAAAAATGCCGCGGCATCAAAGTAAAAACCCGATTTTAAACAAAAAATAATCATTTTTCGTTATCTCCTGTCAAAATATGGTAACTTCCCCGGCAATTAAACACTATATAATATTGTACACTATATTTCAAATAATTTCAAGGGGTTTTTTAATTTTTCACGAAATAAACAGAACAATTATGCAAAATCGCATAAAAACTGTTGATTTTCCCTTTTGGAAGATTTTTACAGAACCCGCGAATTGTTGATGACAAGCCCGAATTTTACCCCCAAGGACTTTGCGGCAATATCACAAACGGTCATTCGAGTGAGAAATATCTCAAGATACTCCATAATGGAGCTGATATTCGTGTCGATATCGAGAATTAGGTCAAGCTGCTTTTTATCCTCGGAGAACGTAAGCTCGGAGCTTCGCACGGCATAGTTCACACGGTCGTGAATATCCGAAATATTGCCGAGCTTTGCCTGCTCGCGCTCAGCAGCGCGCACGCGGCTGCGCCGAACGTCGGATTTGTCGGCGATGATAAGCGCGGCGGCAACGGGCGTTACGGGAGCGGCGGAGGTCTCGTCGTGGTTGCCGATAGCGGAAATTATCATAGCGATCTCGTCGGCGGGCATTCCCAGACGGTCAAGCAGTCGAAACGCCATAACCGCGCCCGTTTGAGCGTGATTTACGCGGTTGACGACGTTGCCGATGTCGTGCATATAAGCGGCAATCTGTGCAAGCTCGCAGGTTCTCGCGTCGTGACCCAAGGTGCTTAGTATCATATAAGCGACGGCTGCGGTGCGCTCGACGTGCTTGTTGGAATGCTCGGTATAGCCTATGGAATCGAGAGCGGCGTCCGCGCTGTTGATGTATGTTTGAACGTCCTTATTGGTTTTGATGTATTCATAGGTGATGTTGCTCACAAAAATCCCTCCCGAAACAATTATAACAAATTTTACAGAATTTTTCAACCCCCTTGACAAATTACGCAAAATGTGCTATAATATCTCTGTTAGAGAACCTCTATTCTAACCTCTAACCTCTATTCTAACCTCTAACCTCTTATCTCTAACCTCTAAACGGAGAGGTATCGAAGCGGTCATAACGAGGCGGTCTTGAAAACCGTTTGGGAGCAATCCCACAAGGGTTCGAATCCCTTCCTCTCCGCCAACTAACGTTGACAAAAAAGATATTATGCCCGCAGGTGGCTCGGTTGAGCGATTTGCGGGCATAAATCTTGCGGAAAACAGGTTTCGCAGTCCACAGATATTGTCGAGTGAATAGTGGACTTGAACCCCTCCCCAGCAAAATTTTTCGGCGAAATTTTGTACAATGTACACAAAGTGCCTGTGGGCGACTTCTCTTAGTCGAGAAGTTACTCACAGGCATTTTTTATTTTCCGAAAACTTACAAAAAAGATTTTGACGGGACTTGAACCCTTCGGCAACAAAATTTATGCGGTTGATTTTGGGCAAAACGCCGAAAACGCCTGTAAATTATCTCTTAATTATGAGAGGTCATTTACAGGCGTTTTTTTGTTTTCCGAGTAATTCGGCATAACCCATTAATACAGGCTCTTCGGAGCTTGAATATATAATTCGGAGGTACACAATGATAAAAGCAACAATTCAAAATTCTCCATACTGCACGGAAATATGTTTCCCCTGTTCGGAAACGGAACTTTCCGACAAACTCGGCGAACTCGGTATGAATAAGGAACACCTCGCGCCTGTGGCGACGGTGCTTGAAATCGAACCATCGGAACTGTCAATGCTCGCTGACAGCGAGATTAGCCTTGACGCGCTGAATTACCTTGGCAGGCATATGGACGGAATGGACAAATGTGAACTAAATAAGTTTTTCGCGGTCTTATCGTGTGACAAACTCGGCAATGAATGGAATTTGAAAAGCATTATCAATCTCACGTTCAATCTGCCGAGGTATACGCTTATCGAGGATACAAGCGACCTTGAACACGTCGGACTAATTCATATGCTCAACGTTCGCAAAGTGCTTTCCGAGTCCGAATACAACAACAGCGAGTGGCTAAGATCCGAGGGACAGAAACTGTTGGATTCGGGAAATGGCATACCGACAGATTACGGTTTGCTTTTTGTGAACGAGGAAATTCCGTTTGAGGAAGTGTTTAACGGCAGGACGTTACCGCCATATTATTGCAATCCAAACGCTATTGTTACAGCCGAGATAAGTTACGGCGATTTAACAGAACTTGCGGAATTGCCGTGCGAGGAAATTTCAATCAAAAAAGCGCTGTACAGGCTCGGTGCGGAAAGCATTTCGGACTGCGAAATTTCGATTGAAACAACCTCTGACGAGTGGTCTGAGAAGATAACCGAGGCTGAAAAAAAGAACATGTTCGAACTGAACAGTCTGCTGAAAAGTGAAGTTATCCGCTTAAAACAGGAGCAGCCCGCAGGCATTTTCAAACAAGAAATCGCTCGGAGGCTGCACGAGGATGGATACAATTTCTCGTTTAAAAACGGAGAATTTTCCGTAATTTCGGACGGCGACGTTATTAAAATTCGGGATAGTGATGTTCTGTACAGCGAGGGAGCTTTTTCACAAAGCGGTAAGGATAAATTTCACGCGCTTTATCGGATTTTCCGCGAGGTTCACGATTACTGCACCGCTTACGAAAAAGCCGCGCCGCTGACGGCTGACGGATCGTCCGAAAAATACCGCTGTCTTGCGGAATTCGGCAATACGGTCTTGGCGGCAAAATATAATGAGGAGTACGGCTTTGAGTTTGTCACTTGGTTTCTCTCCTCTGACAGAAAGAGCGTTTGCAACGGTAATTATTTCGGCGATTATGGCAGCGCAAAGGAAAACTTTTCAATTCGTTCGGGACTTATAAGCGAGGATAAGTTGTTCAGCATAGAAGAACTTGAACAGATCAGAAATTGCGTGAATTTCACCGCGAAACACAACAGCGGTCTTCGGCTTGAAGATTGTGAATTTCTCACTAAGCTGAACGAAAAAATATCGGAAAATATTCCGAAACAGCAAAGCTGCTCCCCCAAAATGTCAATGTAAATGAGGTGAATTATGAAAATTAAATTTAAAAATTCTTTGCACAGAAAAAATTTTACGGAGTTTATCTCTCCGAAAAATTCAAATTATTACAGCAGCCGCAGCAAGTTTATTGCCGCGGTTTTTCTTTTGTCTGCGGACAAACTTTTGTGGGAGCGTTCTAAAAGCGCGGTCGTCAGATATTCGGTGAACTTTGGTGCAATCAAATTAAACGGGATTTCCACAGACGGTTACGCGCTGTACAAAGCGGCGAAAACAGTTTACAGCGGCGACTCGGATATTTCGCTGAGCGAGTTGTGCGATTGGGCGTTGATTGACGACCCTACAACGCTTACAATTTTTACGGGAGTTATTCTGTCAAGAAACGGCGTTGGAATACTGAATGGGAGTTTAATATGATAAGATTTTTTATTATGAACGGGAAAAATTCCGTAAAATTCGATATGCCTGCGGACGGGCTGTTCGACCATTTGGGCAGCATCGGGATAAACGAAGATATTCCGATGTGCTGTTCCGAAAAGATATACCTCGATTTCTACCCTACCGATGATACGGATAAGATCGCGGATATCGTCTGCAAAAGACTCCTTGAAAGCGATAAGATTTCCGAGGTGAATGCGCTTTGCCAAAAGCTCGATGGTCTGTGGCGAATATCCGCCGAAGAACTTGAAACAGCGTTTGCGGAAAATGATGTTCGCGGCGCAGCAAACATGGACAAGGCGTATGAAAAGCTGATGAACGAGCCGCAGCAGACAGACGAACTGAGTATGTGACGGCGAAAGCCTTAACATAAAATTTTCAAACGGGAGGTGATATAGCATGAAAACGATGAGCAGAGGACGAATTGAATTCTACAAGGAAAATTACCCCGCGGGAACGCGCATTCAGCTTGATCTCATGGGCGGCGATGATCCCCGTCCTGTTCCTGGGGGAACAAAAGGAACTGTCATATCGGTTGACGACATGGGAACTGTGCATTGCAAATTCGACAACGGCAGATGTCTCGGAATTTGCCCCGAAGTCGATTCGTTCCACAAAATTTCCGAACCGATAGAGGTTCAGAATAACGAGCCGAAAATATCCATGTAAAACCGCATAATAATGCGAACTAAGGGGGGTGATTAAATTGAATGTTTAGGGTTTCTTTCACTAAAAAATAAAGGAAGTGGTTAAAGCAATTAAATTTTTTGACTGTTTCGC
>CANQNY010000117.1 GCA_947625335.1 uncultured Clostridia bacterium | reverse complement strand
TAGACGCGATACCTTTGAGCGGGAGATAGTAGTTCATCATCGAGAACATACCTTTCTTCATCTCGCCGCCGTACCAAGTGTTGATAATAACCTGCTCGCGGGAAGTGATGTTGAACATAACAGCCGTCTCAGAGTTAAGCCCAAGCTCTTTGTAGTTCTCAACCTTAGCCTTAGATGCGTTGTAAACAACAAAGTCCGGCTCGAAATTCTCAAGTTCTTCAGCGGTAGGCTTGATGAACATATTCTCAACAAAGTGAGCCTGCCAAGCGACTTCCATAATGAAACGAATAGCCATTCTGGTGTCCTTATTAGCACCGCAGAACGCGTCCACTACATACAGTTTCTTGTTGGAAAGCTCTTTCTTTGCAATATCCTTGCAAGCCTCCCACGCCTCTTTCGTTGCGGGGTGATTATCGTTCTTGTACTCGTCGGAAGTCCACCAAACGGTGTCCTTAGAGTTGTCGTCCATAACGATAAACTTATCCTTGGGCGAACGACCCGTATAAACGCCCGTCATTACGTTTACCGCGCCAAGTTCGCTCTCCTGACCCTTGTCGTACCCCGTAAGGGAGGGATCCATCTCCGCCTTGTACAGTTCCTCGTACGAGGGGTTGTAGACTATCTCGCTCGTACCGGTAATTCCATACTTTGTCAAATCAATCTTGCTCATTGGACAGTACCTCTTTCTTTTGATAATTTCTGGGATAATTTGCCGGCAAAGGACTTTGTCAGCAAAAATCCTTCTACAAATACTATTATACACGATTTTATTTCAAGATGTCAAGCACATTTATAAATTTTTGAGAAAAATTAGCTAGTTTTTTGCTATTATTCACATATTTTACATAAATGAGTACCAACTTCATGTATTTGAACGAGTTCGCCCGTATTGGTAGATATATAGCAGCTACTGCCAAAATTTGTTAAATAGCGCAAAAAATCTCCATTTTTAATGATGTTAAAGACTTTTAATAAAACCTTAACAAATCCCTAAAATTTCCGAAACATCAAGGCTGTAAAATACAATCAGAAAGTGAGGAAACTCACCAATAAACAACGGAGGTGCTTTTTATGAAAAAAGAAAACTTTTTTACGCTTATTTTTGCGGCTATCGGAGGAATGCTGTTCGCGCTTGGAATGTGTATGTGCCTGCTCCCGGAATGGGACGCGTTCACGCCGGGTGTTGTGCTGACGGCGATCGGCGGCGTGGTGCTGATTGCAACGTTTATCGCGCGGAGAATTGCTCTCGGAAAACCCGCGCTGAAAATCAACCCGAAAACCGTCGGAAAAATTGCATTCGGGGTTTTCGGCGCGTTAGTTCTGGGAGTCGGAATGTGCATGGTTATGGTATTCGACTTGATGATACCGGGCATTATAATAGGTCTGGTAGGACTGGTACTGCTGTTGTGCCTTATCCCGATGTGCGTTGGGTTGAAGTGAGGAGGTGTAAATATGAAAAAGTTTGTAATTCCCGCAGTAATTGCAACTGTGCTTTCGGGTATTGCGGCTGTTTTAGCAGTTTTTATCCGCAGAAAAAGAACGGCTTGAGGTATCAAAAATTTTAGATTAAGGAGAATGTGTTATGTCAAAATTTACTGAAGCAAACGAAAAGATAGCAAACGGCGTTGCCGAGGGCTATAAGAAAATCGAAAACGGGGTCGTTAGCGGTTACAAGAAGATTGAAAACGGCGTTGTAGGCGGTTACAAAAAAATCGAGGACAAATTCGTTGATACGTTTTTAACTCACGAGGGTGAAACTGCCGAGGACGCTAAAAAGCGACTTGCCGAAGAAGCCGCAGCTCGTGAAAAAGCGGCAAAGGAAGCTAAGCGTTCCGCCGCAAATCCCGCAGGCGTGAACAATATTGGCAAGGCAAGCGTTGAGGCGAGCCGCGAGATAGGCAGAGCAAGCGTTGAGGCAAGCAAAAACGCCGCTAAGCGTTGATATTTCTCAGGCAGACCCGCATTGTCCGAAAAGCCGTGCGGGTCAATTTTTTCAATTTTTTAAAAATCTTAACAAAACTTTAACATTTGTATGCTATAATATAAAAAGGAGGTGCGGAAAATGTTCAAAATTCTTGTAGTTGAGGACGACAAAGATTTAAACCATGCGGTGTGCGCGTTTTTAAACCAAAGCGGTTATACTGCGGAGGGCTGTCTTAACGCGAACGACGCGTACAACGCGATGTACGGCAGCACGTTCGACCTCGTGATTTCCGATATTATGATGCCCGAAATTGACGGGTTTGAGTTTGCGAAAACCGTGCGCGAGCTGAACGAAAATATACCGATTTTATTTATGACGGCGCGCGACGATTTTGCGTCAAAACAGCGCGGTTACCGCATAGGAATTGATGATTACATGGTGAAACCTATCGACCTTGACGAACTGTTTTTGCGTATCGGGGCATTGCTCAGACGGTCAAAAATTGCCGCAAGTCACAGGCTTGAAATCGGGAAATTAACACTTGACGCGGACGAGCGAACGGCAGTTTTTGACGGGCAGGAAATCCCGCTCACGGCGCGGGAATTCAACATTTTGTACAAGCTGCTGTCCTACCCAAAAAAGACGTTCACGCGAACGCAGCTTATGGACGAATTCTGGGACGCGGAAACCAACACCGCGCCGCGCGCCGTTGACGTTTATATGACGAAAATTCGCGACAAGTTTTCCGACTGCGACGAGTTTGAAATTCAGACCGTGCACGGGCTAGGCTACAAGGCGGTGATTAAGTGAAAGCGCATAACAATGCGGATTTTCGGCTTGAAAAAATGCTTCGTGCAACACGGCGGTTCGCATCGTTTTTCTTAATAATTTCGTTCACCGTGACGTGCTGTATGATGCTGTTTCTTGTGACGTTTCAAAGCAGCGCGAAAATCGAACTCACAAAAGAAAACATCACGCTTGCGGCAAAATTGACGTTCGGGAATGTGATTTTAATCAGCCTATTATTCACGATTATCGACGAAATTCGGCGGTGGTTTATGGTGTCGCGCCCCGTCAAACACATCATCGCGGCAGCGGAAAAAATTACAGACGGGGATTTTTCGGTGCAAATTTCAAAAATTCACGGCGGCGATGAATTTAATTTAATTATCGATTATTTCAACCGCATGGCGCGCGAATTGTCGGGAATTGAAACGCTCCGCACGGATTTTATCGCGAACGTTTCGCACGAGCTGAAAACGCCGCTTGCCGTTATCCAGAATTACGGAACGATGCTGCAAACGCCCGATTTGAGCGACGAAAAACGGCTTGAATATGCGAAAACAATTACCGTTTCATCTCGCCGACTTGCCGACCTCATAACGAATATTTTAAAGCTCAACAGGCTTGAAAATCAGCAGATTTTCCCGCAAAAAAAGTTGTACGATTTGGGCGAGCAATTGTGCGGAAGTCTCTTAAATTTCGAGAAAATCTGGGAGGAAAAACGCATTGAAATTTCGACGGAAATCGCCGACGAGGTGCTTATAGAAAGCGATTTCGAGCTGTTGGAGCTGGTCTGGAGCAATCTGTTTTCAAACGCGCTGAAATTCACCGAAACGGGCGGGAAAGTTTCTCTCACGCTTAAAACGGACGGGGAATTTGCGGTAGTCAAAATCAGCGATACAGGGTGCGGGATAAGTCCCGAAACGGGGCGGCATATTTTTGAGAAATTCTATCAGGGCGACACCTCTCACGCCGCTCAGGGAAACGGTTTAGGGCTTGCGCTGGTGAAGCGCATTATGGACATAATCGGCGGGGAAATTTCCGTCGAAAGCGAAGTCGGACGGGGCAGCACATTCACAGTAAAATTAAGGAGAGCCACGAATGGAGCGAATTAAAAAAATACTCCGAAAAATATTTTTCCCGCCCGCTTTGCTCGCGATAATTCTAGCGGTTATGGGTTATCTTTTCGTGCTTGCAGTAGCGGTTTTCAACATTGAAATTCCCGCATTGCAATACCTGTCATACATTTTTTCAGCCTACGCGCTGACGATTACGATAACGAATTTTCCACGGATAATTTCTTTTTTTAAACTGACACGACGTCGGTTAAACGACAGTAGTCTTATGAAAAAGATCAGCGAAACAAAACTCGGAAATCGCTTTTTCTCGGACGTTCGCTTTCGCACGGAAATTTCATTGTACTGCGGGCTGGTGATAAACTTTCTGTACATAATTCTGAAATTATTTTCGGGAATTTATTACCGTTCTGTGTGGTTTTTCGCACTCGGCGTTTATTATATTTTGCTTGCGGTAATGCGATTTATTTTGCTGCACAAAGGCAAAAACAGCGCGGTTATTACAATGAAAACGGAGCTGAAACGTTATCGTTTATGCGGAATAATGCTGCTGATAATGAACCAAGCTCTTGCGGGAATTGTAATTTTTATGGTATATCAAAACAAAGGTTTTGATTATCCGGGATTGCTTATCTACGCGATGGCGGCGTATTCGTTTTATTCGATAATTGTTGCCGTAATCAACCTTGTTAAATTCAGAAAACACGGAAGTCCGCTGTTGTCGGCGGCAAAGGTGATAAATCTCGTCGCGGCTATGGTGTCGATTTTGTCGCTTGAAACCGCGATGTTGGCGCAATTCGGCGAGGACGACGATCCGCTTTTCCGAAAAGCAATGACGGGAGCAACGGGCGGCGCAGTCTGCACAATTGTTATCGGGATTGCGATTTTTATGATTGTAAAGTCAACTAAACGGCTTTTGAAAGGAGATTTTAATGAACAAGGAAACCTTTAATTACACCTACTCCGCGTCACAGCAGGAGGAAATTAAAAAAATTCGTGACAAATATTCGAGCGAGAAAACCGAGGATAAAATGGAGCAATTGCGCCGTCTGGACAAGAGCGTGACGAAACCCGGAACGGTTATTTCGCTGATTGTCGGGGTGATAAGCTGCCTAATTCTCGGCGTTGGAATGTGCTGTACAATGGTTTGGGGCGGGGATTTTTTTGTTATCGGAATAATTGTCGGTGTGGTCGGAATTGTCGGAATAATTTGCGCGTATCCCGTCTATTCGGCGATAACAAAAGCGCGGCGCGAAAAGCTTGCTGACGAAATTATAAGGCTGTCGGACGAGCTGTTAAAATAGAGTGTACGCGTTTGGAAGAACGAGAAAATATTTTCTTTATTGCCATGTCTGATATGTTGTTATCTCAAAACCTCGACTGCCACAGGTTCGCCGAGGCAATTCATAGATCCGCCAATGGATTTTACCACGGGGTCTTTTATCGTAATTTTCACGCGGACAGTAGTATCTCCCGGCTCTAAACCGTCAAAGTCGATATCGTAATCGAACATATTTCCGAGTACTATTTTATCGAATTCTCCGTAACTGCCGTAGCTACTGTGCGCCGAATGATGAAGCCCCAGATCCATATCAAAACTGTATTGTATAATGGGGAGTTTGGAAACGCTGTTTCCGTCGGGATAGAACCATAAATCGCCCGCTGCAAAATACCCTTCTGTTCTCATAACTGAGATACAGCCTGTCATCTCAATCTCGCCCTCGTATTCAATTTCCCCGTCTGTAAGATAAACGCCGGGAATGTCCTTTGCCTCTTCCGGCAGAAAGCACGCTACGGAGTTTGAGAAGATCGACTGTGCTGATTTTACGGTAAGAGAACCGAATTTATCGCCTGTTTTTATCTTGAAATATTCATTGCTTGGCGGAAGTTCTTCTCCCGAATACACTTGGATACCATCTAATTCCGTAAATTTGTCGGGCGCTTCCGCAACATTTGCGACATATCGCGGAATAAAACCATACGCGAACCCCTCGCACACGACTTGGGGAGTATTGTCGATGAACGTTTCCTTGTTAAACGTATCAAGCGGATACTGCTCGTGGGAACCATCGGCATAGGCTGCGCTGTCCTGATATTTCGTGATCTGCGACGTGTAAATTACCGTGCCGTCGGGGCAGGTCAGAAACGTAGGCTCGCCTGCTGGAACTTCGGGTTCGGAGCTTTCGGGGGAAGTTGCCGTTGAACTCTCGCTTGAACTTGATGTTGAACTTGAATTTAATGTTGAATTTTCGCTTTCGCTTGAAATTGAGCTGTCGGAAATTTCTCCCGAATTACACCCCGTAAGGCACAAAAGAGATAAAGCAATAATAAGGGCGTGTTTTTTCTTCATAATGTCCTCCTATATAATGTAACCGAGTTCAGCGGTCATACGACCGCCTCTTTCTGTCACCATTATAGCAGATTAAAATTAAAATTGCAATACCTTTAGCACGAACGGCACGCTCACAGCATAAACGGCACTAATTTGCCATTTTTAACCAAATTTCC
>CANQNY010000116.1 GCA_947625335.1 uncultured Clostridia bacterium | reverse complement strand
GGTAGTCCTCATCGCACGCCGCAAGCGACTTTGCCGCAAGCACCAGCGCCTCGAAATCCGCCGCGTCTCCCTGCCCGCCGAGTATCTCTATGCCGCATTGCGAGATTTCGTCGTCGCGCCCGCTGTCCTTAGGGTTTACCATATAAATATTCTGATTATAGAACAGCTTAAGCGGAAGTTCTTCATCTCTAAGTCTCGTTGCCGCAAGCCTTGCAATCGGCATCGTACTGTCAGGGCGCAGAACCATAAGCCTGTTTTTCCCGTCAACCAGCTTATACATCATTTCCTGCGGAAAATCCCGCACATAGCCGTTGAACACATCAAAAAACTCCAGCCCCGGCGTAATCACTTCGGAATAGCCGAAACTCTCAAACAATTTTGTTATCCTCTCGGAAATAGCGCGTTTCGCGGCGCATTCCTCAAACAACATATCCCTCGTGCCCTCGGGGGTCAGCAAATCAATTCTTTTCACACAAATACCCTTTCCGCTGCGCTTTAGTTTAGTAACGTGCTAGCATATTACCACATCACTATAATATACTAACATATTCCCGCGAATTTGTCAAGCATTTAACATTTTTTCGGCATTTTAAACAAAAATTCCGCCCCGCCTTGAAAACATTAAGCTAAAACCACGGTCAGTCAAACAGCGTATACTGCGCGGACTGCTGGAACCCGTTAAACACGCCGAGCGATTTCAGCTTTTCGATAACGGTGCTGTTTACGCCGCTTGCCTGCTGAATTTCCTCAATGCTTAAATTGTCGTTCGAATCTACGACCTCTTTAAGTTTCTGCGCCGCGCTTTCGCCGCACCCCGACACCGCGCAAAGCGGCAGACGGATTTTGCCGTCCTCCACAACGTAAGCCGTTGCCTGCGATTTTCTTAAATCAAACGGCAGAAATTCTATCCCGCGCATAAGCATTTCACGGACAAGCAGCAGCACTTCAAGCTTTTTCGTTTCCTTATCGGAAATGTTCTGATTGGCTTTAAGAGACGCAATTCTCTGATTTACAGCGTCCAGACCGTTAAGAACCGTTTCCGCCTCCATGTTCTCGGTATGCTTTACAAGCGTTGCGGCATAAAATTCCGCGGGACGGTTTATCTTGAACCACCCCAGCTTTACCGCGGACATTACATACGCTGCCGCGTGAGCTTTCGGGAACATATATTCGATTTTTTTACAGCTTTCGACATACCAGTCGGGAACATCGTTGTCCTTAAACGCTTGATATATTTCGTCGTCAAACAGCTTTTTGGCGTTGCCTTTACGGGTAATCTCCATAATCTTGAACGCAAGCTTCGGTTCCATACCCTTTTGCAAAAGGTAAACCATGATATTGTCGCGCGTTCCGATAACCTGGGAAATCGTGCAGGTGCCGTTTTTGATAAGGTCCTGCGCGTTTCCCGCCCAGACGCCCGTTCCGTGAGACAGACCCGATATTTGCAGCATATCCGCGAAATTTTTCGGCTGAGCGTCCTGAAGAAGTGACATAGCGTTGTTCGTTCCAAGTTCGGGAAGTCCGTATGTTCCGCAAGGCACGCCGAGTTCCTCCGCTGTCAGATTAAGCGGCTCGGGCGAGGTAAACAGTTTGTACACCTGCGGGTCTGTTGTCGGAACGTCGGCTATTTTTATTCCCGTCAGGTTTTCAAGATGTTTGTACAGCGTCGGCACATCGTGTCCGAGCTCGTCAAGTTTCAAAATCGTATCATGCAGCGCGTGGAAGTCGAAGTGAGTGGTGATTATATCGCTTTCCGTCTTATCCGCGGGATACTGCACGGGAGTGAAATCATACACCTCGTACTCGTTCGGTACAACGACCATGCCGCCGGGGTGCTGGGAGGTTGTCCGCTTGACGCCGGTGCAGCCCTGAGCCAGATATTCCGTGTAAGCGGGCGAATAATTTATCCCGCGGTCCTCGCAGTATTTTTTAACAAAGCCGTATGCCGTTTTCTCCTGAATTGCCGAGATAGTGCCCGCTTTGAAAACGTGTTCTTTGCCGAACAATTCCTCGGTATAGCGGTGAACTTTCGCCTGTACTTCGCCCGAAAAATTAAGGTCGATATCGGGCTCTTTATCGCCGTCGAACCCTAAAAACGTCTCAAACGGAATATCATGCCCGTCTCGGATCATATCCGTGCCGCATACGGGACAATTCTTCTGCGGGAGGTCAAATCCCGAACCTACCGAGCCGTCTGTAATAAACTCGTTGTGACGGCATTTCGGGCAGCGGTAATGTGGAGCTAACGGATTTACCTCGGAAATGCCCGACATTATCGCTACAAACGACGAACCTACAGAGCCTCTTGAGCCTACCAGATAGCCGTTGTCCTCGGAGAATTTTACAAGTTTCTGCGCTATCATATAAAGCACGGCATATCCGCATTTTATAATGGAGTCAAGCTCTTTTTTAAGGCGGGTTTCAACAATTTCGGGCAGCTCGTCGCCGTACCACGCGTGCGCTCTGTCCCAGCAAAGCTTTTGAAGTTCCTCCTCCGCTCCCGGCAGCGACGGAGGGTATGTCCCTTTCGGAATAGCGCGGACGTCGTCGTCTATCATATCGGCAATTGCGTTCGTGTTCGTAACCACTATCTCAAACGCTTTCTCCTTGCCGAGATATTCAAATTCCTCCAGCATTTCGTCTGTCGTGCGGAAATACAGCGGCGCCTGATTATCCGCGTCCTTGTAGCCCTGCCCCGCCTGAAGTATTTTTCGGAAAATCCCGTCTTCGAGGTCCTTAAAATGCACGTCGCAGGTAGCAACGCACTTTTTCCCGAGCTTGTCCGCCAAAGCGACAATTCGCTTATTCAGCATACGAAGTCCCTCTTTATCGGGGACTATCCCCTCGCGGATAAGAAATTCGTTGTTCGCTATAGGCTGTATTTCGAGATAATCGTATTTTTCGGCAATTTGTTCAATTTCCTCTTCGGGACGGTTATTAAGCACCGCGCGGAAAAGTTCTCCCGCCTCGCAGGCAGAACCTATAATAAGCCCCTCGCGGTACTTCTGAAGTTCCGAAAACGGAATACGCGGCTTTTTGTAAAAATATTCAAGGTTTGAAAGAGAAACAAGCTTGTAGAGGTTTTTAAGACCCGTTTTGTTCTTTACGAGAATTATCATATGATAGCTCGGAAGGCTCTTGAAATCAATGCTGCCGAGCCTCGAATTGAAATCTCCGAGTTTTTCCAGCCTGCCGAGCTTTTGAGTGTCCGAAACCAGTCTTTTAAAAATCATCGACAGCATTTTTGCGTCGTCTACAGCGCGGTGATGATTGAAATTCCCAAGCTTGTATTCTTTCGCGACGGTATCAAGCTTGTGGTTTTTAAGGTGCGGCAAAGCCGCTCTGCAAAGCGCGAGAGTGTCAAGATAGCCGAAATTGTACTCAATTCCGCAGCGTTCGCAGGCAACTCTTATAAACGATGTGTCAAAATCCGCGTTATGCGCGACAAGAACGCCCCGTCCCGCGAATTCTATAAATTTTTCGACAGCGTCTTTTTCAAGCGGCGCGTCTTTTACCATTTCGTCGGTGATACCCGTAATGTTGGTTATTTCCTGCGGAATATGACATTCGGGATTTACAAACGTCTGAAATTCCTCTACA
The DNA here is from genome assembly GCA_947625335.1 of uncultured Clostridia bacterium. Lineage (GTDB taxonomy): Bacteria > Bacillota > Clostridia > Oscillospirales > Ruminococcaceae > CAG-115. The sequence continues at coordinate 2,756 of CANQNY010000116.1, read as the reverse complement.
ACCTCCATATCTTTGAGCTTTACCGCGCCGATCTCGGTTATTCTGTCTTTTGCGGAGGAAAGCCCGGTAGTTTCAAGGTCGAAAACGATTATCTCGCCCGAAATCGGAAAATCGCAGCAGCCGCTTACAAGCGTGCCCGTGTCGTTTACAAAATACGCCTCTACGCCGTAGATAAGTTTCATTTCCCCGCCGTTTTTGCGAATTTTTTCAACGGTATTCATAGCCTCGGGATAAGCCTGCACGTTTCCGTGGTCGGTTATTGCGACCGCCCTGTGACCCCATTTAAACGCCTGATTTACAAGCTCCGCAGGGGGAGTCACCGCGTCCATATCCGACATATTTGTGTGCATATGAAGTTCCACGCGCTTTTGCTCGGCTTTATCCTTGCGGGAAACGGTTTCTATCGCCGCAATTGATTTCGGACGAATATTAAGCATTTTCGAGTAGTTGTCGTACTCGAATTTTCCCGAAACAAGCACAGCTTTCCCTTTTGAAACAGACGATTTTACGGCGTCGGCGTTCTCGGACGGAGTTATTATTTTCAGCACCTGCGCGGAAGTCTTGTCCGAAAAATACGCTGTAAAAATAAAGGTTTTCCCGTCGCGGGAGGTTTTGTCGTCCGTCTTGAAAACTTTTCCCCAGACTGTCGCCTCGTCCTGGTCGGAAAAAGGCTCGGACATCGGCAGCGGTTTTTCAAAATCACCGTTCCCGAAAAACAGCGTCGCTTTGCTTAAAAAATGCTCGCTTTCAAATTTAAGCTCTATCTCTTTCGGTTCTTTCAGAAATTTCGAGTTTTCCGAGCGTCTTGCGCCCTTTTTGTAAGGCGTGTTTCCCTCGTAGGGCGCGGGTTTCGGCTTTTCCTCAACGATTGTGACAGTAGGAACTTTTTCCTCGCGGTTTATGTACTCCTCGAGGTTCAATTCGTTTTCCGACGAAAAAACCACCGTCAAGGACTTATCGAAAAAGCCCTTGACATAACCCGCTATTTTCTTGTCCATATCCAGCCCCGAAAGGATCTGCCTGCCTCCCGATTTCAGAGTTATCTCGCAGACATTATCATCGCAGGTAATATCCGCGCCGTCAAAATAACCGTTTACCGTGGCAAATTTCCGTTTGATAAGCTCAATTATTTCATAAATGTAATCGCTTGAAAAAAGGCTGATGTGATATTTCGGATAAAGCGTAACGTCCGAGCAGCCCAGATATTCGGCTAATTTGTCCCCCGCCGCCAAAAGCTCCGACATCGGGACGGTCTCGTCCAGAATAAGGTTTATTCCGAGAGCGTTTTTCGACTGATAACGAACGATTTTATCTACCTGTCCCTCGGATATATTTTGCGGAATATCAATATTTTCTATCAAATCGCTTAGTTTTGCCGTCATTTTAGTTTTCCTTTCCGAAATTCTCGATTTCCCGTTTAAGTTCTGTAAGTATCATATTTTCGGGGACTTTTTTTAATATCTTCCCCTTCTTGAAAATAAGCCCCTCGCCGTCGCCGCCCGCGATACCGAGATCCGCCTCTCTCGCCTCTCCCGGACCGTTTACAACGCAGCCCATTACCGCTATTTTTATCGGGAAATTAACGTCCCTTGTCATTTCCTCAACCTGATTTGCAAGCGAAATAAGGTCGATTTTGGTTCTCCCGCAGGTAGGACAGGAGATAATCTCCGCTCCGCGCCCCATTCCGCACGCGGCGAGAATATCCCGTGCGGCGTAAACCTCCTTTACGGGGTCAGCCGTAAGAGAAACGCGGATTGTGTCGCCAATCCCGTCGCACAAAAGCGATCCTATCCCCACAGCCGACTTAATTATGCCCATACGCTCCGTTCCCGCCTCGGTAACGCCCAAATGCAGCGGATATTCGGTCTGCTTTGCAAGCAGCCTGTACGCCGCCGTCATAAGCTTCACATCGGAGGATTTAATACTTATCACAATATCGCTAAAATCGCAGTCCTCAAGCTGTTTTACGCCTTTAAGCGCGCTTTCGACAAGAGCCTGCGGAGTGGGCGAGCCGTATTTTTCAAGCAGCTCTTTTTCAAGTGATCCCGAATTCACGCCGACCCTTATCGGAACGCCGCGTTTTCTGCAAGCGTCCGCGACGGCTTTCACCTTGTCCGCGCCGCCGATGTTTCCGGGATTTATGCGGATTTTGTCAACTCCTGCTTCCACGCACGCCAAAGCTATTTTGTAATCAAAATGAATATCCGCGACAATCGGAACATCTACCGCGGATTTAAGAGCGGAAATCAGCCCCACGTTCTCAATTTTCGGTACTGCCGCGCGAATTATCTCGCAGCCCGCCTTTTCGAGATCTTTTGCCTGCTCGACGCTTTTTTCAACATTGTCCGCGGGAACGTTCAGCATCGACTGTATATAGACTTTTCCGTCTCCGAGCGCAATATTTCCGACTTTTACAGTTTTCACTTAAACCCTCCGGTAATCAGCTTTACAATATCGTTAAACGTCACCACGACCATAAGCAGCATAAGCAGCGCGAACCCTACAAAATGCACCATGCCCTCTACTTCGGGTTTCGCGGGCTTTCTGCGGATAAGCTCAACTACCAAAAACAAGAACCTTGCCCCGTCAAGCGCGGGTATCGGCAGCAGATTGAACACTCCGAGATTTATCGTTATAAGCGATACGACGTTCATAAAATCCGCGAATGTGTACTTTTTAACAGCCTCCGTAATCACCGTTCCCACGCCAGAAGGAAATCTATCTCATAATAATGCGTACTCCCCGTTTTCTCCCAT
>CANQNY010000115.1 GCA_947625335.1 uncultured Clostridia bacterium | reverse complement strand
AATGCGTTGATCGGTTCTCAGTAAGACATTGCTCTTACTGAGACGTTGTTTTTTGTACGGCGGATAGGTGGACAAAGTTTTGTGCAATTTGATTGTAAAAAACAAGGTCGCCAAACCAACGGTTCGGCGACCCTTTCTCTTTATGACAATCTGATTTGTTCGCGACAGCGAACAAATCTGCTGTTCACTATACACTATTAACTATAAACTGTCACTTTACTGTCATTTTGTCCGCTGGGGTAATTTGCCCGGATGTAGAACTTGCCGTGCTTGCAGGAGCTGTCGAACTCGTGTTATCGGAGCTTTCTGCGGGAGAACTCGTTGTGTCTTCAACCCCGTCCTTGGAAATCTTTTCAACCGTATTTTGCTCCGTTTCGGAATTGTTCTCGGCGGGAGGATTTCCGTCCTTCATCTGTGCCATTACCTGCGCCGCAATAGGCTGTATTTCAGCAGGCAGAGAGCTTATATCGCCGCTCTTTATTGCCACAATTGCCGCCGAAAGTTCTTTGTCGGATATGCCCGCGGCGGTTATTTCATCGGAATAGCGCGAGATGACAGCCTCTATTTTCTCCTCGCTCAAACTTATGGAGCTTTGATCCGTCGGAATTTGCTTTCCGGTGGCGTCAATGGTGTAGTTGTCGGAATAAATCAACTCGTCGGCTCTTACAAATTCGTACCCTTGCGAACGCAGAGATTTCAGAATATCGGGCAGAGCCTCGGTTGTATTCTCCAGATCGTTGTGAAACAGCAAAATAGACCCCGATTTTACCCCTTTAAGCACTTTTTTCTTAATTTTATCGGCTGACTGTTTTTTCCAGTCAACGCTGTCAACGTCCCATTGCACAACCTTCATACCCATACCGTCAAGCGTGGTGATAAGGCTGTCGTCGTATTCGCCGTAAGGGGCGCGGTAGAGCTTTGGCTCTTCGCCCGTTATCATCTTTATCTTGCGGTTACATTCTTTTGTGTCGTTAATAAGGTCGTTTACGTTGATACCCTCGACGTGGGGGTGTTGGTCGGAGTGGTTTTCGATCTCGTGTCCCGCGTCGTAGAACATCTTAACGTCGTCGGGATAGCGGTCGCACCAGTCGCCCGTAATGAAAAACGTCGCCTTTGCGTCGTTTTGTTCGAGGATATTAAGAAGTTCCTCGGTGTTGGAGTTCTCCCACGCCACGTCAAACGTCAATGCTATCTTCTTGTCGCCCCTGTCAACGCTGTAAATCGGCACTAATCTTTCGGCAGCTTTTGAGCCCACCGAGGTCACCGCGGCGGTTATCGCGACAGCAGCGGTTGCCGCGGCAAGAGCCGTTATCGCGGCGGCGCGTTTTATCTGTTTCTTGGTAAATGTCATGGTTCGCATTATATTTTCCCTCCGTAATGAAGTTGTCAGAATGATTTTTTGCTTGTGTTAAAACTAATATGCTCGGTTTGGGACAAATATGACAAGTCGTTAAAACGCAAATTTCTCGTGCGAGCATAAAATTTCGCAAAAGCCCTTGACAAAAAAGCTATTTTGATGTAAAATATAATAGACAGAGAATATTTGGGGACAGACTCGCAAACTAAAGCCCGATCTGCCGCGTTTCTCTTCGGGAGGATAATATGGCACTCGTTAATGTTATGGAAGAAATAGTTGACGAAAAACTGGCGCAGATGCTGGAATCGGAAAATTGCTGTAAGTGCAGCCGCTGTATTGAGGATATGAAGGCTATCGCTTTGAATAAGCTGCCCGCGAAATACGTCAGCACCAGCAACGGCGAGCTTTTCACAAAGCTGGCGTCAAGCGTTCGTCAAAGCTCGGTCGATATAAATGTCGCGGTGTCAAGCGCGATTGAATGTGTTTCTTCCCGTCCGCTGCACGAGCCGCGCGACGCGGGAAATATGGACGACTGATTTCAGGTTCAAAATCCTAATAATGAAAAACGCGGGAAAAGTTCCCGCGTTTTTGTTGTGCCAAATTCACCGAATTTCCCAAAATCAAAGCTCACTTCGGTTTTCGAGAGCCTTTACAAGCGTCACGTCGTCCGCGAATTCCAGAGCCGAGCCCGCGGGCAGCCCGTAAGCAAGCCTTGTTACTTTAATTCCCATAGGCTTTATAATTCGCCCGATATACATAGCCGTAGCCTCGCCCTCGACTGTGGGGTTGGTCGCCATAATAACCTCGTTTACGTCGGAAAGCCGCGAGATAAGCTCCTTTATTTTAAGGTCTTCCGCGGAAACCCCGTCCATAGGCGACAACAGCCCGTGCAGGACGTGATACACCCCGTCGAAACCTCCCGCGCGTTCAAACGCGGAAACGTCCTTGGGCGACTCCACCACGCAGATGACGTTTTTTCGGCGATTTTCGTCCGCGCAGATAGAGCAAAGCTCACGTTCAGTAAAATTCTGACAGCATTTACATAATTTTACACTCTTACGAGCCTTAAGAATGCTTTCCGAAAATTCCTCCACCTCGTTAACAGGCAGATTAAGCATAAAATAAGCGAGCCGCTGCGCGGTTTTGATCCCTATTCCCGGCAGTTTTGCAAACTGCTCCGCCGCCAGAGCCAGCGGAAGTGAGTTGTATTCAGACATAATTTCTACCTCTTAAATCTTGTTATCGTGAACCGACAGCTATCTCCAAGCCGCCCTCGGGGAGTTTTACAAAAATCTCCTCATAACGGGCGTTGTAGGCATTCGGGGGAAGTTCCTCATCCGACGAGAAAAAATACACCGCCGCCCCCGCGCTGCTTTCGGGAGCTTTTGAAGACCTTCCCGTGTACACGACGATATCCGCGCTCACATCGCTCTCGGAGACCGCCGCGCCCGCTATCGTTATCCCCGACGCCGTGAGCGTGCAATTTTTGGGAGCGGGACGCGCGTCGGGCACTCCGACAAGCTTTGCCGCAAGGTCGTTTGTGTACACGCGTTCAATTTCTATAACCTCGGACAACTCTTTTATCGCAAGCGCACCCGTAAAATCCGCGTCCTCCGCCGCAACGCACACCACACGCTGCGCGCCGTTTTCGCGAAGACAACCCGCAATGCTCTTTGCAAGCGCACCGCCGCCGCCCGAAATGAACACGGCAGCGTCGTTTTTGTTGATAACGACAGCTGCGCCGCTTGAGGAATTGCCGACAAAACGCACTTCACTCCGCTCGTAACGCTTATAAATCGGCATAACCAGCGAAAAAAGCATAAGCGCAGCCATACCGTTCGCCGAAATCTTTGCAGTCTTTATCGAACCAAACGCCGCGAACACGCAAAGCGTCGCAAACAGCGCGGCAATCACCCACGCGCCCTTAAAATCCAGCGGCAGCCACATTCCGCGAATCCCGCCGAACAGATCTATCACCGCGACCGCTATTTTCATGGCTATACCGACGGGCAAAGCGAGCAATTTCATACCCGTTATCCCAAGCAATACCGCAAACAACATGCTTATTGTCATAAGCGGAGCTAAAACTAATGACGCCAACGCCCCCGAAAGCGAAACGCCTTTAAAAAGAGCCGCGCTTAACGGAGCAGTACAGACCACCGCGCACACCGACACCGAAAATGCCGTCACCGCGCTTGACAAGAACTTCGTTTTCGGGGGAAGAAGTTCGCAAAGACGCGATGCTGCAGCCGTTCCGACAACGCCCGCGCCGAATATTCCCAGCACGGACATATCAAACCCTGCGTCAAGCACCGTTCCGGGAGATACGATACACACCGCCGTTACCGCAACGCAAATGGTGTTAAGCGTGTCCGCGCGCCGCATAAACAGCGGGGCAAGACTGTAGATAAAGAACATTACCGACGCTCTCAGCACCGATGCGCCCGCTCCGAAAAACATCACCGCCGCAGGCGCGAATAAAAGCGAAACAAGCACCTTTGTCCTGCGCTGCTTTTCCGATAACATTCCGAGTACGACCGCCGCCAAAACGGAAAAATGCGCTCCCGAAACCGCAGTATAATGAGCCGCGCCCGCTATCCTGAGCTTTTCGTACATCGACACGGAAAGCCCCTCGTCCATACCGAAAAGCATCGACAGCGCAAGCTGTTCCTCCCTGCCGGAAAGACTTCTCGATAGCTGCTGCGACAGCTTTTCGCGGACAACTCCGAGTAAAGCGAATTTTACGCTTTCGGACGACACCTTTTCAATCTGCTCCGCCTCGCCCGAAAGCAAAATGCCGTTCGCCATATCATACAAAAACGTTCTCTCGTCATGCGCCCCGAACGTAATCACAGCCGTGGCATAATCGCCCTTTTCAAGGCGTTCATCGCAGACAATCCGCGCTTTGGCGTTCCTGCCGCCGAGATTTACCCTTGCAATTATCTCCTCGCCGTCGCCCGTGAGTTTTGCCGACTCGGTAACATAAATCTCCGCCTTGACGGTTTTGTCGGAGAACTCGATTATCGGTTCGCAATAAAATCTCATATAGCCTATCATCAAAGCTATTCCCAAGGTGATCCCCGCCGCGCAAACCGACAGCTTAGGAAATCTTGAAAGCCACGATTCCGCGGGCGGATCGGGATTTTCGGATTGCGCCTGATGTTTTCGAAAAAGCTCACAAAACACAGCGAAAGCGGCGGCACACACGAAAACTATCGTGCTTACAACACCGCCGCAAAAATATGCCGTCAGCATTCCTGCCGCAAGAAAAGGTGCAAACCTCACAAACGGCAGTCCGAACACCGCCTTGTTTCCCATAAATCGAACGGAAATCAGAACAGTCCGGGCAGAGAAACGCCGCCCGTCACTTTCTCCATTTCAGCCGCGCCGTAATCCTCGATTTCCTGAATAACCTCGTTTACGCCGCTGATAATAAGGTCCTGCAGCATTTCAATGTCGTCCTTGTCAACGATTTCGGGTTTCAGCGTAATGGACTTCAGTTTCTTGTCGCCCGTCATAACAAGCTCCAAAACGCCGCCGCCCACCTGCTTTGTAAACTCGCGGGACTCCAGCTCCTCTTGAACGCGGGTAATCTCGTCCTGCATTTTCTGAGCCTTTCTTACCATCTGGTTCATGTTTGCGTTGGAATTTTGATATTCCATGGGAAGTCTTGATTTCATAGCAAAAATTTCCTTTCGTTATTCCTTTTTGATTATGTCGACCCCTCTTTGAGACGCCCTTGACAGCAGCCTTCCCAAAGGAGTTTCGTCTTTTTCCTCGGCGGGAGCGTTATTTGCCGATTTTATGCTTATCCGAACGTCGAAACCGAGCGCGTTTGAAACGATGCCCTCCACTCGCGTCACTTCGTCGCCCTTGACGTTTTCCAAAAGCATCAAATTCGCGGTGGTTATCTCAAGCAAGCCGTCCTTGACCCTTGCCGTCGACCCCGCAAACATACTTGCCGTCAGAACGTCCATTCGCGACACCGCCGCTTTCCATTGCTCGGCGGTAACCTCTTTGAGCTCTTTAGGCTCTTTAACCTCGTTTACGGCTTTAGGCTCGCTTGCCGCGCTGTCCTCCGTTTTTATCGGATAATTGTCGCTTAAAAAGCTGTCTTCCTCAGGTGGTTCGGGCAGCGGCACTTCAAAGGGGATATCCTCGACCGTTTTCGCAGCCGATTTATCCGATTTAACGGGTTTTGCAGCCCCGGCAGCCTGCCTCGCGTGTTTTTCCGTTTCCTCAAACAGCGCGCGCGTCTTATCCGCAATAGCCTTTTCCGCGGGCGTAGAAGGAGCTTTAGGAGGTTCTGCAAAAACGGGCTTTTGCTCCGCATAAACCGCCTGCTCAGCCCTTTTAACGGGAGCGCGTTCGGTCTCTATGCTCTCCCCGTTGCACATTTTCACAAAACACATCTCGGCAAGCGTTTTGCGCTGTTTAACTTTGCCAAGACCGTCGGCGCATTGCTGCAAAAGCGTCAGACACTGCAATATCTCGGAAAGCGAGTACATATTAGTTATCCGCTCAAGTTCGGGAAGTTCATCGGGCAGAGCCGTCAGAAGTTCTTTATCCTCGGGCGCGGTCTTGCAAAGCATAATATCGCGAAAATGCGTGGAAAGCTCGTCAATAATAAGCGAAATATCCCTCGCACCCTTATACAGCTCCCCAAGCAGGCGTATACACCCCGCCGTATCGCGCTTTGCGATCATCTCGGAGAACATAAACAAATGCTTTGTATCCGCGACCCCGGCGCAGTCGCGGACAACCTGCGAGGTTATATCCTCCCCCGCAGACGCGCACCTGTCAAGAATTGACAGCGCGTCTCGCATACCGCCGTCGGAAAGCCTTGAAATAAGCTCCGCCGCGTCCTGCGTAAGGTTCACATTCTCCTGCTGCGCAACCCACAACAGCCGCTTTGCGCTGTCGGCAATGTCAACTCTTCGAAACTCGAACCGCTGACACCGCGAAGATATGGTTGCAAGCACCTTATGAGCCTCGGTTGTCGCCAAAATAAACTTAACGTGCGCGGGCGGCTCTTCAAGCGTCTTAAGCAGCGCGTTGAACGCCGCAGGCGACAGCATA
>CANQNY010000114.1 GCA_947625335.1 uncultured Clostridia bacterium | reverse complement strand
CTTAAGGCGAAATTCGGCATAGACGTGAAGATGTCCGCGCCGAAAGTGGCGTTCCGCGAGACTATCCGCAAAAAGGTGACGATCGAGAGCAAGTACAAAAAGCAGTCGGGCGGTCACGGTCAGTACGGTCACGTTAAGATCGAGTTTGAGCCTACGGGGACGGACGATCTTGTTTTCGAGGAGAAGATTTTCGGCGGTTCTGTTCCGAAGAATTTCTTCCCCGCGATTGAAAAGGGCTTGCAGGAGGCGTCGGAAAAAGGCTCGCTCGGCGGGTATCCCGTGGTGCGGATAAAAGCGACGCTTATCGACGGCAGCTATCACCCCGTGGACAGCTCGGAAATGTCGTTTAAAACAGCGGCGTCTATGGCGTTTAAGGACTGCCTTGCGAAAGCCGAGCCGTATCTTCTCGAACCGATTTATTCCTACAGAATACTCGTTCCCGACGACAAGCAGGGCGATATTATGTCGGTAATTTCCAAAAAACGCGGAACGGTTATGGGACTGAATTCCCTCGAAAACGCCGTGACGGAAATTCTCGCGGAGGCTCCCGAAGCGGAAATGCAGGATTTCGCGCTGTCGCTGCGGCAGATAACGCAGGGCATGGGCGAGTTTAGCTGCGAATTCTCGAAATACTCCGAAAAATGCTGATAACGGCAAAATGCAAGACCCCCGTTTGGGGGTCTTTTTTTATGGGAATTTCTGACGTAATGTCAGAATTTTGACATGGCGTCAGAATAACTTTATGCGTGACGAAAAGTTTTTCTCTGCGACTATATTATTGAGCGGGAAAACTAGGCTTTGGGAGTGAATACCCGCTCTCCCATGCAGTTTTTTCAGGCAGCAGCTCCCCCGCAAAAGCTGACACCGCGTCAGAATAACTTTATGCGTGACAAAACGCTTTTCTCCGCGACTATATTATTGAGCGGGGAAATTGAACGATTTGGAGGTGATAAATTGGACGATGGGAAAATAATCGCGCTTTTAAACGAGCGTAGCGAAACGGGGCTTTCTGCGCTGAAACAAAAGTACGAACGCCTGATTTTAAAGGTTTTGCGCGGGATTTTGAATTCCCCGCAGGACGCGGAGGAATGTGCAAACGACGTGCTGCTGGACGTATGGAACAGAATTCCGCCCGACGAGCCCTCTAATCTCACGGCTTATGTCTGCAAAATAGCGCGGCGGCGCAGCGTCGACCGATTTCGCTACAACACCGCCGAATGCCGAAACCAAGCGCTGCTCACCGAACTTTCAGAGTGCATTCCGTCGGGGGTAACGGTTGAGGAGGGAGATGCCGAGGAGCTGTCAAGGCTCTTGTCCGAGTGGCTGAACGAGCTTTCCAAACGCTCGCGGCGGCTGTTTACTCTGCGTTATTTTTTCGGGGAGAGCGTTAAAACTGCCGCGCGGGAATGCAAAATAAGCGAGACCGCGGCGTCGTCTGCGCTGCTTAGGCTGCGGGCTAAACTTTAAAATTTTTTGACCGAAAGGGGTTATTTTGATGACTAACAATTCCGAAAACAAATTAAATCCGATTTTCACCGCGTTAAGCGGCATTGACGACAGCATTATTTCCGAGAGCGTAAAGCCCCGCAAAACCTCCGTAAGACTTGCGGTGATAATCGCCGCGGCGGCTTTGGCGCTGGCAACGGGAGCGTCCGCGAACCTGCTTATCAAGGACAAAATTCTCGTTGATGAAAAGCCTGCGTTCGAGCTGAATTTGGAGATTACCGAAGTGAACAAACCGACCGCCGAAGAGCTTGAAAACTGGGGCGCGACGCTCGGCGAAAACGGGCTTTGGAGCCGTACCGCCCTGCCCTCCGAGGTTTTCGCAAAATTCGGGATTTCGCCGCTCAATACCGATAAATTCGAGGAAATGCCGTCCGAGATTTTGATAGACATCGACGACAATTGTCTGCAGCTCAAAAAATGCCGGTTCCAAAACCTCGCCGCCGGGAAAACGATAAGTTTATCCGTACTCGTGCAGACGGGCGAAAAATTCGTGCTTACAACAGGCACGGACAGCGGGAATACACCTGAAATTATAACGCTCAAAAACGGCGAAAAAGCGTTGCTGTACAAGTACTATTCGGGGCTTTCGGGCGGGGACAACGTTTTAGCGAAGTTTTCAAGCGGAGGAATGTACTATGAGGTGAAAGTTGACAATTCCTCGTTTGAAGAAATGGAGAAAATACTTGACGAACTTGTTAGCAATTAAAAACGCGTTCGCGAAAGCGAACGCACATACTACTGTTTACTGTTTACTTTTAACTTTATACTGAAAAAATCCCCCAACCGAAAAGTTGGGGGATAAGTTTATATAGGGTGGTTAATTATGCTTTTTCAAACTCTTCCTTGTACGCTTTCTGCATTTCAACAAGGTGATCGTACTTAGCCTTGGAGTTTGCAACAGCCTTGTCGAACAGAACGTTCGCTCTGTCGGGATTAGCGCGCATAAGCGAGTTGTAACGAACTTCTCTCATCATGAACGCCTTGTAATCGCCCGTGGGAGCCTTGCTGTCAAGCGTGAACGGAGACTTGCCCTCGTCCGCAAGCGCAGGATTAAAGCGGAACAGATGCCAGTAACCCGCCTCAACAGCCTCTTTTTCAACCTGCTGAGCAATCGTCAGACCGCCCTTAATGCCGTGGTTGATGCAGGGCGCGTATGCGATAATCAGCGACGGTCCGTCGTAAGCCTCAGCCTCGGCAATCGCCTTCAGGCACTGGTTGCGGTCTGCACCCATAGAAATCTGTGCAACGTATACATAACCGTAGCTCATCGCGATACCCGCGAGGTCCTTCTTCTTGACGTCCTTACCGCCTGCCGCGAACTGTGCAACCGCGCCGACGTTCGTAGCCTTGGACGCCTGACCGCCCGTGTTGGAGTAAACCTCGGTATCGAATACGAAGATATTGACGTTCTTGCCCGACGCGATAACGTGGTCAAGTCCGCCGTAACCGATGTCGTATGCCCAGCCGTCGCCGCCGAAGATCCAGTTGCTCTTCTTGGAGAGGTAGTTCTTGAGGTTCAGAACATCGACAGCCTCCTTGTTGCCGCAATTGCAAGCCTCGATTTTGTCAACCAAAGCCTTTGTAGCGCAAGCGTTAGCCTTGCCGTCGTCCTTAGTCTCGAAATACTTATCGATAAGACCTACAACCTCGGTGTTGCCCTTGCCCTCAGCCTTTTCGCGGAGAACTTTCAGCGCGGTCTGCGCTCTGTTTCTGAGAGTATCCTGCGCGAGGAACATACCGAGACCGAATTCCGCATTGTCCTCGAACAGCGAGTTTGCCCAAGCGGGACCCTTGCCCTCTTTGTTGGTGGTGTACGGAGTGGACGGCTCGGAACCTGCCCAGATAGACGAGCAGCCCGTAGCGTTCGCGATGTACATTCTGTCGCCGAAGAGCTGGGTAATAAGCTTTGCATACGGAGTTTCGCCGCAGCCCGCGCATGCGCCGGAGAATTCAAGCAGCGGCTGTTTGAACTGCGCGCCCTTTACGGTGCTGTCCTTGAACTTCTCGACTGCCGCGTCGTTGGAGTTGTCGTTAGCGACAGCGTAGTCGAATATCTTCTGCTGATCCATAACGCTCTCGATAGGCGACATAACAAGCGCGTTCTTCGCCTTGTCCTTTGCGCCCGCGGGGCAGATATTAGCGCACACGCCGCAGCCCGTGCAGTCGAGCGTGGAAATGGTCATGGTGTACTTCATTCCGGGCATACCCGTAGCGTCCTTGCAAACCGTGCCTGCGGGAAGCTTTGCAGCCTGCTCCTCGGTGTAAACGAACGGACGAATAACAGCGTGCGGGCAGACCATAGCGCAGTTGTTGCACTGAATGCAGTTTTCGGGAATCCACTTCGGAACGTCAACCGCAATGCCGCGCTTTTCAAACGCCGCAGAGCCCTGCGGGAACGTGCCGTCCGCGATGTCGACGAACGTCGAAACGGGGAGCTTGTCGCCGCGCTGTGCGTTTACGGGTACTTGAATGTTGTTTACGAAATCGATAAGGAACTTGTTGTCGCCCTCGAAATGCGGGTGAGTAAGCTCGCCGGTGCAGTTCGCCCACGACGCGGGAACATCAACCTTAATTACCTCGCCTGCGCCCATTTCGATAGCCTTGTAGTTCATATTGACGATATCGTCGCCCTTCTTAGCAAAGGACTTGTAAGCCGCCTTCTTCATGTAGTCGATAGCGTCGTTCGCGGGGATAATATTCGCGATAGAGAAGAACGCCGACTGCAAAACCGTGTTGGTCTTGTTGCCGAGACCGATTTCCTTAGCAACCTTAATTGCGTTGATGATGTAGAAGTTGATGTTGTTCTTCGCAATATACGCCTTAACGGGCGCAGGGAGCTTTTCATCCAGCTCGTCAACGCTCCATTGGCAGTTAAGCAGGAACGAACCGCCGGGGATAACGTCCTCAACCATATCGTACTTATCAATATAAGACGGGTTGTGGCAGGCAACAAAGTTCGCCTTGTTTACGAAGTAGGTGGACTTGATCGGAGACTTACCAAATCTCAGGTGAGAGATAGTAACGCCGCCCGACTTCTTCGAGTCGTAGGCGAAGTATGCCTGAGCGTACATATCGGTGTGGTCGCCGATGATCTTGATGGAGTTCTTGTTCGCGCCGACAGTACCGTCCGAACCCAGACCCCAGAACTTGCAGCAGGTTGTGCCTTCGGGCGTGGTATTCGGGTTCTCGGTGACTTTCAGCGACAGGTTGGTAACATCGTCCTCGATGCCGACGGTGAAAATCGGCTTTTCCTTATTATTATAGACCGCAATGATGTGAGACGGGTTGCAGTCCTTGGAGCCCAGACCGTAACGTCCGCTGTATACAAGCGCGTCCTGGAACTTGTTTTCTCTCTTAAGAGCAGCAACAACGTCGAGATAGAGCGGCTCGCCGAGAGAACCCGGCTCTTTGGTTCTGTCGAGAACGGAAATCTTCTTGACAGTCGCGGGAATTGCCTCAACAAACTTAGAGGATACGAACGGTCTGTACAGTCTTACCTTTACAAGACCGACTTTTCTGCCCTGCTTTGTGAGGTAGTCGATAGTCTCCTCAATGGTGTCGCAGACAGAACCCATCGCAACGATAACTTCCTCCGCGTCGGGAGCGCCGTAGTAGTTGAACAGTTTGTAATCCGTGCCGATTTCGGCATTGACCTTGTTCATATACTCCTCGACAACATTCGGGATTTCGTTGTAGTACTTGTTGCAAGCCTCTCTTGCCTGGAAGAAGATATCGGGGTTCTGAGCCGTGCCGTGGAGAACGGGGTTTTCGGGGTTGAGAGCCCTGTTTCTGAACGCCTGAATAGAATCCCAGTCAACCATTTTAGCGAGGGTGTCATAATCCCAGACTTCGATTTTCTGGATTTCGTGAGAGGTTCTGAAACCGTCGAAGAAGTGCAAAAACGGCACTCTGCCCTTGATAGTGGAAAGGTGAGCTACCGCGCCCAGGTCCATAACCTCCTGAGGGTTAGTGGAGCAGAGCATAGCGTAGCCCGTCTGACGGCAAGCGTAAATATCGCTGTGATCGCCGAAGATAGACAGCGCGTGAGACGCGACAGCACGCGCCGAAACGTGAATAACCGACGGCAGCAGCTCGCCCGCTATTTTGTACATATTCGGAATCATCAGAAGAAGTCCCTGTGACGCAGTATAAGTAGTAGTCAGCGCGCCCGCCGAAAGAGATCCGTGAACAGCGCCTGCCGCGCCCGCCTCGGACTGCATTTCAACGACCTTAACGGTCTCGCCGAAGATGTTCTTTCTTCCCGCCGTAGCCCACGAATCGGTAACTTCAGCCATTACGGAAGAAGGGGTGATGGGGTAAATTGCCGCCAAATCGGTAAACGCGTAAGAAACGTGACCTGCGGCGTTATTTCCGTCCATCGTAAGCTTTTGTCTTGCCATTGGAAAATCCTCCTAATTAAGTAAGATTTGTACTAGAACTTGTAAAAACAAGTCCACAGACTGTATATAAAGCCCCATAGCGTTTTGCGCGCAGCGCATAATGCGGCGGCGTCAGTACCGCAGCAACAGCCACAAAGGCTAGTTGCAGCGGCACTTCCTAGCATCCGGGGCTTTCTATACAGTCTGAAATTTGACTTTTTATACACGCTCTCAGTATTACAATTTATATTTTAGCACATTTTTTTGTATTTTGCAATAGAATTTTTATAATTTTGTAAGATTTTTTTGTGAAAATTGCCGTTAAATTATATTCATTATAAATAAAGCATACTGAAAAAACTTCTAGTTTGTACGAAAGCCGCATACAATCCCAAGAGAGCAAACATGACGGAGGGCGTGAAATATGCGAAAACGGGGACAAAATTCGGCGATCGTGCCATACGCGGCGGGACTTTGCGCGGGATACGCGGCGGTGATACTGACGAGCCTTGCGGCGGCGCTGCTGCTGTCGTTTTTTGACGCCGCGTCCAAGGCAGCGGGGGCGGCGGCGGTGCTTGCGCTGTCGGTGGGGAGCTTTGTCTGCGGCAGGACGGCGGGAGCGCTGCGCCGCCGCGACGGTCTTAAAACAGGCGCGCTGTGCGGGCTGATTTTCTCGGTGCTGCCGATGATTTTGTCGCTGATATTCGGGCTGTTCGGCACGCCGATGCTTATAGTAAAGCCGCTTTTGTGCATAGCCTTCGGAACTTGCGGGGGCGTTGCGGGAGTAAATCGGCGGGGGTAGCGGCGGCTACCCTAAAGCAAATCCGCAGGGTTCACGCTAAGAGCGTTCCCCGAACAAAACGTCAGGGCAAACGCCGCGAACAGGCAAGTTTCCGAGGGCGTTGTTCGTGCAAATCCGCGGTAGCGGCGGCTTTCGGGGAATTTGTCGGAATG
>CANQNY010000113.1 GCA_947625335.1 uncultured Clostridia bacterium | reverse complement strand
TTTTATCGTGCTGGAAACCATGACCGACCTTATGGAGATGAAAACCGCGCTTTTGGCGGCTAAAGAGAACACCAATCTCCCCGTGGTCTGCACCATGACGTTCGAGCGCAGTTTAAGAACATTTACGGGCTGCACGGTGTCCTCTATGGCACTCACTTTGGACGCTCTGGGAGCTGATGTAATCGGTATGAATTGCTCTTTGGGTCCCGACGAGGCAATCGACATTTGCAGGGAAATTTTGCGCTGGACTAACAAACCCGTTTTAATCCGCCCGAACGCAGGACTTCCCGACCCCAAAACCAATGAATACAGCGTAACTCCCGCCGAGTTCGCGAAATACATCTCGCAAATGGCGGATATGGGAGTAAAGCTGTTCGGCGGTTGCTGCGGCACGTCGCCGGAGTTTATCCGCGAGATGAAAAATTGCCTTTCGGGGAAAATCTGGCACAGACAGCCCATAGAAATTCCCGCGGCGGTTTGCTCGGCTACAAAAACGGTTGAGATAGACACCGTCCGCGTTATCGGGGAGCGCATAAATCCCACGGGCAAAAAGCTCTTTAAGGAGGCTTTGAAACGCCGCGATCTTGATTATATAATGAAACAGGCGATAGAGCAGACGGACGCGGGCGCGGAAATTCTTGATGTAAACGTAGGTTTGCCCGATATCGACGAAAAAGAGATGATGACGGCGGCGGTGGACGCGGTGCAGTCGGTGTGCGACGCTCCCTTGCAGATTGACACCACCGAGCCCGATGTTCTTGAGGCTGCTTTGCGGGCGGTTTCGGGAAAACCCATTGTAAATTCCGTAAACGGCGAGGACGAAAGGCTTGATACCGTTTTACCGCTTGTGAAAAAATACGGCGCGGCGGTGGTTGGGCTTACTCTCGATAAGGACGGCATTCCGAAAACCGCCGAAAAACGCTTTGAGATAGCAAAAAAGATTTTAGACCGCGCTTTAAGTTACGGTATTCCGAAACGCGATGTGTACATCGATTGCCTAACCCTCACCGCCTCGGCGGAGCAGGAAAACGTTCCCGAAACGATAAAGGCTCTTTCGCGCGTTAAACGGGAGTTGGGGCTTAAAACCGTTCTCGGCGTGTCAAACGTTTCCTTTGGTCTGCCGAACAGGGAACTTGTAAATTCCACGTTCCTCACGGCGGCAATGTCCGCGGGTCTTGATATGCCGATTATGAACCCGAATTCTGCGGCAATGTCGGGCGCGGTAAGCGCGTTCAGACTGCTTTCGGGGTATGATAAAAACGGCGCGGATTTTATCGAAAAATTCGGCTCTCAGACAGTAATTACCAAAACCGTGCAGTCCGAAAAGCCTTTGGAAAACGCCGAAGGCTCGGATATTGAAAAAGCCGTTCAAAGCGGGCTTAAAGCGGAGTGCGCGGCGGCAGCCGAAAAGCTCTTAGCCGACGGCACAGACCCCATGACGCTTATAAACGAGCGTCTTATTCCCGCTCTCGATAAGGCGGGGGAGCGTTTCGAGCGGGGAGTTATTTTCCTGCCGCAGCTTATCCAGTCGGCGGGCGCGGCGCAGGCGGCGTTCGATGTTGTGAAAAAGGCGATAGCTCAAAGCGGCGGGTCAAACGAGAGCAGGGGACGGGTTGTCCTCGCGACGGTCAAGGGAGATGTTCACGACATCGGCAAAAATATCGTGAAAACGCTGCTGGAAAATTACGGTTTCGAGGTAATCGATCTCGGAAAGGACGTTGATTACGAGCTTGTAGCCGACGCTGCCGAGAAATACGGCGCGAAACTCGTCGGGCTGTCCGCTCTTATGACAACGACATTGAAAAGCATGGAGGAAACGATAAAATTGCTCCGCACACGCGGCATAAACTGCAAAACGGTAGTCGGCGGCGCGGTGCTGACAGCGTCCTATGCCGAGAAAATCGGCGCGGATTTTTACGCGAAAGACGCTAAAGAAACGGTTGATATAGCAAAGCAGGTTTATTCTACCCCGCAACCGTAAGCCGCTCTATCGAACGCCCGTTAAAGTACAGTTTGCTGTAAATTTCCGTGCATTTTTTGTATTGCGCGAACTGCTTTTTCGCGGCGGCTACATCTCCGTACACTTTCCGGCAACCCGTGAATTTGCATTCTCTTTTTTCGATAAAACCCCTCACGTCTTCGGGCGGGTAGCCTAGGAAAATGCCTATTTCGTGCGGGAATTCCTCCCGGCTTTTAATTCTTTTTGAAAGCGCGGCAACGCATTTTTCGGGGCAGGAAAGGCAGTCTTGGCAGTAGCCGCGTTCTGTTAAAATGCGCCTTGCGGCGGTTTGCGAAAGGTCTTTTGACAGCCGTGAAATTCTGTAAATATATATAAGATTGCCGCCGTATTTGTTCTCAAACGGGACAACCCTCAGCCCCTTTTTAAGGAACATTTTGTTCCATTTTCGCAAAATCTCAATTTTTTCGTTATCGTTTTGATAGTTTACGCGAAAAAGGTTTCCCGTTTTAATCCCCGCTAAAGTGGGGGAGCAATTTTTGATAATGGAATATTCCGACATTTGAATAATCTCCTTTGTTAGTTTAGACTAATTTATTATCCGAAAAACAGCCGCAAATATGCGGTTAGTTAAATCATAACAATCTTCCAAAGGCTGCCGAGAAAGCCTTAACATATCTATTTTTATTATCTAAAAATCAGCCTCAAATATGCGGTTAGTTACGACTAATTACATTATATAACAAAACCCGAAATTTGTCAAGAGGTAAAGAGGTCAAGAGGAAATGAAAATCCCCCGGACTGTTGTCCGAGGGACGAAAATTCACAAAGAAAAATCAGTCTTACTTCGCGCTCTGCTCGTAGGACTCGATCATCTTTTTAACCATCATACCGCCGATAGAACCTGCCTGTCTTGCGGTGAGGTCGCCGTTGTAGCCGTTGTTGAGGGTAACGCCCACTTCATTTGCGGCCTGCATCTTGATGTTGTTAAGATTAGCCTTAGACTGTTTGTTAGACATAGTAATTCTCCTTGAAATCATTAGAAATAGCAAGGGCGCAATGTTCACAATATCAAAAACGAAAAATTCGTTTTCACCCCTTGCGGTATTATTATTTTCGCGCCGAAAAAAAATATTAAAGGTAATTGTTTGCTTATAAGTCAGATTTTTCAGCAAAATTTTTTAATTGATTTTTAAATAAGAAAAAAGCCCGGATTGCTCCGAGCTTTTTTACAGACCATAAGGAGGAATAATTAAAGTATAATGCAGATAAGCCCGCCGCAGCCGTCGTTTATAATGCGCTGAATGGTTTCCTGAAGTTTCATTCTCGCGTCGAGCGGCATTCGGTTAAGCTTGTTGTGAAGACCCTCGTTTACGAGGTCGGAGAGCGATTTCCCGAAGATATTGCTTTCCCAGATTTTGGTAGGATTTTCCTCAAAATCGTTCAGCAAATAGTTTATAAGCTCCTCGGATTGCTTTTCGCTGCCGACGATGGGGTTAATTTCGGTGGTGATATTCGCGGACATCATGTGGATAGACGGCGCGGACGCTTTAAGCCGCACTCCGTACTTCCCGCCCTGCTTTATAATTTCGGGTTCTTCGAGGGTCAGTTCGTCCATTTGCGGGAGAACTATTCCGTATCCCGTCGCCTCCACCTCTTCGAGAGCGTTTTTCACCCGCTCAAATTTCCGTTTTATCTCGGCAAGCTCAATCATACACGGCATAAGGTCGTTTTCGCTGTTAAGTTCAAGCCCTGTTGCCTCGCCGAGAATTTTGTAAAACAGCTCCCCTTGAAGCGTAATGTCAATAATTCCCGTGCCTGTTCCGAGGTCAAGCTCCTCGGCGCAGGCGCGCTTTATATATTCGCATTCGGAGATAGCGTCCGCGGCGGTCTTGATGTCGTTTATGCCGGAAATTTCCGCAGCCTGCTTTTTTATGCACCCGAAAACCTCTTTTTTCAGCCAATGCTCCTTGTCAAGCGCGGTAATCCACTTCGGCATGCGGATTTTAACCTCGCGCACGGGGAATTTCAGCAGTACCGCTCCGAGGATTTCGAGAATTTTTTCTTCGTTAAGGTCCACGCAGTTTACGGGGATAACGTCGCTGTTGTATTTTTCCGAAAGCGAGGCTGCCAGTTTTCGGCTGTCTGCGGAGTCCGGGTCTACGCAGTTTAACAGTACCACAAACGGCTTGTTTATCTCGGACAGTTCGGAGACAATGCGTTCCTCGGCTGCCTGATATTCCTCGCGGGGAATGTCGGTTATACTGCCGTCGGTGGTTACTACAATGCCGATGGTGGAGTGGTCGTTGATAACTTTCTGAGTGCCGACTTCGGCAGCCATATTAAACGGCACTTCCTCCTCAAACCACGGCGTCATAACCATTCTCGGAGCCTCGTTTTCTATGTAGCCGATAGCGCTCGGCACGATATATCCCACGCAGTCTATAAGCCGGACGTTCATTTTCACGCCGTCGGGCAGTTCTATCCCCACAGCCTCTTCGGGGACGAATTTCGGCTCGGTTGTCATGATAGTTTTCCCCGCGGAGGATTGCGGCAGTTCGTCGTTTGCGCGTTCGCGGCGGTATTCGTCGGGAATGTTGGGGATAACCAGATTGCTCATAAAGCGGCTTATAAAGGTGGATTTTCCCGAACGCACGGGACCCACCACGCCAAGGTAGATGTTCCCGCCCGTGCGTTTGGCAATATCTGAATAAATCGAGTTGTTCATTATAAATCTTCACACTCCTTTAAACTGTGGGAATAATAATCATACCCGAAAGCGGCGCGTCGCTGTCTTCTATCTCGTTTTCCTCCATGATAGCCTTGACGGTGGTGTTGCATTGTTTCGCAATACTCCAGCAGTCGGAGGAATCGTTTGTATAGCAAATCCTCAGCGCAAACTCGTCGGATCTGTCTTTCGGTTTGTCCTCGTCGACAGCCACGGAGCTTACCGCCTCCACGGGGTCAATGCTTCGCAAAACCGCGTCAAAACCGATAGTCGCGGCGACGTCAAGCGTTCCGTCGGGTTTTATGGAAAAACCCGTATCCACGACGTTCGCGGTAAAGTCGACGGTGTTGTCGTCGGAAACGTTCGCCGACGGCACAACTTGCTCCACAGCCTCCTGTTTTTCGAGCATAAACGGCACTCCGTCCTCGTTTTTCCCGAACGCGCGGCAGGCAAGCTGCCCCGAAAGCACAAGTTCCCCGTCGGAGTTCGGACGGCAGACGGGATTTTTAAGTTCGCTGGACACGTCCCACACCGAGCGTATCTCGCCTTTATCCGACGAAAGCGTCGTATGCACGGTAAGGTTCTGCGAAACGCTGCGCGGCTTTGCGGCGATTTTCAGCGGATTTACGGTAAATTCCGTTTCGTACTCGGTGGAATACACGTCCACGGGAATATTCACCTGTTCCTCCTTCATAGCTCTCACTCTGCACATAACCAGCAGTTCGCAGGAAATAATTCCGCTGTCGGCTTTGGGGTTAAGTTCCGCGTTGAGAACGGAAATCTCCGAGAAAGTCTTGTGGGTGTCGGTAATGCCGTCGATGTCGAGTATCGCGCTTATCGGGATATCCGCGGTCATTTTTTCGGTCTGCGAGCAGCCGTTGTTGTCGGCGTTTGCGACCCCGTAAAGGGCGTTTATCGTCACCACGCCCTTAATTACCGCCTTGTCCGCAATTACCCGAACGTCGGTTATCTTGGGCGCGGTATCGCATTGCAGGATAAACGCCACGCCCGACGCTCCCGTTTCGATTTCCTCGCGGACAACGCTCTGTTTTTCCGCGAAAAGCGTTTTCCCGCAGCAGGGGACTTCCTTTATTCTCACCTGAAGTCCCTCCGGGATTTGGGGCAGCTCGTATTCGGCGCAGGTCTGAGCTTTAATCCTGCAGGATACCGCTCCGCGCACGTCGATACGTCTGGGGCTTGCGGCTCGGCAGCTGCAGTAGTCCGAGCGCATTGAAAGCGTCACAAGCGGGGCTTTAAGGACTGTTCCTTTTCGGCTTAAGTCGACGGTTTTCGAGTAGGTATACCTCTGGTCGACGCAGTACACATCGTTGCTGTTTTCGGCAAGATACAGCACTTTTATGTACACCACGCCGTCAAGCTCCAGCCGCCCGTCGCCCGAAACGTTGTAAGACGCGGTTTTGGGGGTCAGCGTGCAGGACAAAATCTTAAAGATGTCGGGGCAGTAGTCGGGCAGAACGTAGTCAAGCTCCACGCCCTGTTCTACTTGCCCGTCGAATACCGTTTCGTCGATATGCACGGCGCTTTTAGCAGTTTCTTCCATAATGTTCCTCCTTATGGTCTCAAATATGTTTTCAGTCGTATTGTATGCTTGTTTTTCGGCAAGTATGATAGTTTGGACATTTTTTAGAAAATTATTGAAATTTGGTTTCGGTTGTGGTATAATATATAATGTATCGTTGTGAATTTGTCCTGCCGGTCAGGAATAATTGGCGTTCCCAAAGCTATACTATTTACAAGTACAAGTTTAAGGGAGTAAATTCATGAGCAACGAAAAAGAAAATAACGAACAAAACGGCGCGCCTTTTTCCGAGGAGCAAAATCAGCAGATAATAGATATGGGGCTTGTAGCCTCGCCGAATGCTCCGCATAATATAAGGTGCTTGTCGATAATCGGACAGATAGAGGGGCATTATATACTCCCGCCGCAGAATAAAACGACAAAATACGAGCATATAATCCCCGCGCTGGTGTCGATTGAAGAGGACAGCACGGTGGAGGGGCTTATAATCGTGCTGAATACGGTAGGCGGCGATGTCGAGGCGGGGCTTGCGATAGCGGAGCTTATAGCGGGCATGTCAAAGCCCACGGTGTCGATTGTGCTGGGCGGGGGACATTCTATCGACACCGTGGGCTT
>CANQNY010000112.1 GCA_947625335.1 uncultured Clostridia bacterium | reverse complement strand
CAATGGGCTTTGATACATATTGAAAATCAATGGGAGGAAAATTTCCGCACCGCCGACGGCAGGATTTTACACGGCAACGCACACAACGCCGAATTTCGCGAAAAACGCGGCGATGTGATAACCGTGCGCGGAATGAGGATAATGTCGCGGGAATTCGGCATAAGCGGCGAATGCGACGTTGTGGAATTTACACGCGATGAAGAAAACGGTGTTTACATTCCGAAACTCGGCGGAAAATTCCGCGCCGCGCCCGTTGAATACAAACGCGGAAATCCGAAAATCAACGACTGCGACCGCGTTCAGCTTTGCGCGCAGGTTTTGTGCCTTGAAGAAATGCTGTGCTGCGATATTCGCGAGGGGTATATTTTTTACGGAGAACCGCGCCGCCGCGAGAGGGTTGTTATCGACGAAGAACTCAGAAATTTAACGACCAAAATGCTTTCGGAAATGCACGGCTATTTCGAGCGCGGATATACTCCCAAGGCGCGGCGAACCAAATCCTGCAATGCGTGTTCGCTGAAAAATGTCTGCCTGCCGTCGCTTGAAAAAACGCGCTCGGCGGCTGCGTATCTTAAAAGCGCGTTGGAGGAAGACCCATGAAAAAGCTGCTCAACACGCTTTATATCACCACTCCCGACCGCTATCTGTCGCTTGACGGGGAGTGCGCTGTCATATCGGAAAATCACAAGGAAATCGCGCGTTTTCCGCTGCATAATCTGGAGCGGATAATGGCGTTCGGAGCGGCGGGAGCGTCCCCCGCGCTTATGGAAAAATGCGTTTCGGAAAATCGGGAACTGATTTTCTTTTCTCGTTCGGGAAAATTTATGGCGAGGGTCGAGGGAGAAATTTGCGGGAATGTTCTTCTTCGCCGCGAGCAATACCGTATTTCGGACGACCCTGAAAGAAGTCTTTCTGTCGCGAAAAATATGATCGCCGCAAAACTGTATAATTGCCGTTGGACGCTTGAACGAACGCTGCGCGACCATGCCGCGCGGATAGATACGGAGCTGTTTTCGCAAAAATCCGCGTATCTGAAAACCGCGTCGGAAAGCGCGCTTGCGGCTGCCTGCGCCGATTCTCTCCGCGGAATTGAGGGCGAGTCGGCGACGGTGTATTATTCGGTTTTCAACGACATGATATTGCAGCAAAAGGACGATTTTTGTTTTACTGTAAGAAACCGCCGACCGCCGCTTGACAGGGTGAACGCTATGTTGTCGTTCGCGTATTCGCTGTGTACAAGTATGTGCTGCTCGGCGCTGGAATCCGTAGGGCTTGACCCTTACGTCGGGTTTTTGCATACAGACCGTCCGGGGCGGCGTTCGCTGGCTCTTGATTTGGTGGAGGAATTCCGCGCGCCGATGTGCGACAGGTTTGTGCTGACTTGTATCAATAAAAAGATGATTTCCAAAGAACATTTTATTGAACAGGAAGACGGCGCGGTGCTTTTGACAGACGACGGACGGCGCGAATTTCTGCGGAATTGGCAATTGCGAAAAGATGATGAAATTACCCACCCGTTTTTGAAAGAAAAGGTAAAGTGGGGACTTGTGCCTTATGTGCAGGCGCTTTTGCTTGCGCGGTTTATGCGCGGAGATTTGGACGATTATCCGCCGTTTTTGTGGAAATAATATGCTGATTTTAATAACTTATGACGTGAACACGGAAACTGCCGCGGGCAAAAAACGTCTGCGCCGGGTGGCAAAATGCTGCGTGAATTACGGCGTTCGGGTGCAGAATTCCGTGTTTGAATGTATAGCTGACGCGGCAGAATGGCGGGTGCTCAAACAAAAGCTGCTGAACGAAATTGACGCTAACGCCGACTCGCTGAGGTTCTATTTTTTGGGCGATCCGCAAAAGGCAAAAATTGAACATTACGGCGCAAAATCAGCCCCAGAAATGGACAAACCGCTTATACTTTAGTGCGAAACGCAAGCTCACATAAAAACGCGGCGCATTCGCACCTGTTTTTGGGCGATTTTTTAATAATTTTAACTTATTTTTGCGAATATTTTTGATTTCGCAGCTTGTTTTTTGTGTTTATTTCACAATTTTTTTCGGAATTATTCCGGGAGAACTGTTGAAATTTGCCGTCGCTCCGCCCCGCGCGGAGCGTGGATTGAAATAAATTATGCGTGGGGCGTTTGGGTTACGGCATACGCGTCGCTCCGCCCCGCGCGGAGCGTGGATTGAAATAAAAAATCGTCGCCGCGAATTTGATATTGTCAAAATGTCGCTCCGCCCCGCGCGGAGCGTGGATTGAAATTCGATTGCTGTCTCCTTGTCCGCTTGCATTGCCTGTCGCTCCGCCCCGCGCGGAGCGTGGATTGAAATAAATCGGCTCGGATTTTATGACAAACGAAATAGCGTCGCTCCGCCCCGCGCGGAGCGTGGATTGAAATCTCAACAGTTGCGGCATACATACCCGCTAAAGCCTGCGTCGCTCCGCCCCGCGCGGAGCGTGGATTGAAATAAAATCAGCGCGAAATGCTGCGATTATTGCAAGAAGTCGCTCCGCCCCGCGCGGAGCGTGGATTGAAATCAAATCTTTTTACGCTAATAATTTATGCGGAACGGTCGCTCCGCCCCGCGCGGAGCGTGGATTGAAATTAAATTTTGCGCTATTTCTTTTATCATAAAATCCGAGTCGCTCCGCCCCGCGCGGAGCGTGGATTGAAATGCTTGCAAAACTGCAAGATACTTGTAGTTTGCTTGTCGCTCCGCCCCGCGCGGAGCGTGGATTGAAATACTTTTTTTCGTCTGCTGTTATCAGAAAGCCGTTGACAATTTAAATACGATCTGATATAATGTTAGATAAGTACATTTTTATCTATCAATACAAATCAACCGGAGGTAAGAAAATTGAATATCGGCAACTATCAAAAATATATTTCGGAAGAAACAATGATGGGACCAAGCAGCGTGAGGATTTTGGACGAACTGTTGAGGCTATGTTCTTTGCAATTTAATTCTGATAATCAAATTCTTGATTTAGGGTGCGGACGAGGACTTACAAGTTTCATAATTGCGAAAGAAACAGGAGCTAAGGTTTATGCAAACGATTTGTGGATAAGCGCAGCCGAAAACAAAAAACGTTTTATCAAATGGGGAATTGACAGACAAGTGATACCTGTTTGCGAAGATGCAAATCATCTTCACTTTGAAGAAAAGCAATTCGACGCCGTGTTCAGTATAGACGCTTATCATTATTTTGCAGGAAATAAAGGCTTTTTTGAAAACAATATTATGCCGTTTATCAAAGACGGCGGAATTGCTCTGATCGGTATTCCGGGAATTAAAGACGAATTTGAGGGACGTGCTGCCGAGTTGCTTTCGGATTGGCTCGGCGAAGATTCACATATGTTTAAAAGTCCGAAACTATGGAAAGAGATCATCGGCAGCAATAATAGAATTTTTTCGGTGAGAACATGGGAAATGGAATGTTTTGACACTGCATGGAGCGAATGGCTTGAAATTGACAACGATTTTGCAGCCGGTGATAAAAAATATTTTGATTTAATAATAAAACCATATACTTGCTTTGTCGGAATAGAGGTAAAGATAGCATGAAATTAAAGGAACATAATTTCCGATTTGGATTGCTGAACATTTTCCGTAATATCCCGGCTGGCGAATGCTATGTTTCATAGATAACTCAAAATTGTTCTCGGCTTGTCGCTCCGCCCCGCGCGGAGCGTGGATTGAAATTGCGACAGGGCAACGAAAACGATACGGTCGGAATGTCGCTCCGCTCGCACGGAGCGTGGATTGAAATAAAAATGTGTTAATGAATCTGGCACTACAAGAAGTCGCTCCGCCTTGCGCGGGGCGCATAATGCCGCATTTTGCCCAAAATTCCGTGATTGATTTGGCTGAAACTGCCAAAATTCCGCAAAATCCTCAAATCACACTAAACTAACTGCCTTTGCGAACGGATATATTATAAGAGCAATCTGTTTAAAAGCGAGGTAGTATTATGCGAATAAACTCGGGCAGAAGTCCGCTGGAAAGGCTTTCCTTCCGCAAAGCGCGGAAAGCCGTGCAAAGCGATTTGTTAAGACAATCTCTTAAAAAAGCCTCCAAAACCAAAAAGTCCGAATACCGCCGCTACGTAAGCGAAAGCGGGGTCAGGATTGAATTGTCGCCGAAAGCGAAAGATATGCTGCGGGATAATTATATCGACGGGGTTTTGGAAAGCGGCGAACCCCTGCGCGGTATAAGCTATGACGATTACTTCAAGTATTATATAAACAAGCACGGTTTCAAGAGCGATGATATCGAGCAGGAATACAAGCAGGCTCTCAAAGGCGATAATGCGTCGCTGCGCGAAAAGGAATGGAGAACCAACCCCGACTATATTATTCCTCCGCGGCTGTATGACAACCCTTTAATTGTTGCCGACAGGAACGCGGTTTATGACAAAATCCGCAATGACGAGGAACTTTCGGTTTGTGAGGAGAAACTTGTCCACGCGTTTACAAATTGGGGTTACGAGGGCGAAAAGGTCTATAACGAGGCTATGCTGTCGCAGCGGACAAAAAGAGTAGAAAAGGATATTGCAAGAACGCTCTCGGACGCGGGAATTGAACTTTCGCCCGACGACGAATTGAAAATTGAGGTCTGGGGCAGCGAAATGAAAGTTTCGGGCGTTTCGGAGGAACTTAACAGCACTATAGCCGAGGCGTTGAAAAAATATGCTTTTCCGTTAAGCGGTATTTTCGCCGATAACCGTAATTTGTCGGGTGAGCAATCCGCAGAACTTATACAGCTGCAATTTGCCGAGAGCTATCTTAAAGACAGCGGAGTATCGGTTTTTGATATTTATCTTGACGAAAACGAAAACATTGTCGGACTGCCCGAGAATTTTGACAAATTCATAAAGGAGAATGCCGACAAGTCGGATATTATCGACAAGGACAACGGCGATTTTGTTTGGAACAACGAGGTCCGCAATGCTAAAAATATGCGCGACACGTTCCTCTCGGCGATTGATACCGTAAAAAGCGGGCGGTATGATTATTTCAGGTCAATGGTCGGGGTGTATTCATTCAAAAACGGCGTGTTGGCAGCGGCTGACAAATAGCAAACGCATTTTCCTTTATTTGTCGCCCCGTCTCGCGCGGAGCGTGGATTGAAATTCCATTGATAACAGTACGGATTTACCCGCTATCTAGTCGCCTCACTCATGTGGAGCGTGGATTGAAATCACCGCTTTTTCCCGATTATAACGGCTAAAATTACACAAATAATAATAGCCACGGCAAAAGGAACAGCATATAAAAACGCGACGCTCGGCGGCGCGCTGTTGCCTATGCCGGACTTCATTTTGTTATAATAAAACATTACCACAACGCACATCACGACAAAAAGCAGCCCTGCCGCTCCCCAAAAGATATAACTTACTTTCTTCATAAATACCTCCGTTATTTTTTTGAGCTCAGATATATTACAGCCCCCGCGACCGTAAGCAGCGTGCAAAGCATAAGTAAAATTCCGCTGCCGTTAAGCTGTATCATCGACGAGTCGCTGATTTGCTCGGTACTTGAGGGCATAACAACCGAAATAACGCCCCATAAAATCATACCCACAACCCCGACAACGCAAATTGCAAGTCCTATAATTTGAATTTTAGACTTATCCTGCGAATTTGCCTGCGTATCTTTTAAATCGCGGTCAGGAGCGTTATCACCCGAAAGTTCGTCTTGTTCTTTGACAAGATAGTCAATTGATACGTTAAAAAACTCGCTTAGCAGTATAAGCTTGTCAATCTCCGGCGAAGATGTTCCCGACTCCCATTTTGAGACAGCTTGCCTTGAAACGCCTAATTTCTCTGCAAGCTGTTCTTGTGAAAGCCCGCATTTCCTGCGGAGCGTATATATTTTTTCCGATAACATTTTAACTCTCCTTTATTTCATTTTACTCAAAAAAGCAATTGCATGCAATACATTCGGGCTTGCAATTACGCAACCGGTTGTTGACAGTTGATAGTTAACAGTTAATAGTGAATAGTAGTATGTGCGTTCGCTTTGCGAACGCTTTTTTAGATTGTATTGAAATTTATAGGCAACTTCTCCTCTTGTTACAATCTAAATTAAATCCGCGAAGCGGATACCAACTACTGTTTACTATACACTATAAACTGTAAACTGTCAACCCCCGCCTCTTGACTAATAATTTTCTATGTGTTATAATATAGTAGGTTGGTATGAGAAAATTCGGCAAATATTGCACAATTTTTCAAAAAACGTGCTGTTGCCGTGGGAAATAGTGTTTAGGAGGACAACTCGTGAAATATGTTCGTATAATATGCGCTCTGCTTGCCGCGCTGATAGTTATGCCGTTTTGCTTTGCTGCGGGCGCGGACACGGAGCAGCCCGAAGTGCTGAGGGTCGGATTTTTCGCATTTTCGGGTTATCACACTATCGCCGAAGACGGCAGGCGCGGCGGTTACGGTTATGAATTTCTCCAAAGGCTTGCAATTCACGGCGGTTGGAGTTATGAATATGTCGGTTATGACAAAACCTACGCCGACGCGCTTGAAATGCTGAAAAACGGCGAAGTCGACATTGTAACCTCCGTTTCAAAAACCGAAGAGCGCGAAAAAGAATTCCTCTTTTCCGACCGCTCCATAGGCGAAAATTCCAC
This sequence comes from uncultured Clostridia bacterium, assembly GCA_947625335.1. Taxonomy (GTDB): domain Bacteria; phylum Bacillota; class Clostridia; order Oscillospirales; family Ruminococcaceae; genus CAG-115. The sequence goes on along the minus strand of CANQNY010000112.1, from coordinate 320 downwards.
TATCCTCACCGTAAAAGCGGGCAACCGCAATGTTGTAAAGGGAGATTATTCCACCTACAACGGCATTAAAGTCGGTTTGATGACGGGAAATTCCAAAAATGAGAATTTCGAGCGTTTCGCGCGGGAACATTCCTTTAATTTCACACCCGTGTATTATCCCGACCAGGACAAGCTTTGCGCGGCACTTCAGGCGGGAGAAGTCGACGCGGCTCTGACGGGGAGTCTGCGGCTGCTTGATAACGAGTGGCTTTTGGAGTCGTTTGATTCCAGTCCGTTTTACATCTGCACCAACAAGAACAATCCCGCGCTTATGCGCCGAA
>CANQNY010000111.1 GCA_947625335.1 uncultured Clostridia bacterium | reverse complement strand
GTATCGGAACAATAAATTACGAGCTTTTATGCGCTATCGGCACGCGCGTTCCGAGAATTTACATAGAGAACGGCAAGGAAACCGAAATACAGCGTTATATTTAATTTATTATAACAAAAAGGCAGACCAAATACGGTCTGCCTATTTTTTTAGTAGCTCAGATTACTTCTCGCGAAATAACTGTAAATTCCGTCCGCGATAGCCTCTGCCATTTCATCTTGATTTTCGGGATTTGCCATTGTAAGACATTCTCTCGAATTGGAAACAAATCCCATTTCCACCATAACCGACGGGAAACTCTCCTCAAGCGTCATCCAGTAATAGCTGTACTTGTCGCCGCGGGAGCTGTTTGTGCCGTCGGCGTATACGCTGTCGTAAAACGCCGAAAGGTTGTTGTTAATAGCGGCGGCAAGCGGCTGTGAATACGGCGTGTAATAGTACACCTCAACCCCGTGAGCGTCGGGATAGTCAACGCCGTTGCAATGCAGCGAAACAAACATATCCGCGTCGTATTTTCGCCCGTAGGACGGACGTTCTTTGGTGGGGTAATAAGTCTCCTCGGTGTGAAGTCTGTAAACCGTTGCTCCCATTTCGGTAAGCTTTTCTTCAAGTTCCTTTGCAACTCCGAGAGCTATCACCTGCTCGGTAACTTCGCCTATCGTTCCGGGGTCAATTTTGCCGCTGCTGTTCAAACCGTGACCCGGGTCGATAACTATAACTTTCCCCGCAAGCGACGGAGTAGGCACATTGAACGAAATCACAAGATCTCCGTTTTCGTCGTATGTCGCCCCCGCGCCGCTGTAAATCCCCGCCTGACGGAGAGTAAGAACCAGCTGGAACTTCGGAACGCCGTTTTCCTCAACGGATCTCCACTCGCCCTCGCTGAACAGCGCGCAGGAGGACATATCGGGGATTTTTGTGACGGAAGTTATGTTGTCAAAAGTAATGTACACATACTGCGGATTGAAATTCTTTACGGCAAACGGTCCGTCCGTGCCTTGAGAAAAGGCAACATCTGTTTTAACGGTATAGCTTACCTTATAATCGAAATGCATTTTAATAAAGCTCTTTCCGTTGGCGTTGCCGACAGATTTTACAACCAGCGCGTTCGTCCCAAGCCCCGTATCGGTGAAGGTGGTAACTTCGCTTGCTCTGTAACGCTTTCCGCTTGTAGACACCAGATAATTCCCGACTGTCGATTTATAATAATCAAGAGTGCCCGCGGGAAGTTCCGTAAACACGGGAGACGGAACTTCGCCCGTCATAAGCGGGTCAAAAACATGGGTGTAATTGCTGAGTACCTTAATGTACTTTACGGTTTCTTCCTCGGTGCAAACGGGGTCCATAGTTCCGACAACTTCGCCCGTGCCGGCAGTCGACTGGTCTTTAATATCAACTTCGATGTCTACAGCGGGAGGCTGGGGCTTTGCCGCCACGGTAACCGAACCGCCCGTCATATACTCCTCAATGCCCTGAAAAACAGAATAAAATGTTATGTTGCCCAAAGGCTGCTCCGTGCCGATAATGCCGTCGGGAGTGGTATAATATCCGACGAATTCGGAATACGAGCCGTTGGAATCAAGTTTTTCGGAAGAGGCTTTCTCCTGCAGATTGACAATCTGCCCGTTTATCGACGCAGAAACCTTTCCGCCCGTATAAGCGACCGCCGAAAGAGTTATCCTCGTTCCGCCCTCGACTGTAATGCTTTCGACATTTTCAATGGATTTCAGAACGTCGACGCTGCGGTAAATGGAATAAGTGTATTTTTTGCCTTTATGCTCGATAGTAAACGTGTTCATACCGACGCTGAGGTCTTTTTGAATGAAGAAGTTCCCGCGCTCGTTCAGCGTTATCTTGCTGCCGTTGAAATACACGTCGAAATTCTCGTCAAAAGTTCCCGCGAACTTTACGTTTGTGTCATATGTCGTATAATTCAGCTGCGTAGGAGAAATCATTGTAAGGTCTTCAAAAATCGTCGCGGAATTTATTTTCCCGTCGTAATATTCCCTAAGTTTTGACGAACTTCCAAGCGGGTCGTTTATCAGCGAGGAATACGAATGGAACGCGCTGCCTCCGAGCTTGTCCATATCCTCCATAACCGTAAGCTGACGCACCAGCTGGTCTACATTCCAGCCCTCGCGGTTGCCGACGCGCTCGTTCAGATGGCAGACATAGGTTTTAACGTCGTTTTTAAGCCCCAATTCATACCACCACGAAACGACATTGCTGAAATTAAGCGTAGAATTCTCAGTCGAGCCGTAAGCCTTTACCATTACAAAATCCGCATACCCCTGCTCGACGTATTTTTTGGTATCGCAATAGCCGTCGTAAAGAGCCTGGAACGTATCTGCGGTTTGTGAGCCCTCCTCGTTTGTCGACGCGTTCGCCCACATATCCTCGACAAGAAAACCGACAGCCGTCGTGCTGCTCGTTCCGCGGACAGCTCCGCTTACCGTGCGGAAAACATACCTGTTTATCTCGTACAGCCAGTTTTCATAACCTATTCCCGAACCCGAACGAAGATATTCGGCGTACATATTATCGTTATTTTCGGTATAGTAATTTGTGAGAATAATTCCCTCGCAGCCGTACTTCATAACGAATTTATGAGCCGCCGCAGAAAAACCCTCTTTAAGACCGCCGCCGCTTTCAATAACGTCGTTTATAAGCGCGTTTACATCAAGCGTCACATACGCGCACAAATTCATTTCGTGAGCGGTATCGACAGCTTTATTTATGTAGTTTTGAGAACTTAAATCGAGGTCAAAGCTCTCCCCCTCGTCGGGGCTGTAGTTTATCACAACGGCGTTCATACCGTATGACAAAATGTTTTCGTACAACTCGGAGAAATTATCGGTATCAGCCGAAAAATCCTCCCCCGAAGTAACAAAAACCGCCCGCATATCATCTTGGAGGTAAATGTTTCTTTCGCGTTTGGGCAACTCGAAAACATCAGACCCGTTTTGCGCCGAAACGCCGTCCTGCACCGCAGAGCCGGTCGAAAAAGCCGTCCCCACGACCATTGACGCGGCAAGCGCCGCCGCCAGAATTCCCCTTACAAATTTTTTCATAATATTTTCCCCATTTTTATGTATTATTCATTGCTGATTTTAAAAGCGAAATTTCCTCGTCAACCTGTTTTTTTACCGCGGCTGAGGGAGAAAAAATGCTTTGATAGCTGTACAGGCAAATTCCCCCATACGCGGGCTGTTCGTAGGATTCCGCAAACTGCCGCTTTAAGATACCGCCGTCTGTTATCCATTCTGTTTTTCCTGCGCCCGCCCAGGTGTCCTCAACGCCGACCTTATACACCGAAAGTCCCACGATAAGCGGAATTCTGCCGCCCGACGCGAGATTATTCCACGTCTTTACGCACTCGGCAAAAGGCTGCGCCGAATTTTTGAACCCGTAATATATCTGCGGCATTATGTAATCAACATACCCGCTGTTCGCGCACCATTTCTTTACGTCCGCGTACATATTGTTGTAGTTGTTTTCAAGGCTCCCCTGGCAGCTTACCCCGAAAATCGCGTTCGGATTTCCGCGTTTGACCGCGCTGTAAAGAGAAGATACCAGCTTATCGCAGTTTGCAAACCGAAAAGCCGAAAGCGTGCTGTAGGAGCTGCCGTTATAAGCTGCGCTGTCAAACGACGCGTCGGTAGTCGGATAGAAATAATCGTCGATATGCAGCCCGTCGACGTCGTAATTTGAAACTATTTCATATGCGCCGTCGGAAATAAGCTTTATAACCTCGTCATACGCGGGATTGAGATAATAATACCCGTTCACGTTTACCGCGCGAGTCCCGCCGCCTATCCAGTTCCCCATGGGATAACCTTTCTCGCGTGCGGCGTCCGCCGCCGAACACCCTCTTAGCGGATTTATCCACGCCTGAAACGACAGTCCGCGGCGGTGCGCCTCCTCAATCATCACGGAAAGCGCGTCAAACCCGCCCGAAATGTACTTCGTATACGGGAACAGCTCAGAGCTGTAATAAGCGTCGCCGTGCGACCTCGCGTGAACATACACAGTATTCAGTCCCAATGCCTTGCAATTGTCAAAAACGCCCCCGATAGCGTTTCTGAACACGCTCTCCGAACTGCTCGGAAGTGCCGCAAGCTCGATATACGAAATCCACACGCCCCGCACTTCGTTGTAATTGAGCGTTTTATAGCTGTTCGCGCCCGATGGAGTAACCTGCGGCATAGTGGAAGTTGAAGATGTGGAAGACGTTGTGGATTTTGTAGACGAGGAACGTGGTGAAGATACGGAAGACGTGGATTTTGGCGTGCTTTGAGAACTTGAAGATACGGTTGAACTTGAACTTTGGGCTTTAGAAGAAGTTGAAGAATCCGACGCGGGAACTGAAACCGAAGAAACCTGCGCGGACGACTGCAAAACGCTCCCCGAACTTTCAGAGGACGCCGAAGAACTTCCTTCAAGCGGCGAAGAACCGGAGCTTTCCGGAGAACTCCGCGAAAAAACGCTCTGCCCGGCTTGGGCTCCGGAGAAGATCGACCCGCCGGACGACCCCGATACCGACGCGCCGCCGACGTCGACAATGTTCAGCGAACCGCTCTCTCCCCCGCGCGAGCAGCCCGCCAACGCGCAAACCGCCGTAAAAAGCGACAGCGCGGCTGCAAATTTATGTTTCATTTTTTATTCCCCAATTACTGATTTATATATAACTTTATAGTTATTTAAATTATAGCATACGATACCGAAAAAGTCAAGTATTTTTGTGCAAATTTCTCCGAAAACCACGAAAAAACGCGGATTAAACTTAATCCGCATCTATTTTATAAAAATTCAGGCTGTTGAGAAAGCCCCAAATACCGCATTATCCGCCTGCGGCGGAAAATGCTGAAACGGCATTGCAGACTAACCAAATTGGTTGCCGCAATGCCGTTGACGCAGTAGATGGGGTTTTATCGACAGCCTGACGCGTATTATTCTTCCATTTGTTTTCCGAAGTACATCGCCGCCGCCTGAACAAGCGCCGACTGTTCGGCTGTCGCAGAATCGCTCCCGCTGTCGGGACACAGCATAATGACCGCCCCGTTCACGTCGCCCGACGCTAATATCGGCGAGCAGGCTAATGCGTATCTGTCAACGCCTTCAATGGGGTTCAGGCGTTTTTCTTCGCCGCTTTTGAGAACATAGGATTTGCGCTGTTCAATAAGGTCCTCCAAAGAACCCGAAACGCGGCGTTCGATGACCTCTTTTTTACTCATTCCCGAGACGGCGATAACATGGTCGCGGTCGCAAATTACCGCGGGACAGCCGCCTACTTTCGACAGCACGTCGACATACTGCGAGGCTGTGCTGCTTATCTCCCCTACGGGAGAATATTTTTTGAAGATAACTTCCCCGTCGGGGCTGGTGTAAATTTCAAGCGGGTCTCCCTCGCGTATACGCATGGTTCTGCGAATCTCTTTGGGTATAACAATTCTGCCCAAATCATCTATTCTACGGACAATTCCGGTTGCTTTCATATATTTTCCTCCAACATTATTTCTCTACAGCAGTAAAAAGCTGCTGACGGTATTGTCTGCTATTTCGTGAAAATTATTCATTTGTTTCGACAAAATACAACGGTTGTATTTGTTGAAAGCTGTTGACAATTATAGAAAAATGTGGTATACTTAATAATGAAATTTTTTATCGGAGGAAATGTTATGAAATACGGAGATGTTGAATTCGACACCTATCTTAAGAATTATCCCGACAAAAACGGATATTTCGGAAAATACGGCGGAGCGTATGTTCCCGACGATTTGAAAAAAGCTATGGACGAGATAACCGAGGCTTATTTTACTATCTGCAAGTCCAGCAAGTTTATAAGCGAACTTCGCAGAATTCGCCGCGAATTTCAAGGCAGACCTACGCCGATTTCTTATCTCGAAAGGCTTTCTTCAACGCTTGGGAATGTTCAGCTTTATGTAAAACGCGAGGATTTGAACCACACGGGCGCGCACAAACTGAACCACTGTATGGGAGAGGCTCTGCTTGCGAAATATATGGGCAAAAAGAAGATTATCGCCGAGACGGGCGCGGGTCAGCACGGCGTTGCTCTGGCGACTGCCGCGGCTTATTTCGGGCTGGAATGCGACATTTATATGGGGGCTGTCGATATTAAAAAGCAGGCTCCAAATGTCGCGAGAATGAAAATCCTCGGCGCGAACGTTGTTGAAGTGACGGACGGTCTGCAGACCCTTAAAGAGGCGGTTGACGCGGCTTTTGCGGCTTACCTCAAAGACTATAAAAACACTATCTACTGCATAGGCTCTGTTGTCGGACCTCACCCGTTCCCGATGATGGTGCGCGATTTTCAAAGCGTAGTCGGCATTGAGGCGCGCGAGCAGTTTCTCGAAATGACGGGTGAACTCCCCGACGCCGTTGTTGCATGCGTTGGCGGCGGGTCAAACGCTATGGGAATTTTTTCGGGCTTTTTAAACGACCCCGTTGAGATTTACGGAGTTGAACCTCTCGGGCGCGGCAAAAACCTCGGCGACCATGCCGCAAGCCTTAACTACGGCTCTGAGGGAATTATGCACGGTTTCAACTCCATTATGCTCAAAGACGAAAACGGCGATCCCGCGCCTGTCTACTCTGTTGCAAGCGGGCTTGATTATCCGTCGTCGGGTCCGGAACACGCGTTTTTGCGCGACTGCGGACGAGTGAAATACGACGTTATAGACGACGAAGAGACAATTAACGCGTTTTTCACACTCTCGCGCTTAGAGGGAATTATCCCCGCGATAGAAAGCTCCCACGCGGTAGCGTATGCTATGAAACTCGCAAAGAAAATGGGCAAAGGCTCTATCCTTATAAATCTCTCGGGCAGGGGCGACAAGGATATGGATTTCATAATCGAAAAATACGGAATAAGATAAAAAAAGATCCGAGCTTTTGTGGGGTCATCATAGGGATATAATCCCCGCGAAGTCCGAAATGACCGTTTAATCGGTTGTTTCGGACTTTTT
>CANQNY010000110.1 GCA_947625335.1 uncultured Clostridia bacterium | reverse complement strand
TAACCGCCCGTTCTCGCGATACCCCCGCCGGGGTTTTTGATAAGACTGCCGATAATAAGGTCCGCGCCGACGGACAGAGGCTCGATTTTTTCGGTGAACTCGCCGTAACAGTTGTCCACCATAATACAACAATTTCTATTCACGGAACGCGCTGTTTCGGCAATTTTCCCTATGGTTTCCACCGACAGCGACGGGCGCAGCGAATACCCCCGCGAACGCTGTATATAAATCACCCTTGCGCCCGCGGCGGAGCTTTTTATGCCCTCGTAATCGGGCGTGCCATCGGGGAGCAGGTCAACCTGCGCGTATTTTACGCCGAACTCTTTAAGCGAGCCGCCGTATTCCCCGAAAATGACCTCCGACAGCGTATCGTAAGGCTTTCCCGTAACGCAGAGCAACGTGTCGTTCGGGCGAAGTATGCCGAAAAGCGCGGTGGAAAGCGCGTGTGTGCCGTTTACAAAGCCGTGGCGCACGAGCGCGTCTTCCGCGCCGACAGCCTCCGCGAATACCTCGTCGAGTTTATCGCGCCCCGCGTCGTTGTAGCCGTAGCCCGTTGTCCCTTTAAGGTGCATTTCCGCAACGCCGTTGTTAATAAACGCCGCAAGCACCTTTTCACCGTTATACGCGGCGGTTTTTTCAATATCTCCGAAAAACGGAGCGCAAAGGCTTTCCGCTTTTTCTGCCGCCTCGGATAGTCTTTTGGAATACTCAAAAAATGACATAATGTTCTCCTTATGTTCTATGTTTTTTGCGGTTTGATACAATCAAAACCTGCTGCAAAACTCTATAATCTCATCTTTTCTTTGTTCCACATTCTCTTTATACTCTATGGAACATAAACCCAGCTTATCGCAGCATTTGATCTCCAAATGCCCGTAAAAATGCTCAATGCTTTCAAAAATACGGCTGCATTCCCTCATGCTTGTCCCTGTTCTTAAAGCCACTATATAACCTTTCTTTCCCGAACCTAAAACTGCGTGCGGCTCGTGAGTGTTGCACCATGGCGTACATCTATCAATAAAAGCCTTAAACTGACCCGGAATATCCGCCCAATAAGAAGGCGATACGGATATGATAACGTCCGCCCACTCATAGTTTTCCATGATCTTTTCAACGTCATCATTCTGTACACATTTTGCAGTATGGTGACACGTCCTGCATCCTTTACAAAAGTTGATTTTGAAATCATCAATACATATACTTTTGACTTCAAATCGCTCCATAAGACAATCAGAAACTATCCTTGCAATCTCTGCCGTTGCGCCGTCTCTGACGGGGCTGCAATTGATTACCAGAGCTTTCATTTCATTCGTCCTCCTCGGATATATGATACTCTTTATCGAGATCGAGCTGATAGCAACCGAATATTGACTGTCTTATAACGTCAATTATTATCACAACATAGCTGTTATTTTTCTCACCAAACAGCAGAACATGCTGATATGTGCCGCCCTCATTCTCATAAACCGCTTCAACCAGCCTTTTTTGAACTCCGTACTCGGAAAGCGTTACTGTATCGGGAAGATTAGGAACAAATTTCCAAACATCAACAAGCGGCTCTGCCGTTTCGGTAATATCACGCATTTTACCGCTCATTGCAGCGAGGTATTCCTCACGGCTCAACAGCTTAATATATTCCATAAACCGTCTCCTTTATATACACATATTCAGTATAACATTTTTTCCCATTCTTGTCAAGGCGGGAATTTAAGATTTGTCCGCAATCATAAAAGCACGTTTGCAAACATACTATTTATTGTCAACATCATTACGGGGGTGAATCTTCTTTGAAACAATGCGAAGGCAATCAAGAAAGATGTGTGATACTCGGGAAATATATTGTTGAAAACAACGCGACCGTGAGAGCTACCGCTCGGCAGTTTGGAATAAGCAAAAGCACCGTTCATCAGGATATTACGGTAAAACTGGAAAAAGCTAACAAAACCCTGCACGACGAAGTAAAAGCCGTGCTTGACCGCAACAAACAGGAACGCCATATCCGCGGCGGAGAGGCAACAAAAAGAAAATACCGCGAGCTTTCCCGCAAAAAATTCGGTACATAAAGAAAAAAGGCTCTCCGCGCGGAGAGCCTTTCAGACTGTAGATAAAACCCCATAGCGTTTTGCGCGCAAGCGCATAATGCAGCGTTTTCCGCCGCAGGCGGATAATGCGTGCATCCGGGACTTTTTCTACAGCCTGAGATTTGACTTTTTATAAATTACTTTATCATCGAGGCAACTTCATCGGCGAAATTGTCCTCTTTCTTCTCGATACCCTCGCCGCGCTCGTAACGAACGAAATCGTCAACCGAGATTTTCGCGCCCTGAGCCTTTGCGACAGAGTCGATATACTTGCCGACAGTCATGGAATCGTCCTTGAAATACTTCTGGTCGAGCAGGCAAACCTCCTCGTAGAATTTTCTGAGGCGTCCCTCAACAATCTTCTCCGCAACATTCGCAGGCTTGCCCTCCTGCTCTACAAGCTTGGTCTGAACCTCTTTCTCGTTAGCAAGAACCTCCGCGGGAACGCAATCCTTGCAGATATACTGCGCATTCAGCGCGGTTATCTGGAGAGCGACGTTCTTTCCGCACGCGAGAACCTCCGCGTCGTCGGGCTTGTCTGTAGCAAGTCTTACGAGAGTGCCCAGTCTGCCGCCGTCGTGCATATAGCCTACAAGAGTGCCTTCCATTTTAGCGAAACGGCGAATCTTGATATTCTCGCCGATAGTCGCGATTTTATTGGTGAGATAAGCCTCAACCGTCTCATCGCTGCCGGATACCTTGCAGCTCATAAGAGCCTCGGGAGACTCCGCGCCGCTGTCGATAATCGTGTTTGCGACAGTATCGACAAGCTCCAGAAACTTATCCGACTTCGCGCAGAAATCGGTCTCGCAGTTGATTTCCGCGATAATTCCGACATTGCCCTTTACAAGCGTCTTTACAACGCCCTCTGCGGCAATTCTTCCCGCCTTTTTAGCAGCCTTTGCAAGACCCTTTTCACGCAAAATCTTTACCGCCTCGTCGCGGTTTCCGTTCGCCTCTTCGAGAGCCTTTTTGCAGTCCATCATACCGCAGCCCGTCATATCGCGCAGTTCTTTAACTTCACCGGGTGTAATATTTGCCATTTCAGATTTCTCCTTAAATTCTATTAAATTCTTAATTATTCGGCGTCCTCAGCGGGCTGCTCCTCGGCAGCGTCCGCCGTGCCCTGATTTGCGGAAATAACAGCGTCAGCCATCGCGCCCGCAATAAGCTTTACAGCGCGGATAGCGTCGTCGTTTCCGGGAATTACATAATCGATCTCATCGGGATCGCAGTTTGTATCAACGATTGCAACAACGGGAATTCCGAGTTTCTTCGCCTCTGCAACCGCGATCTTCTCCTTGCGCGGGTCAACCACGAACAGCGCGCCGGGGAGTTTCTTCATATTCTTGATGCCGCCGAGGAATTTCTCAAGCTTTTCAATCTCAAGATTGAGCTTGATAACCTCCTTTTTGGGGAGCAGATCGAACGTGCCGTCGGTCTCCATCGTGTGGAGCTGCTCTAAACGGGCAATTCTTCTCTGGATGGTCTTGAAGTTGGTCATCATACCGCCAAGCCACCGAGCGTTTACATAATGCGCTCCCGCGCGGGTCGCCTCTTCCTTGATGGAATCAGCCGCCTGCTTTTTCGTGCCGACAAAGAGAATTTCTCCTCCGTTTGCCGCGACTTCGTGAACGAAATTGTACGCCTCATCCAGTTTCTTTACCGTTTTCTGAAGATCGATAATGTAAATACCGTTCCTCTCGGTAAAGATGTAAGGCGCCATTTTCGGGTTCCAGCGTCTGGTCTGGTGTCCGAAGTGAACGCCCGCCTCCAAAAGCTGTTTCATAGATACTACTGCCATAATTGTTCCTCCTGTTTTGGTTGTTTAATCCTCCACAAAAAATCACGCTCCGAACGCCGAAAGCGCACCGGCGGAACGCTGTTTTTGTGTGTGTAATGGTGAATATCCATTCACAAAATTACTTATATATTATACCACAATTGCCAATTTATTTCAAGAGGGAAATATTCGTCTATTTAAACAAACTTCCGAACCCTTTTCCCTTTCGATTTGTATGATTTGACGGAATTTCGCACGAAACCAGAATTGTGTCCTCGCCGATTACCTCGATATCGCACCACTTGATAAACAAGTCCTCCTCCCTGCCGAACAGCCCGAAAAACTTCGCCCTGCCGTAGACTATAAGCCTGCATATCTTCGCGGTGCAGTTTTCAAATTCTATGTCGTCGGGATAACCCAGACGCGCGCCCGTTTTAACGTTTATTATCTCTTTGCACTTCAGGTCGTTAAAGCTGTAAACCATATTCTAACCTCGCTTAAAGATTTGTACGGGACTAATTTAGAATATGCGGTTTACAGTCGGATAATTCCGAAAAAACGCTATATAAGCGACTTTACAAATTCCGCGGCGTCCGAAAGAGAACCCTGCATAACGCCCGAAATATCGAGGTTTTCGGGGTTTTCCAGAAACTCCGTCACGAGAAACGCCTTTATGCCTAGTTTCTCCGCGGGGAAAATGTCCTCTGCGGCGCTGTTTCCTATCATAACGCACTCCGACGGCTTGCGGTTGATTTTTTCGAGCAGTTCCTCGAAATACTTCGGATTAGGCTTGCAGAAGCGGCTGTTTTCATAGCTTGTTATGTACGAAAAATCGCTCTCCGAAAGCCCCGCCCAGTTCATTCTCGTAAGCTGCGCGCTGTACGGGAAAACGGGATTTGTCGCAAGAACGGTCTGCAAACCCAAAGCCTTTATCCCGTCTATAAAACCGCGGCGGTCGGGCTTGTATTTAAGGCAAGCCTTTACCTCGTCAAACTCCTTTGTATAAAATTCATCGCAAAGCGGCTGAATTTCGGGCAAATCCGCGTTTTCGCGGCGAAAATACTCCCAGAACGCCTCGCAGTTGGTGCGCGAGCCGTCGTTTGTTATCATCGCCTTTGTCCCGCCCCAGACGTCCTTTACGGCTTTGTCGGGGAGGTAGCCCATGGGAGCTATCTTCCTGCAAAGACCGCCGAAATACAGCTTTACAAATTCGTCCTGAACGAACGGCAAAAGCGTGCCGTCAAGGTCAATCATCACCGTTGTTATCATCAATTTTCTCCTTTGCGCCGTTATTCTCTTTATCCTCTTTGCCCTCTTTATTCTCCGCTTTTTTCCTCATCGCGGCAACCTTTTTCCTGCGTTCCTCGCGTTTTGCAAGTTTTGCCGCGAATTCGTCAAGTTCCTTTTGCGACGCGGCGTGAATTGTTCGTATAACGGTGTTGTCGTTTTCGGCTATCGTGACAGCCTTAAGCTTTACGGTAACAAATTCCCCGCAGGCGCAGCGAGTCACCGTGCGGCAAGATTTCCCGTTCCCGAAAAGCCACTCGCTAAACGGCAATTTTTGCCCGCAATGCGGACATTTTAAATCCGTAACGCGCTTATCAAACAGCATTTTCCGCGGGTCGGAAACCCCGTTTACCGCGTCTTTGAAAAGCTGCGGCGCGGCTGCGGCGGTATACTCGGCGTACTCCGCAATTCCGAGCTGCATATCAAGTTTTTGGCAGACCTCGTAGGTTAAATACGCGTCGTTCATCGCGTCGTGAACCTGAACGTCAAGCGGTATCCCCAGCTTTTCGGCGGCGGCGGACAACGCGCATTGGAGATGTTCGCTCTTTACCTGACGATTGTAAATAAGCTGGAGATTGATATAATTGCTCCCGAAACTCGGATCAAGCCCGTGCAGCGTGAGATTGTCCGAAAGCACTCCCACATCGTCAAAACCCCAGGTTATAAAGCGGAAATTCTCTCCGCACCACTCCGAAAACCGCTTGAATGCCTGCGGGAAAGTTTCCCCGGCGGTGAGCTGAACGTCCGTAATACCCGTTATTTTGCGAACGTGGGGGTTCATCTGCTTGTAGAACTTCGGGCGGATATTTATCTTTATCTTATCCAGAAAATTGAAATTCTCATCGGTTTTAACCGCGCCTATCTGGATTATCTCACCGTGCAGCAGAACGGGACTTCGCACCATTTTTGCCGCGCAGAACGCCTGGTTCCACTCCATATCGAAAATAATGTAATTCATAGCTGTTACTTTCTTTCTTTTGTTTTCACTTTGGTTTAGATAGCAAGCGCGCCCCCGTGATTTTCGTGCCGCCAAGCGACGTACTCCTCATATGTTCCCGCGCGGTCAAGACAGCCGTTTTCCGTGATTTCTATAATGCGGTTCGGGACGGTGTCGAGAATTTCATGGTCGTGCGTTGCGAAGAGGATATTCCCTTTAAACTCCGAAAGACCGTTGTTTACAGCGGTTATGCTTTCGAGATCGAGGTGGTTTGTCGGTCTGTCGAGGATAAGCAGATTTGAATGAAAAAGCATCATTCGCGAAAACATACATCTCACACGCTCGCCGCCCGAAAGAACGTTCACGGGCTTGAAAACATCGTCGCCGCTGAACAGCATTCTCCCCAGAAAACCGCGCAGATAGCTTTCCGTTTCATCGTTGGAATACTGCCGCATCCAGTCGATTATTGACAGCTCGCAGCCGTTGAAAAACGAGCTGTTGTCGTTCGGGAAATAGCTGACCGAAATTGTGCCGCCAAAGCGGAACTCGCCCTCGTCGGGGGTTATCTCCTCGGTGAGAATGCGAAACAGCGTGGTTACGGCAATTTCGTTTGCCCCGACAAACGCGATTTTATCGCCCTTTGAAACGGTAAAACCGACATTATTCAGCACCTTTACCCCGTCGACAGTCTTTGACAGCCCCGTCACCTGAAGAATATCCTTTCCCGCCTCGCGCTCCATATCAAACCCGATATACGGGTATTTTCGCGAGCTTGCGGGGAGTTCTTCAACCGTGAGTTTATCCAAAAGCTTTCTGCGGGAGGTTGCCTGGCGGGATTTTGACTTATTCGCGGAAAACCTCGCGATAAAATTCTGAAGTTCCTTTATCTTCTCCTCGGCGCGCTTGTTCTGCTGTTTAATCATACGCTGGATAAGCTGGGAGGATTCGTACCAGAACTCATAGTTGCCGACGTACATTCGTATTTTGCCGTAATCTATATCGACAATATGCGTGCAGACGTTGTTTAAAAAGTGTCTGTCGTGCGACACGACAATTACCGTTCCGAAATAATCCGCCAGAAAGTCCTCCAGCCACGACACCGCGTCCACGTCGAGGTGGTTTGTCGGCTCGTCCATTAAGATTATATCCGGGTTGCCGAACAGGCACTGTGCAAGCAGCACTTTTACTTTCTCGCTGCCCGAAAGCGACGACATCTGCGAATACAATATCTCCTCGGGAAGTCCCAGCCCCTGAATAAGCTTTGACGCGTCGGACTCAGCCTCGTAGCCGTTCATTTCGGCGAATTCGCCCTCCAGAACGGACGCTCTTTCGCCGTCCTCGTCCGAAAAATCCTCTTTTTCGTACAGCGCGTCTTTTTCTTTCATTATATCGTACAGCTTTTTATTGCCGATTATGACCGTATCAAGGACGGTGTACTCGTCAAACGCGTAGTGGTCCTGCCGCA
>CANQNY010000109.1 GCA_947625335.1 uncultured Clostridia bacterium | reverse complement strand
AAGGCACAACGAGCCGAGGGAAAGAGGAAAATGCGTTGTGGAAGCGGTAAAAAGCCGCAGGGGATTTACGAGACGTGCGATGAAATCGACCGCTATAACGCCGCCCACGGTACGCACTATTCATACGGCTGGTATTCGTACCTGAAAGAGAGAGGAGAACTAAAGAAATGACCAACTACGAGAAAATCAAAGCGATGAGCGTTGAGGAAATGGCAAAGGCACTTTGCGACTATTACAATATTGATTATTGTGTTAATTGCCCTGCGTTTAACACCGAGGGCAAATATACAGAATGCGCTATTAAATGGCTTGAAAGCGAGGCAGACGAAAATGATTGAATTAAAACCGTGCCCGTTTTGCGGAAGTGAAGTCAAAAAAATCACGGGAGCGTTTAAGGGCACACAGATGTTTGTTTGCCACAAATGCGGCGCAGACGTTTGTTTCTACGGAGCGGAACGAGAACCGAAAGCAACCGAAGCGTGGAACAGGAGGGCAAAAGATGCGGTGCATTGACGCGGATAGCTTTGTAGACTATCTAGGATTGAACACAGAAAATGCAAGAGAGGACAATCTCGGTGAAATCGTAACCTTAGAAGATTTTGACAGACAAGAAACCGTAGACGCGGAGCCGGTGCGGCACGGTCGGTGGGATGATGTATCGGACTATTATGATACTATATACTGCTGTTCTGTTTGCGATGAGGAATTTACGTTGATTGACGGCACACCCCGAGACAATCTACTCAACTACTGCCCGTTTTGCGGCGCAAAGATGGACTTGTAACCTACACCGACAGGAGGCGAGCGATGAAAACCAGAGATAAAAGCTATGACAGCTACGGACTGGGCGAGGACGATATAGAGCGGGCATACTCCGAGTGCAGGCGT
This sequence comes from uncultured Clostridia bacterium, assembly GCA_947625335.1. Taxonomy (GTDB): domain Bacteria; phylum Bacillota; class Clostridia; order Oscillospirales; family Ruminococcaceae; genus CAG-115. The sequence goes on along the minus strand of CANQNY010000109.1, from coordinate 6,807 downwards.
CCCGAGAATTTTTATTTGCTCTTCTCCGCCGCTCAGACGGCAAACCCGGACATATCCGTCGCGCTTGCGTTCTCGCTTGCGTACAACGTGTCTTACGACAAGCTGGAAAGCTGGTGTTACATACCGTACAGCAAGGGGGACTTTTACGCCTACCGCCGCAAGACGCTGGCGATATTCCTGCGCGGCAATATACAACTGCGGTTAATATGAAAAAGGGGCGGTCTTGCCGTCCGTAAAGGTGTATACAACTTTTTTATACGCCTGCTGTAAAATAGAGGTATAGGGAGGAGTGGAGTAATCAGCCCTGAAAGGGGGAGGCGTTACGGCGAAAGGAAAATACGAATATTGGCTCACCTCCGAGGGGATTGTACAAATAGAGGGCTGGGCGCGAGATGGACTGACCGACAGGCAGATAGCCCAAAATATCGGGGTGTCAAGGAGCACGCTCTGCCTTTGGAAAGAAAAGCATTCGGACATTTCGGACGCCTTAAAAAAAGGCAAGGAAGTTGTTGATTACGAAGTCGAAAACGCTCTGCTTAAAAGCGCGTTGGAGGGAAACGTAACGGCTCAGATATTCTGGTTAAAGAACCGCAAGCCGGTCGTTTGGAAGGACAAGCGGGACGACGAACGGAAAGAGAGCGAAATGCCGGTTATCGTAAACGACATACCGAGGGGCAATGGAAAAAGTAAAATTGACTGACCTTATAGCTCCGTCCTTTTACGGCGTGCATTGGGACGTACAAGAGGGCGGACACACATATTACGACCTGTACGGCGGGAGAGGCTCGACGAAATCGTCTTTTGTGTCTGTTGAACTGGTACTCGGAATGATGCAAGACCCGCAGGCGAACGCGGCGGTATTCCGCAAATACGCCGTCACACTGCGGGAAAGCGTGTACGAACAGATACAGTGGGCGATTGACGAGCTGGGCGTGTCGGACTTATGGGACGCGAAGGTAAGCCCGCTCGGGTTTGTCTACAAGCCGACCGGGCAAAAGATAATATTTCGGGGGCTGGACAAGGCGAAAAAAACAAAATCAATCAAGGCAAGCCACGGTTATTTCAAATATCTTTGGTTTGAGGAGCTGGATGAGTTTTCGGGCGCGGAGGAAATCCGCACGGTGCAGCAGTCGGTATTGCGCGGCGGCAGTAAGTTCGTGGTATTCAAGACATTTAACCCGCCCATAACCCGCAGCAGCTGGGCGAATATGTATGTCGACGAGCCGCGGGCGGACAGTCTGCGGCACAAGAGCGATTATACCACCGTCCCGCTCGACTGGCTGGGGCAGCAGTTCATCGACGACGCGGAGCATCTGAAAACTACCAACCCGCGCGCATACGAGCACGAATATCTGGGCAACCCCGTAGGACTTGGGACGAATATATTTGAGTTTCTGGAGATTCGGAAAATTACGGATGAGGAAATCGCGCAGTTTGACCGTATCTATCAGGGCGTGGACTGGGGCTTTTTCCCCGACGCTTACGCCTTTACCCGCTCGTACTATGACCGTAACCACGAAAAGATATACATATTCGACGAAAACTACGTCCATAAGCGGAGCAACGCGAAAACGGGACAATGGATACTTGACAAGGGCTACGACGATTACGTCATAACCTGCGACAGCGCAGAGCCGAAGTCAATCAATGATTACCGGGACATGGGAATACCGGCACAGGGCGCGGTCAAGGGCGCGGGAAGCGTTGAGTACGGTATGAAGTGGCTGCAATGCCGGTACATAGTCATAGACCCGGAGAGAACGCCGAACACATACCGGGAATTTATCAACTATGAATTTGAGGTTGACGCAAACGGCGAAGTAATGAGCAATTACCCCGACAAAGACAATCATACGGTGGACAGCGTCAGATATGCCCTGTCACCGCTTTACAACAGGAGAGGCAGCAGCGCGTAAAATGGGACTTATATCGTGGATAAAGGAGAAATTCAATATGCTTTTTAACAGAAAGGCGAAAGAGGAATTTAACATCGAGGACATCACCTCCGGCGAAATGCGAAAGATGACAGAGCGGTGTGCGGCGATTTACCGCGGAAAACCCGAATGGGTAAACGAAAACGACCATATCCGCACCATAAACTTTGCAAAGGCTGTTTGCGCCGAAACGGCAAGGCTCGCCACGCTTCAGCTCAAAATCGATATCGAGGGCGGCGCGCGGGCTGAGTGGATTCAGGGGCAGATGAACGCCGTTATGTTCAAAATCCGCGAGTGGGTGGAGTACGGCGCGGCACTCGGCACGGTCATATTAAAGCCTAACGGCGAAAGCATAGACATATACAAGCCGGACGAATTTATGGTGACCGATTGCAAGAACGGCGAGATTATCGGCGTCGTTTTCTGCAACCGCGACGTCGACGCGAGCGGGAGAAGGTTTTACACCCGCCTTGAATACCACCATATGCTGCCCAACAGACAGTATCTCATTAAAAACGTCTGCTATGTCGGCGCGACCGAAAACGACACCTCGAAGCGCGTCCCGATTGACGACACCCCGTGGGCGGGGATGTGGGAGGAAACGATAGGCGACAACATTGACCGCCCGCTGTTCGGCGTGCTGAAAATGCCGAATGCGAACAACGTTGACGTTGACAGCCCGCTGTCGCTGCCGGTATTTGCCGACGCGATACAGGAGCTTAAAGACCTTGATATCGCCTACAGCCGCAGCGTCAAAGAGATTATCGACAGTAAGCGCACGGTACTGTTGGACAGCGACAGGCTTATGGCAACGGGCGGAAAGCTTAGCAATACTGCGGCGGGCTTAGAGCATAGGCGGGAGCTTTTCGGGCTTCCCGATTACGTCAAGACGGTGTCCGGCGACGGGCAGAATACTTTTTATCAGGAGATTAACCCGACGCTTCAGACGGACGCCCGCCTTACCGGCATAAACGCGCTGTTGTCGCAGATAGGGTATAAAATAGGCTTTTCCAACGGCTATTTTGTATTCAACGAGAAAACAGGCTTTGCAACGGCAACACAGGTCGAAAGCGAGCAGGCGCGGACAATACAGTTTATCGAGGATGTAAGAACCCGAATAAAGGTGTGCCTGTACGACGTGATTTACGCCGTAAACGCGTTCGGTGATTTTATGCTTGACAGCAGCCTTTATCCCGCCGAGGATTTCTACGAGAGCATATATACCAATGAGGACGAGAGAAAGATACATATACACTTCGGCTCTATATATACCAACTTTGCGGAGGACAGAAGCCGCGCGTATCAGCTGACGCTCGGCAATTTCTATCCGAAGGAGTATTACCTGCATATGTACGAGGGACTGTCGGAGAAAGAGGCGCGGCGGCTTGTTGCGGCGGCGTCGCCCAAACAGCCCGCCTTATTCGCGGAGGAGTAAAAATGATATCTATAAGACTGAAAGACTGCTGTAAGACCTGTAAAGACTGTCGTCTGTGCTGGGACACCGCCGCGCTTGAACGTGCGCTTTCCGGCACGGGCGGCGGATATGCGGAAATATCCTGCGAAAATTGCGAGGATTGCGGCAAAATAAGCGAGGCTGACCGGGTAAGCCCGCTTTCACGGTATTCCTTATAGCTTGATATGTTAATGACAGAACAGGCGCACAGCTGACGGGAAGGGAGTGGTTAATATCCTTAGTCCGGATTATATGCTGCATATATCTGAGGGCGCGGAGGAGATAGCGGCAGAGCTGCACGCCGACATTATGAACCGTATAATCGAGCGGATGACGGCGCGGCCGGCGCGGGGCGAGGGTTATCTGCTCACCGCCGTCGATAAGTGGCAGCTTGAAACGCTGCAAAGCTCGGGCTATCTGTTGGAGGATATACAAAAAGAGATTGCAAAAAGAACGACCTTGCAGCAGACCGAGATAAAAGAGGCGATGGAGGACGCGGGCGTAAAAGCCGTATCCTATGACGACGCTGTATATAAAGCGGCGGGGCTTACGCCGACAAATCCTATGACGTCGCCTTATTTTATTCGCCTTATGCAGCGAAACTATGAGGCAACGCTCGGCGAGTGGCAGAACTTCACCAGAACCACCGCAGACGCCGCACAGAGGGCGTTTATACAGGCTTGTGATAAAGCGTACCATCTCACCGCTTCGGGGGCTGTGGGGTACACGCAGGCGTTTACGGAGGCAATTAACGACATCGTCGAAAACGGCGTGTACGTCACCTACCCGAGCGGGCATACCGACACCATAGAGACGGCGACGCTTCGCTGCGTTCGTACCGGCATAGCTCAGGCGACCGGGCAGATACAGACGGCGCGGATGGACGAAATGGAGGTTGATCTGGTGCTTGTAAGCTCCCACCTCGGCGCACGTCCGAGCCACGCCGAATGGCAGGGCAAGGTGTACAGCAGGAGCGGAAAAAGCAGAAAATACCCCGACTTTGTGAGTTCCACCGGCTACGGCAGCGGCGAGGGGCTGTGCGGCTGGAATTGTCGGCACAGCTTCGGTCCGTACTTCGAGGGGATGGAAAACCCGTTCGAGCAGTACGCCGGCGACGAAAACCGCAAGGCATACGAAACACAGCAGCGTCAGCGACAGCTTGAACGGCGCATACGCGATACAAAGCGCAAGGTGATGAACCTTAAAACCGCCGTTGACAACTGCCCCGACGCGGGTGTAAAATCAAGGTTGGAGCAGGATTACCGGCGTAAATCCGCGCTGCTTGCAAAGCAGAATAAGGAGTATAACGATTTCTGCGAGCAGAACGGATTAAAACGCCTGCAAGACCGCCTCACTATCGCCAAGTGGGACAGAAAGCAAGCCGCCGCGGCACGCGGCGCGGCGAGACCAGATAAGGGGAAGTAATGTTATGATTAATTTGATAAAATATGAGTTTTTGCTTGACGAAAAAATAAAGGTAGTTTGTACTGATGGACAAGTTATTGTCGGTGAATGGATTGACTGGACCAGTGCTTTAGATAATGAGCCAGATCCGGAAGCCATTATCATCAAAAAAAGAGATGGTGGACTTGTAATGATTTATGTTCCAGAGATCAAGGATATTAAGAAAGCATAGAAGAAGTGGAACAATGAAAACGATACCGATGTCACAAATTGAACAAATCAGCGTAAAAGGGCATAATTTCAAGCCGAGCAAAATAGCGGAGATTTATATACGCGGCTGTAAAGTGGCGATAACGACCATTGACGGCGACGCCTTTATCTTTTCGGGCATACCGGGCGCGATTATGCGCGTTGAGACAAGCGGTCGATAAGCCGAAAAGAATGATGTAACGGAAAATGGGCGGTGTAAAAACCGTCCTTAACATGGGAGTATTGCCACAGTAACAACACGCCGCTTACGGACAAAGAAGCCGCTAATATGACATACGAAACCTTTACAGGGCTTTTAATTCGGACATATTGGAAGCAATACCCAGACCAAACCGCCAGACTGGAGAGGAAAGCGGAGAGGATAGAGCAAGCGAAGCAAGCCCAAAAGAAAAAGACCTCTAAGAAGAAAAAGCCAGATGCAGAGTAACGGAGAGGAGCGGGGCTGGACAGGCTACCCGCTCTTTTTCGTACAATAACTTAAAAGTACTTGACACAGCAATAACTTTTGCGTATAATAGAAGCGGAAAGGGGGAAAGCTAACCTTGCACACAATACATTTTTACAGGAGCAAAGACGGAAAAAGCCCCGTAGCCGATTATATCAGAGAGTTAGCGGGAAAGAATGACAAAGACAGCCGCATAAAGTTACACAAGATACAAGACTACATTAACGCTTTAAGCGAGTACGGGCTACAGCTTAGAGAGCCATATATAAAACACTTAGACGGCGAAATTTGGGAGCTTAGACCCCTTAGAGACAGAATACTTTTTGTAGCGTGGCACAATGGGAGTTTTGTTTTACTTCATAGTTTTATGAAAAAGACGCAGAAAACCCCCGCAAGGGAAATAGAACAGGCAAAACGAGAACTTACAGACCTTATAGAAAGGGGCGTAGAAGATGAATAATAGCGCGTTTGGCGGGACATGGGAAGAGCTGGAGAAAGAGCTTTTTACTCCGGAGGAAATAGCCGCCAGCAATTTAAGAGTAGCCTTAATAGGGGAACTTATTAAAGCCAGACAGGAAAAAGGCATAAGCCAAAAGCGACTTGAAGAATTGAGCGGAGTTAAACAGCCGATAATAGCCCGCATGGAAAAAGGAAGCACAAGCCCCCAAATAGATACAGTCTTAAAAGTATTAGCTCCGTTGGGAAAGACGCTTGCAATAGTCCCGCTCGACAAGTGAAAAAAAGAGAAGCTCCAGCCTTGACAGGCTGGGCTTTTCTATAATTAAGTCGAACGAAAAAAAGGGGGTAACGGACAGCAAATAGGGGGGGTAACGGACAGCAAATAGGGGGGTAACGGACAGCATAACTTTTTGAAAACCCTTGATTTACGGGCTTTTCAGCCCCTCTCCAGACCCTAATATAACTAATATATCTAATATATCTAAGGCACGCACACCGCCCCGCCTTTATGCGGGCGGTGTGCTACAATTTTCTTTGCGCCCAAAGGTGTATACAAATAATTCGGCGGTAGGTGGTAAAATGGAAGTGCAAAAAAAGAAAATCTATAAGAACCCTATAAGGCGGTGGATAAATGCAACCGAAAAATCTAAAAAGCGTAAAAAAAGAATTTAGAAAACACGGTATATTTTACACGCCGCCGGGACTTGCGGAAAAGCTAAAATCTTATGTGGATATTGAGCCACGCAGCGTTTATGATATAATCTTGCAGAGTTTGATACAAAGCCGAGGAATAATTGAAAAGTGCGCCTTTGCGGTGTAATTTTCGCTTGCGGTGTAAAATG
>CANQNY010000108.1 GCA_947625335.1 uncultured Clostridia bacterium | reverse complement strand
CATTAAGCTATGTAAGAATGAACACCCTCGGCGCTCTTGAGCCTTACATAAAGTCAGTAAGAACATATGTCGACCCGGCGGGAAGTCATATCATAGCAGAAGTTAATGCGGTGAGCGGAAAGTTCTTTATGAATATTATGCAGGATTTTTCGGGAAACGCGCTCTCCAAAGCGTTTATAAACGAGCTTAAAGCCGCGGGAATTGAAGTTTCGGGCGGCACGGAGCGGACGCTTTCCTGTCCGAAAATGAGAATATAAAAGTGAAGTAAACTTTACGAATGAGGAGCTTTTTGAACTGCATAATTTAAACGTGTGAAACCACGCAGGTGCGTTTTAAAAGTGTAGAGGACTTTCTAAATAGTTTGCGGCATAATGCAATTGTAAATTTACTGAAAGGCGGTGAGACAGGCAGGGTTTTCCTTTGCAGGGAAAATGCACGTTTTTAATTTCAACATGAAAAAGGAGAAAGTATGAAACTGAAAGAAAAAATATTGTCGATAATGGTGTCCGTGGCAATGGTCTTTTCACTGCTGCCTGCAGCGGCATTCGCGGCTGATACCGAAACGGTCACTATCTTTACGACAAACGACATTCACGGCGTTGTTGCCGAAAGCGAAACGACCATAGGTCTGGCGCAGGCTGCCGCAATGAAAGCGTCAACAGCAAACTCGCTTCTGGTAGACGCGGGCGACGCAGTACAGGGAGCGTCCTTTGCGACAATTTCACAGGGCGAGGACGTTATAAAGATGATGAACGCTGCGGGATATGACGTTATGGCGGCGGGAAACCATGAGTTCGATTTTGGAACGGATCAGCTCAAAAAGCTTGAAGAATCGGCGGAGTTCCCGATACTCAGCGCAAACGTAATGAAAGACGGGGAGACCCTTCTTGAAAGCAGTGCGGTAAAAGAAGTGGGCGGCAAAAAGATAGGCTTTGTCGGCATAACCACAAAGAACACCGCAACTTCTACAAATCCCGCGAAACTCAGCGGCGTTACTTTTGGCGATGAGATAAAGGCGGCGAAAGACGAGATAGCGAAACTTAAAGATACGACCGACGCTATCGTTCTTATCACCCACCTTGGCGACAACAAGGCTGCTGTAAGCTGTACGAGCAAAGCTCTGCTCGACGGCCTTTCAAAAGACGAGCTTAAAGAAATAACGGCAGTAATCGACGGTCACAGCCATACTGTAGAACAAAGTACATATACAAAAAACGGCGTTTCTATCCCTGTTGTTCAGACAGGAACACAGTTTACAAGTATCGGAATGGTTGAGTTGACCTTCGGTGCTAACGGCGCTTCCGCTACCTGCAAGGTGCTTGACAAGGCTACTGCTGACGCTTATACGCTCAACGCTGACGGCAAGGCAAAGAAAGCCAAAGTAGAAAATGTGCTTAACGGCATACAGTCCGAACAGAATGAAATTCTCGGCGAGGAGCTTTGCGAAAACAACATTCCTCTCTGGGGCGGCTATATCTGCTATGACTATGTAGAGTCGCGTATAGTTGAAACTCCCTACGGCGATTTCGTTACCGACGCTTTTGCAGAATATGCAAGAGAATTTGCCGAGAAAAACGGCATAAATATTCCCGTTATCGCGGTTGAAAACGGCGGCGGCATAGGTCAGACGCTCCCCGCGGGAACAGTAACGCGCGGCGACGTTCTGAATGCCTTTAACCATGGAAATATGGTAGAGGTATACGAAGTTACTCCCCAAATGCTCCGCACGGCTCTTGAGCTTGGTCTTACTATGACGGGTCAGGACAAAACGGGCAGCTTTGAAAGAACAAAAGTAAGCGGCAGCTTTTTACAGGCAGGCGGTTTCAGCTATTCTTACGATCCCGCAGGCGCGGCAGGCAAAAAGGTAACCGACATAACGCTTTCCGACGGAACGAAACTCAATCTTAATGACAACAAGACAAAGCTCCTTCTTGCCACAAACAACTATGTCGGAACGTTTGAGGGCATTAAAGACGGAACGAAAGTCGGCGAACTTGGCGGCGAAGACCAGATAGTTATGGACTACATTCTGGCGAACCTGAAAAACGGCAGACTCACCTATGAGATTACCGAGCCGCGCATAATAATTGCGAACGACCGGTCTCCAGAGAAATATACGGTTACTATTCCCGTAACTCTTTCTGACGGAACTGCTCTCAAAGATACAGATCTGATGATAAGCATTGACGGCGCAAAAGGCGTTACCGTAAAGACAAATAAAAACGGCGAAATAGTTCTTGAACTTGAAAAAGGCGCGCACGTTATCTGGCTCAAAGAGACAGAAAACATGAATAGTCCTGTTTATGTAAACAACTATTCCGGCACCGGTACTGCCGATATCAACCCCGGCTATTATACGTTCAGCTTTACCGCTCTCAGCATAGACGACTACAAGGAAGAAATTGCTCAGTATATAGAGGACTATGCCGCGAGAAACATAAGCGATATAAAGGAATACCTCACTTATTGCAAAGCAGACGTAGCAGAGACTGCAATATCCCGGACTGAGCAGCTCAGAGATTTCGCTTTAAGAGAACTTGTTGATCTTACGACCTATGATAAAATGGGCGAGCTTTACGATCTGTTTGCAGACGGCGCAGAAATAGTGTACGAAGTAGCAGATTTGAATGACACAGTCGAATATTACAAAGCCGAGACCGAGGATATTGTAAATGACGGCATTCTGACAAGGGAAGATGCGGACGCATTGATAAAGAAACTTGAGGATATCGAGCGCGACGCATTGCAAAATATCGCGAATTTACAACCGGAAGACAGCCTTGACAAATATTTCGAAATACTTGACGCGGCGTTTGATGAAATAGACAAAATCCTTATTGCCATAAACAAGGATATGGTTAAAGACCAAGCTGCGAAGTATAAGGACTATTTCGAGAAAGCCGTAAACGACAACCCCGATTGGTTCAAGTATGCGCCCGAGGGCAAGACCGAAGAAGTGCTGAATGATATAATCACAAAGCTCGACGGTTTGCTCAAAGAATATGAAACTCCGACGGATCTTGATGTACAGATAAAATTGTATGACGATATCATAAACGGTGCACTTAGCGAATGGGCAGAACTCAACACGCTTTGCGCAAAGGCAAGAATCGCCAAGACTTCACAGTCTGCAGCTGACAGCATTAAAGAAGCCGAAGCGATAGACGGCAAAGACCGCAGCGCAATGACGGCTGCTGTAGAAGCTCTTAAGACTGAAGCGGAAAAGACTGTAGACGCTCTTGATGATAAGGATACGGTAGTAAAGGGTAATGTTGCGGTTGAGGTCATGAACGCATATGTCGAAGTGGTGGATAATTTCAGAGCTGATGTTTCCGCAGAATACATCGAAGCATTTATCGTGGAAACAGGAAAATATTATACCGAGGACATCGAGAACTTTACAATGCTCACCGACGAAGAAAGAGCCCGGTATAAGAAAGATCTTGATGAAGCGATAAAGTCTGTAAGAGACGAAATTGCGGCAAAGTCAAAGAGCGAGATAAAAGAGAATATCAAAAAGTACGAGGGTACTATAAATCTCGCTTACTCAAAGGCGCTTGCGACCAACATTGTAAGAAGCGAAAAAGCAACCGTAGAAAATCTCGACTATGTAACGGAAGCAGAGAAGGCGGAGGTTTTGAAGCTGATAGAGGCTAACAACGCCGCTGTTCAAAAGATAATAGCCGACAACAACGTTTTAGACTGGGAGAAAACAGACGAACTTCTGAGCGAGATCGAGGAAAAAGCAGACGCTCTCTGGCGCAAGGACGTGTTCTTGTGGGTAGACAAGTATGCGCTCGAAGAATTTGACGAGGCAATAAAAGAATACGGTCCGAAGTGTACTTATATAACACAGGAACAGTTGGAACAAGTAAGAAATCTTCTCAATGCCGAAACAGCGTCTGCAAGTGCAGCAATGGAAGAAGCGGTAGGAACGGATGAAGAAATCGAAAAGATAAATTCAATCGGCGGAACGCTTCAGGAAATGTATGACACAGCGCTCAAAATGATATTTGCGGCGAACGCACAAAAAGGAATTTCTGCGGCAGCGTCCGAAATGAGAGAAACCATAAAGGCTCTTGAAGAGAAGAACGGAACTGATCTCAGCAAGCTTACGGCTGATGTCGACAAGCTTACGGCTGATGTCGACAAGCTCGAAGAAGAGGCTGAAAACGCCCTCGACGTAGAAGTTGAGTACGGCTTTATAAGCGACAAGGACGCTGTAGCGGCGCTCTATGACGAAATTGCAAAGATCGGCGCAGAATACGAAACGAAGATTCGCGCGGTATTGTCCGAACAGGATTCCGAGAAATCTCCCGCAACAGGCTTTGATATGTCGGCAATAGCTGTACTTATCGTACTGTCGGGCTGCTTTACGATAGTTTTTGCAAAGAAGAAAGCAAGAAGCAGGTAAGCCTGAAAACACCACGGCATAAACAAAAGGGGAAACCTATGAAAAAAGGTTTCCCCCATTTTTTAATTAACTTCTAAAAACGCGTTCCTGAATTTAAAATTGCGGTGCAGCGGCAAGTTACTACTATAGTCCGCTGAAACCGAAACAATGAACGAACGACTTACTCCCCATTTTTGAAGAAGTGTGGCGTAAACCTCTTTCGGCGCGGAATTTCGGCACTTCTTACGCGATTGACGCGTTCGGAGAAGTTATGGCGCGCAGCGGCGCAGGGCTTGTCGTGTCGAGCCGGACGGGTTATATGCCCCACGCGCTCACCGCCGAGGACGAATACGCGCTTGCTATGATACCGACAGCCAATAAGGCGCATATTGCGGAGGACCACGAGGTCTTTGATTTTAAACTTTCCGATGAAGAAATGCGGCAGATGACAGCACTCGACAAAAACGAGCGGTTTGCTGACTATTAAAAAGGAGGACATTATGTCAAAAATTTTGATCGCATACTTTTCCCACGCGGGGCAGAATTACTCTCACGGCGGGAGCGGATTTTCAAATTCTCTCAGGGATATAGCGAAATTATGCCCGAATGCGAAAATTACCGAGGGGCTTGCAATTAACGGAGACAATGTGGATAATTGCGACAACGAACTTGAAAAATGGGTAAAGAAAATAGGACTGAAATAGGGGGGCAGGAAATGAAAAATTCCTGCAAGTGAAATGCAAATACCAAAGATAATCACAAATACGTCAATGCTCATTCTCCTGCCCCTGCTTATGGCGTATTCGCTTGTCGGAGAGGCGGCGCACGAATGGCTTGGGATTGCTATATTCGCGCTGTTCGTCCTGCATCATATCATAAATTTTGCGTGGCTGAAAACGCTTTTCAAAGGAAGATATTCCGCGTACAGAATTTACATGACGGTGATAAATGTTCTGCTTCTGGCAGTCATGCTGATGTTGCCCGTCAGTGGGATAATGATGTCAAAGCATATTTTCCGCATTTCGGGCGTCGGCGGTCTGTCGCTCGCGCGGACGGTTCACCTGCTCGCGTCGTATTGGGGATTTATCCTGATGTCGGTTCACGCGGGTAATCACATCGGAGCGCGTGTTGTAAAGAAAAAAGCCATTTCTGTCGTCTTTTAGACAATTGCAGTTGTAGTGTCAATTTATGGCGTATACGCATTCGTAAAACGCGATATATCCTCTTATCTGTTCTTGAAAAATCAGTTTGTTTTCTTTGATTTCGAACAGCCGAGATTGTGGTTCTTTGCGGATTTCACTTCAATGATTTGCCTGTTTGCCTGCGTTGGCGCGGGTATTTCCAAAGGTCTGAAAATGCTTGACAAATTAAAAAGTAAGGAGAACAAAGATGGACAGACTAAGCGAAATTGATCTGCAAACCTGTTCCCAGTGCGGAAAATGCAGAGCAGTTTGTCCGGCAGGGATCGACATTCCGAATGTTTTGCGATTATACAAAGCTGATTGTACGATTTGTATAGGGCATTCCGCCGCGGAGGATTGTATCGAGTGCGGAGCTTGTTCGGCGCATTGTGAAATGGGGCTGCCTGTTAAAGATATTGTTCGTGAAATGGCGATGCTGCAGGGAACGGCGGTTAAGTAATACGGTAGGTTTTCTTGCCCTCGGCGTCTGTGGTTTTCCGTTGTTCCTCAATCAAGCGCGAGATGTAATCCCCCTTTGAAATCTCGTAGTATGTCTTGGCAATTTCCGAATACAATTCATAAAGCTGTCTGCACCTCTCGAAGTTCTCTTTGAGGGGTGCGGTTTTTTTCTGCGTGTCGACAATGACGGATTTGAGGTACTCATAATCCGAGAGGCTTGTGATGTTGCTGCCCTCCAACACAGTCTTGTGCATTTTCAAGCGAAGTTCCTCGGCAGGAGTGCGCTCCGCCTTGTCCAACAACGAAAAATATTCCTCGGCTTGCTCGGCAAGACCTGTGAGCGTATCTTGCTGTGCCGCAAGCGCATTCAACTCCTTTCGTGCTTTTTCAACCTCGTATTCAAGCTGACGAATTTTGCCCTCGACTTCTCCGATAGAGCAGAGATTGTCGCGGTTAATGATCGTGAGTTGAGCCGACAGCTTGTAAACGTCCAAGTCATTCTTCGGTGAGTAGGGAATTGAGGTGTCGCGCCTGCGCTGAACCTTTTTTCCCGTGAGCGCGAGTTGCTCCACATCATAAATCGTCGTTGAAAAACGCTCACTCAACTCGGACTTTTGACCGAGCAGCGAAACTCCCGAACCAATATCTTTCCACAAAATCCGAGAAGCAAGGCTTTCGACCGTGTAGTCCTCGCCGAGAGTTTTCAAGCGAACGGCTCTTTGCTGTTCAGGTGCTTTTATCGAGATATATTTTCCGCGCCGCACTGTGTAGCCTAACAACTCCAACTCTGCGAGCAACTCGTCAACATTCTTGACCTTGAGTATCAGTCCGTCTATTTCAAGACGGATTTTTTCTTTCCAAGAAGTGCCGCGCTGTTCGCTTTGCCATTCGTTGTATTCAACGGTTTTGCGTTTGCCTTTGGATTTGTCAAACGGCTTTATACCGAACGCAAGACATACCCTGTCGGAAATTTCGCGAAGATTTTTTCTGGTCGAGAGGTTGTCATTGAATTTCTGTCCGTCTATTCCGTAAGCATTTATGATGAAGTGCGTATGGATATGCTCCTTGTCAACGTGAGTTGCAATGACGATCTGGCAGTTATCTCCGAAAGCCTTTCGCGCAAAAGTCCTGCCTATCTGATGAGCAAGCTCCGGTGAAATTTTATCTTTAGGGTCGAACGACTGAATGTAATGAATAGCTTTCACTTTGCTTTTGCCGGACTTGTGTGGTGGCTCGTCAAATTTGTTTCCCGAAAATTGTTCATACACCATCTTCATAGCAAGATATGCACACTTCGGATCGGGAATACAGTTCATAGCATTAGTGTAAATTAAATCGTCCGTCTTTTCGGGGTTAAGTATGTAGGCTAAGCTGCGTTCAACTGTTCCGTGAATGCTAATTGACTTAAGGTACGGGATAAGGCATCAACTTCCTTTCTTAAATTTTCTACATCTGCGGCATAGACATTGTGGGTTTCGTTGGCTTTCTTGGCGATCTGATTGATGTTGCTACCGATAATTCGGAGCGCGTTCATTAGCGTTGTTATATCTCCGATGCGATAATGTTTGATTTGCCCGTCGACGGATATGCGCTTAATGTAAGTTCCTGTTTTCATTGCAAGATCGGCTGCCCGCTGTTCAATGATCGCCCACTCGTCAAGCGAATAGATCACTTTCTTCTCTTTGACCTG
>CANQNY010000107.1 GCA_947625335.1 uncultured Clostridia bacterium | reverse complement strand
GTGGGCTTAATCGTTACCTATATCGATGAACAGGGGTTTATCGGGGTGGGTGCGTGCGGTTCTCCCGATGTAAGAACGCTTTTGGCAAGGGCGGTTACCGTTCACGGGAAAACCAATATAAGAGGTGTTGTTTCAACGCTGCCTCCGCATGTTAAGAAAGAACACGGCGCGCCCGAAATTTCCGATATTTCAATCGATGCGGGAATGACGAAAGAGCAGGTCTCGAAGATCGTATCTCTCGGAGACAGGGTGACAGTAGATCATCATTTCAGGGAACTTTGCGGCAATGTGTGTTCGGCGGCGGCAGTCGACGACCGCGCGGGAGTTTGTGCAATTTTGGCGGCTTTGGATATGCTTAAAGGCAGAAATTTGGCGTATAATCTCGCGGTTTGCTTTTCGGCTCAGGAGGAGACCGGGGAACGCGGCGCGAAACAGGCGGCGTTTCGGATAATGCCAGACGAGGCGATAATCGTTGACGTTTCGTTCGGGAGAACGCCCGACAGCTCGGCAAAAGATACCGCGAAACTTCACAGCGGCGTTATGATAGGATTTTCGGCGGCTCTCGACAAGGAAATGTCGGAGGGTTTGCGGGAGCTTGCGAAAAATCGCGAAATTCCGTTCACATGCGAGATAATGCCGACATCGACGGGGACAAACGCGGACGCGGTGGGCGTTGTCGGACGGGGAGTAAAATGCTGTACGCTGTCGTTCCCGATAAGGTATATGCACACTTCGGCGGAAACTGTCGATTTAAACGATATTCACGCGACGTCGCGGCTTATCTGCGAGTATGTTTCGGGAGGTGTCGGGAATGGTTGACAAGCTGCGGGAATTGTGTATGATAAACGGCGCGTCGGGAGACGAACGGCGGGTTCGCGGCTTTATTGAGCGAAACATCAAAGCCGACGAGATTTTCACGGACAATCTCGGCAATCTGATTGTATTTAAAAAGGGAAAACGCTCTCCGAAAAACAAGATAATGTTCGCGGCGCACATGGACGAGGTCGGTTTTATGATAACCGATGTCACCGAAGACGGTTTTCTGCGGTTTGACGCGGTGGGCGGGGTGGACCCGTCGGTCGCGCTCGGACGCTCCTTCGTGCTGGAAAGCGGGGCTTTCGGCGTTGTCGGAACGAAAGCTGTTCACCAGCAGTCCCCTGATGAACGCAAAAAAATACCCGATTTCGGGGAGATGTATCTGGATATCGGAGCATATTCCCGCGAACAGGCGGAAAAGCTTGCTCCGAGGGGGAGTTATGCGTATTTTGACGCGGATTTTTTCACTTTCGGAGACGGTTTTGTCAAGGGAAAAGCAATCGACGACCGCGCGGGCTGTCTTGTAATGATGGAAATGATTAACGGCGAACCCGAGTATGACGCGTGGTATGCGTTCACCGTGCAGGAGGAAATAGGAACGCGCGGCGCGAAAGCCGCGGCTTTTACGGTGGCTCCCGATATTGCGTTTGTGCTGGAAACGACCACAGCGTGCGATATTGCGGGAGTGTCGGGCGCGAAAGCGGTTTGCAGGCTCGGGGAAGGCGCGGTTGTGTCCTATATGGACAGGGGCACGGTTTACGACAGGGAGCTTTATTCTCTGGCGTTTTCGACGGCTGAGCAAAACGGAATTCCCGTGCAGACAAAGACTCTTGTGGCGGGCGGCAACGACAGCGGCGCAATTCACGTAAGCCGCGGGGGCGTGCGTACCTGCGCTGTTTCCGTGCCGTGCAGGTATCTTCATTCGCCGTCCTGCGTGATAAAGATGAGCGATTTTTACGCGGTAAAGTCCCTCGCGGAACAAATGCTTATCGCTGCCGCCGAGTTATGATAAAACGGGTAGCTGAGGGCGAAAAGCTTACGCTTGCGAAAACGGGCGTCGAGGCGCAGAAAATTCGTGCGCTTTGGCTTTGCTACGGTCCAAAATACGATTTTTGCCGTTTTTACACCGCGGAATTTTTCACGGTGTGCGAGCTGAACGGCAGTTTTGTTGTGTGCGAAATTGAAAAATCCGATAACGAAAAAGCTCCCCGAAACGACGATTTCGAGGAGCTTTCGGAGTTTTTGGCATTCGGAGGATACGGCGATATTTTCTGCTCGGAAAACGTCGGGAAAAGGCTGCAAAATCTGCTTTGTTGTAACTGCGAAACGCTTTTTCTTATGCAATTCACGGGAACGGCGGAGCATTGCGAAGTCGAAAAAGAACCGCCGCTTTCGGAGGTGTTCGATATTCTGAAAACGGGCTTTGAAATCGATTTTGAGCCGTGGTATCTCGATATGTCCCACCGCGTAAGGCACGGCGTGACGCGCTTTCGCAAACTCGGCGGGTCGGTTCTGGCAATCCAGCACGACCTGTCCCGGGAGGCTTTGCTGTCGCAAATAGCCACTCTCCCCGAAATGCGCAAAAAGGGCTATGCACGGCGGCTTATCCGCGCGGTCTGCGGGGAGCTTTCGCAGAGTAAAGTGTTTTTGCTGTGCGAGGACAATCTTGTCCCGTTTTATCAAAAAATCGGCTTTTCCGTTGTCGGGAAGAAATGCACCCTCTTCCCTAAAAGATAATTTTCTTACAATTATTTACAATTTAAGGCTTTTCGGACAACTTTTTTTCTTGTTATTCAAAAAAATACGTCATAAATATTGACTAAATTGTAAAACTGTGGTACAATATATATGTAATTTTTTTCTGCTCCGATAAGGAGTATAGTGACTTAGCCGGAGATTGATTTATGAATAAAGGAAAACTTGTTGTGCTGGACGGACTTGACGGCAGCGGAAAGTCGACCCAGCTTGATCTTGTGACGGGATATTTTAAGGAAACGGGGCTTAAAGTGCGCTCGGTAAGTTTCCCGAACTACAATACGATAAGCGGGCAGCTTGTGGACTGCTATCTTCGGTATCTCGCCGCGAAGATAGCAGTCCACAAGTTTCCCGAACTACAATACGATAAGCGGGCAGCTTGTGGACTGCTATCTTCGCGGCGAGATACCGTGCGCGGACAGATACGGCGCATATGCCGCGTCCGCGATGTACGCTATCGACAGGTATGTAAGCTTTGTCACCGACTGGAAAGACTACTACGAGGCGGGCGGGGTGGTGCTTGCGGGGCGTTATACCACCTCAAACGCTATTTATCAGCTTACAAAGCTGCCCGACGAGGAAAAAGAAGCTTACCTTGAGTGGCTGTTTGATTTTGAGTACGGAAAACTCGGACTGCCGCAGCCCGACGCGGTTATTTTCCTCGATATGCCGATAGAGATCTCGCAAAAGCTGTTGGATAACCGCTATCTCGGCGATAAAACGAAAAAGGACATTCACGAGAAAAACACGGCTTTTCTGCAGCAGTGCCGCGAAAGCGCGCTTTTTGCGGCGGAACGGTGCGGCTGGACGGTGCTTGACTGCGCGAGGGGCGGTCTTCCGCGCCCGATCGAGGACATTTACACCGATTTGTGCGAATATTTAAAGGGATTGTTTTATAATGGCGGAACTTGAATTTGCAAGGATAGAAATTACCGATAAGGAGCGTGCCGACGAGTGCCTGAAAAAATCGGGCTTTCGCGGGTGCGAGTACACTTTCGGGAATAATTTCGTGTGGAGAAATTTCGGCGGCGTTGAAATCGCTTTTTCTCACGGAATGTATTTTTGCAAGCAGTTAAGCGGGGGAAAGGTTCAATTTCTGTACCCTGCGGGAGAAGTTGACGTAAAAACGGCTGTTGAACTGCTGTCGGAATATTGCAATGAGCGAAAAATTGAACTTCTGATTTCCGCAAACAAGGAGATTACGGAGAAAATAACTGCCTTGTACCCGAACGCAAAGGCTTTGGCAAACCGCGATTTTTTCGATTATGTGTATCTTGCGGAGGACCTTGAAAATCTCTCGGGGAAAAAATACCACGGCAAGCGAAATCATCTGAACCGTTTTTACGAGAACGACTGGAGTTTTGAGCCGCTGACGGCGCAAAATATCCGCGAATGTCTTGAAATGAACGAGAAATGGCGTGACGAGAACATCGACAAGTGCAGTCTTTCGGCGGAGGCAAGGGCAAAATCGGACGAATTGTGCGTGGTGGAGTGTTCGCTGAAGTACTACGATAAACTTGGGTATACCGGAGGTGTTCTCCGCGTAAACGGCGTGGTTCAGGCGTTTACGTTCGGAGAGCCCGCAGGCGGGGACTGTTTCGTGGTACACGTCGAAAAGGCTCTGCGCGAGTATCAGGGCGCATATACCGCCGTAAACAGGGAATTTGTAAAGTTTCTCGGCGGCAGATACAAGTATATAAACCGCGAGGACGACACCGGCTCGGAAAACTTAAGAAAAGCCAAGCTGTCGTATTATCCCGCGTTTATGGAGGAAAAATATATTATTTCTTTCGGAGGTTAATTTATGGTATACGTTTTTCTTGCTGACGGATTTGAGGAAACAGAGGCTGTAGCTCCCATCGATATACTTCGCCGCGCGGAGCTTGATGTTGTAACGGTAGGTATAGGCAACGACGGTATCAGAAGTTCTCACGGGATTGCCATGTTGTGCGATATTACCGATATGCAGGTAGAGCTTGACGAGCGTCTTGAGATGATAGTGCTGCCGGGAGGTATGCCCGGAACGCTTAATCTTGAGAAAAACGCAGTCGTAAACGCCGCGATTGACTATTGCGTAAAGAACGGAATACCTGTCGGGGCAATCTGCGCCGCGCCGTCGATACTCGGCAAAAAGGGTGTGCTTGCGGGGAAAAAGGCTATTTGTTTCCCCGGATATGAGAAATTTTTGACGGGAGCGGAAATTTCCGATAAAAAGGTAGTTACCGACGGCATTTTTACCACCGCGGCAGGCGCGGGAGTGGCTGTGGAGTTCGGTCTGGAGCTTGTTAGGGTGCTTAAGGGCGAAGAGCTTTCAAGGCAAATCAGAGCGGGTATTCAATGCATGAATTGAAAAAACGCCTCCGCGCGGAGCTTATCGCGCAAAGACAGGCTATGGACAAGGCGTTGAAAGAACGCGCCGACCGCGATATTTTCGAGCAGCTTTTGCTGATGGTAGACGCGGCAAAATCGGTTTTCACCTATGCGTCCACGCCGATTGAAGTCGACACGCGGCGGGTGATAGATTATTGCCTTGAAAAGGGAATTCCGACGGCACTTCCCGTAAGCGGGGATACGGAGCTTGACTTCTATTACATCGAAAACACGGGCGAACTCTCGCGCGGGCGTTTCGGGATAGACGAACCTTTGAAGATACGAAAAGCCGCTGCCGATAAAAACACGCTTTGTATCGTTCCCGCCTTATGCGCTGACGGTCTGGGGTACAGGCTGGGCTACGGGCGCGGGTATTACGACAGGTTTTTAAGCGGTTTTGAGGGCACAAGCGTTATTATATGCTATAAAGATTTTAAGCGTGTAGTTCCCACGGAATTTCACGATAAAAAAGCAGATTACACGATTTTTGACAGGACGGGAAAATATGCAGGAAAAAGACGAAAACTTTATTGACAGCTTTGACAGAACGGGAGAGCCGGAAGATCTCGGCAAAACTCAGGAAATGGACAGCATTCGTTTTGAGAATTCGGACGGCAGTTCCGAGGACGAACGCTCGATTACTCCGCGGGACGAGTTTATCGACCTTAATTCGGCGGACGATATGTCGCGGACAAGACTTATGGATTCGCTGGCTGACGACGAGCCGCGCGGGGAGCATTCCTATACCGAAAATCCCGTAAAAAGACGCCGCAGGCACAAGAAAAATCAGATAAACCACACCCGCACCATGGGACAGATATTTCTTGGGGCGGTGATTTCCGTTGTGGCAATTTGTCTGGGGTTTGTGCTGGCGTTCAATGTGATTGACGCGCTGCGCGATATTACCGGTATGGCGAAACAGCAGGCTGAATGCGACATTGTTATCGAAGAAAACACAACCGTTGAAGATGTTGCAAACACATTGTACCAAAATAAGATAATTCTCAGCCCAAAGCTTTTTGTAACTTATGTAAACAGCTTGAAAGACAAGTTTTCGGGACTTTATATCGGTCCGCACACGATAAGTTCAAATATGAGCTATGGTAACCTTGTCGACAATCTTCAGACCGAAAAGAAATACACCAAAACCGTCACCGTGCTTATTCCGGAGGGGTCTACGGCGGCGGATATAGGAAGAATTCTTGAGGAAAATTACGTCTGCCGCGCGTCGGATTTTGAGAAGTTCTACAAGAAAAAGCAGAATGAATTCGACTTTGAAGAGGGAATTGCCGACAACGACAACCGTTTCAATATGCTGGAGGGGTATTTGTTCCCCGACACCTACGAGTTCTTTGTGGTTGAGGATATGAAAACTATTCCCACGATGAACACCGAATCCTACGCTAAACAAGCCGCGTATAAGATGTACGACAATTTCCAGGATAAAATCGACGAGGAACTTACAGAACGCATGGAAGAAATGGGCATGACGCTTGATGAAACGATAATTTTAGCGTCGCTTATCCAGCGCGAGGGTACAAACGAGGACAATATGTCAAAAGTGTCGTCGGTGTTCCACAACCGAATGAACGACGCGGAGAATTTCCCGCAGCTGCAGTCCGATACGACCGACACCTATATCGAGCAATGCATCAACCCGAAAATTACTTCTTCCAATAAGGATAAAATGCAGGCGATAATTGACGCATACGACACCTATGAATGCGAGGGACTTCCCGCGGGAGCTATCTGCAATCCCGGTCTTGAGGCGATAAACGCGGCGCTTTACCCCGCGCAGACGGATTACAAATACTTCCTTGCGGACAAAGACGGCGTTTTCTGGTACGCTCAAACGCTTGCTCAGCACGAGGCGAATATCCAAGACGCCGCGCTGCACGATAACGCGGGAGGATAAGATCTTGAACAGAAAAGCAGAGCTGCTTTCTCCCGCGGGAGACGAGGAAAGCCTTAGGTGTGCGCTGGATTTCGGCGCGGACGCGGTGTATCTCGCGGGAAAAACGTTCGGAATGCGCGCGGGAGCGAAGAATTTCGACGAGGAGGGCTTGTTTAACGCGGTAAAGACGGCGCATGAAAAAGGCGCGAAGGTTTATATCGCCTGCAACATCGTCCCCTCGAACGACGAAATCGAGCAGTTTCCGAAATTTATCGCAACAGCGAACGCGGCGGGCGTTGACGCCGTTATTGCTGCGGATATAGGGATAATTTCCCTTGTGAGAGAATACGCTCCGGGGCTTTGCGTTCACGCGTCAACCCAGACGGGCGTTGTGAATTACAAAACCGCTTTGGAACTGTATAAAATGGGCGTGCGGCGCGTGGTTCTGGCGCGGGAAGTCGACCTTGAAAACATACGGAAAATTCGGGAGAAAATCCCCGAAGATATGGAAATCGAGGTCTTTGTTCACGGGGCAATGTGCGTGAGCTTTTCGGGAAGATGTCTTATTTCCGAATACCTGACGGGAAGAAACGCAAATCACGGCGAATGCGCCCAGCCGTGCAGGTGGAACTACTTTCTTATGGAAGAAAAGCGTCCCGGGGAGTTTTACAAGGTGTTTGAGGACGACAGGGGTTCTTATATACTTAATGCGCGGGATATGTGCATGATAGAGCACCTTGACGATCTGCTTGACGCAGGCGTTTACAGCCTTAAAATCGAGGGAAGGGCAAAATCCGCGTATTATTCCGCTCTTACCACAAACGCTTACAGAACGGCGTTGGACTATGTTTTAAAGGGCGAAAAGCCCCCTGCGTGGGTAACGGACGAGGTGAACAGGATAAGCCACCGACCGTACTGCA